>NZ_CP070977.1:2708059-3008955 GCF_018417535.1 Burkholderia pyrrocinia | reverse complement strand
AGCGATGCCGTCGAAAAGAATCCGTGGGGCCAGTTGAAGTCGTTCACGAACGCGCGGATCGCGCTCGGCCGCGCGGGCAACAGCCTGCCGACCGCGCCGCTGCTGGCCTTCAACCTGTCGCACGCGCAGGCGCGCGACGCCGTGCACCAGCCGCTCGATGCGGACGCGCTGCGGCGCGAGATCGAGGCGGCCGGCCTGCTGCCGACGCTCGGCGTGCAGAGCGCCGCGCCGGACCGCGACCACTATCTGCGCCGGCCCGACCTCGGTCGCAAGCTGTCGGACGACAGCCGCGGGCTGCTGGCCGGTTACGGCGCGGCGCTCGACGATGCGCCCGACGTCGTGTTCGTGGTCGGCGACGGGCTGTCGGCGTTCGCGGCCGCGAAGCAGGCGCTGCCGCTGCTGCAGGCCGTGCGCCCAAGGCTCGACGCGGACGGCTGGCGGATCGGCCCGGTGGTGGTCGCGAAGCAGGCGCGCGTCGCGCTCGGCGACGAGATCGGCGAGCTGCTGCGCGCGAAGGTCGTCGCGATGCTGATCGGCGAACGGCCGGGGCTCAGCTCGCCGGACAGCCTCGGCGTGTACCTGACGTGGGCGCCGAAGGTCGGCTGCCACGACGCGCTGCGCAACTGCATCTCGAACGTGCGGCCCGAAGGGCTGCCGCACGCGGCCGCCGCGCACAAGCTGCATTACCTGATGACGCATGCGCGCAGGCTCCAGCTGACGGGCGTCGGGCTGAAGGACGACAGCGACGCGCTGCTGCCGCCGGCGCAAGCGGAGCGGATCGGGGCGGCGTGACGGGGGCGGCGCGCGGCTGCATGCCGGGCGGCTACCTGAACAGCCGCTCGCACAGGAAATCGACGAACACGCGCAGCTTCGGCGACAACTGCCGGCTCGACGGCCACACGATCGAGAACTGCCCCGGCGCGATCCGGTAGTCGTCGAGCACGGTGACGAGCGCGCCGCGTTCGAGCGCGTCGCGCGCGAGGAAGTCGGGCATGTAGCCGATGCCGAGCCCCGCGAGCACGGTGCCGCGCAGCGCTTCCATGTTGTTGCAGGTCATCGCGGTGCGCAGCTTCAGCGGCGTGCCGTCGTCGGCCGCGAGCGCCCAGTCCTGCAGCTTGCCGGTGGTCGGAAAGCAGTAGCGCACGCATTCGTGCGCTTCGAGATCGCGCGGCGTGCGCGGCGTGCCGGCCCGCGCGAGATACGCGGGCGTCGCGCACAGCACGAACGCGAACGGGCCGAGCCGCCGCGACATCAGGCTCGAATCCGACAGCGGGCCGCTGCGGATCACCGCATCGAAGCCGCCTTCGACGACGTCGACCATCCGGTCGTTGAAGTCGAGATCGAGCTCGACGTCCGGATAGCGCTGCCGGAACTCGGGCAGCACGGGCAGCAGGAAGCGGTAGCCGATCACCGGCAGGCTCACGCGCAGCCTGCCGCGCGGGCGTTGCGCCGATGCCGTCACGGTCGCTTCCGCATCGCGGAAATCCTCGAGGATCCGCTGGCAGCGTTCGTAGAAGTGCCGCCCCTCTTCAGTGAGCGTGACGCGCCGGGTCGTGCGGTTGAACAGGCGCACGCCGAGCGACTGCTCGAGTTTCGCGATCGTCTTGCCGACCGCCGACGCCGAGATGCCGAGCGCGCGGCCGGCCGCGACGAAGCTCAGCGCTTCGGCGGTGCGGACGAAGGCGACGATGCCGGTCAGGTTTTCCATCGAATCGAAGTGCCTGCGCCGACGGGCGCGGCCGAGTGAATTGCGGAATTCTAGTCCGTTATATGTGGAACTTCGCGTAGTTTTTCGCTGATTGAATCGGATTTATCTTCTGTCGCTCCGGCGGCGCATCCGCGCCGGCTTTTCGAGGAGCGATGATGGATCACCCGTTTTCAGCGGTTTCGGCGCGCCGGCGCGCGTGGGTGCTGGCCGCCGTCTGCATGGCCGCCGTCGCGCTGCCGCTGTCGTTTTCGGGCGGCGCGGTCGCGACGCCGGCGATCGGCCGTGACCTGCATGGCGGCACGGTCGCGATGAACTGGATCACCAACGCGTTCATGCTCGCGTTCGGCAGCTTCCTGATGGCGGCCGGCGCGCTGGCCGACCAGTTCGGCCGCAAGCGGCTGTTCGCGATCGGCGTCGGCGGTTTCACGCTGATGTCGGTCGCGCTCGCGTTCGCGCCGTCGATGCTCGCGGTCGACCTGCTGCGCGCCGCGCAAGGGCTCGCGGCGGCCGCGGCGCTCGCGGGCGGCACGGCCGCGCTCGCGCAGGAGTTCGACGGCGCGGCGCGCACGCGTGCGTTCAGCCTGCTCGGCACGACCTTCGGCATCGGGCTTGCGTTCGGGCCCGTGCTGGCCGGCGGCCTGATCGGGCATTACGGCTGGCGCGCGATCTTCGTCACGAGCGCGGTGGCCGGCGTGCTGTCGCTCGGGTTCGGGCTGCCGCGCATGCGCGAGTCGCGCGACCCGCATGCGACGGGGCTCGACTGGCCCGGCACGGCCGCGTTCACGGCCGCGCTGACGCTGTTCACGTTCGGCGTGATCGAGGCGCCCGCGCGCGGCTGGCCGAGCGCGCTCGTGATCGTGCTGCTGGCCGGCGCGGCGCTCGGCGCATGCGCGTTCGTGATGATCGAGACGCGCGTCGCGCGGCCGATGCTCGACCTGTCGCTGTTCCGCATCGCGCGCTTCGTCGGCGTGCAGGTGCTGCCGGTGTCGACCTGCTGCTGCTACATCGTGCTGCTCGTCGTGCTGCCGCTGCGCTTCATCGGCATCGACGGCTTCAGCGAGATCGACGCAGGCTGGCTGATGCTCGCGATCTCCGCGCCGATGCTCGTCGTGCCGCTCGCCGCGGCGACGCTCACGCGCTGGTTGTCGGCCGGCGTGATCTCGGCGTTCGGGCTGGCGGTCGCGGCGGGCGGGCTCGTGTGGCTGGGCGTCGCGCTGCGCGGCGGTGCGGGGCCGGCGGCGATCGCGCCGATGCTCGCGATCGGCGTCGGCGCCGGCATGCCGTGGGGGCTGATGGACGGGTTGTCGGTGAGCGTCGTGCCGAAGGAGCGCGCGGGGATGGCGACGGGGATCTTCGGCACGACGCGCGTGGCCGGCGAGGGGATCGCGCTCGCGATCGTCGGTGCGGTGCTGGCCGCGCTCGCGCAGACGGGGCTACGGCAGGCGGCCGGTGCCGCCGGCACGCCCGACGCGACGCTGCGTGCGGCCGCGCGGCTCGCGACCGGCGATCTCGCGGGCGCGGCTGCTGCGTTGCCGGGTGTCGGCCATGCGGCGCTGCTTGCGAGCTATACGCATGCGTTCGACCGGTTGCTGACCGGGCTGGCCGTCGTCACGGTGCTGTGTGCGGTGGTGGTGTTCCTGTTTCTCGGCGGGCGGCCCGCGGCGGCTGCAGCGGACGACGACGCGGACGGGCATGCGCATGCCGACGCGCCGGCGCGCAGCCGGATCGAACCGGCTTGTGCGGAGACGCACGGGCGTTGAGCGTCGCGTCGTCGCGCATGGGCGCTTTGGCGGTGGCAGCCGATGTGCCGTTGTGTTTCGTCATGACCGCATCCGCACGCTGACGATCCGCCAAACGCATCACGCCAGCACGAGCGGCGGCAACGCCGCATCCGCCCGCGCCTGCGCCCGCTCGACCTCGATCACCACATGGCGCAGTGCGTGGGGCCACAGGTGCGCGCGGCTTCCCGCATCCTCGTCGATCGTCGCGCGGCCCTGCACGAGCCAGGTCGTCTGACGCATGAAATCGACGAACAGCAGCGCGATGGCCGGATTCACGAGCAGGTTGCCGATCGTGTTGAACAGGTTGTTGCCGGCGAAGTCGGGCAGCACGAGCGTGCGGCGGTCGGGGATGTCGACGAGCGGCTCGAACGCGCCGTCGGCGCGCGGCTGACGGCCGCGGTACGAGCAGTCGCTGTTGCCCGCCGCGTCGGCGGTCGCGACGATCAGGAACGCCTGCTCGCGGATGAACGCGACGGCGTCGTCGGTCAGGGGGCCGGGGTCGCTCATGGTGTCGGTCGGCGCAAACGCCGCTGCGTGTGGATCCGCGTTTCGCATGCAAGCGACATGCCACGCGTCGCGGCCTGGATTGGCATGCAGGCGCGTCTGCGCACTGTGGAAATTTCAAACACCGGCCCCGGCGCTGCGCAATCGGGGTGTTCAGAATCGGCACACTCGCCGTGCTGCATGCTTGAACGCGGCACGGTGCGCACACGGGCCGGCCGCGATCGCGGTGCTTCCGCTGCGCTTCGTTCCTGTTTGGCACGCATGTTGCGTAAACCGGTGCAGCGCGATCCAACCGGCGCTGTACTGACACAAGCACGATGAACAGGAGACATGTATGAACCCGTTTGACCTGAAACAACTGGGCCTCGACGTCGAATACCCGTACCGTCAGCAGTACGACAACTACATCGGCGGCAAATGGGTGGCGCCGGTGAAGGGCGAGTATTTCGAGAACGTGTCGCCGATCAACGGCCAGCCGTTCTGCCGCATTCCGCGCTCGGGCGCCGACGATATCGAGCTGGCGCTCGACGCCGCGCATGCCGCGCGCCGCAAGTGGGGCAAGACGTCCGTGGCCGAGCGCGCGAACCTGCTGCTCGCCGCCGCCGACCGGATGGAAAAGAACCTGAAGCTGCTGGCCGTGGCCGAGACGATCGACAACGGCAAGCCGCTGCGCGAGACGATGGCGGCCGACCTGCCGCTCGCCGTCGACCACTTCCGCTACTTCGCGGGCTGCATCCGAGCGCAGGAAGGCGGTATCTCCGAAATCGACGACAACACCGTCGCGTATCACTTCCACGAGCCGCTCGGCGTCGTCGGCCAGATCATTCCGTGGAACTTCCCGCTGCTGATGGCCGCGTGGAAGCTCGCGCCGGCGCTCGCGGCCGGCTGCTGCGTCGTGATGAAGCCGGCCGAGCAGACGCCCGCGTCGGTGCTCGTGCTGATGGAGCTGATCGGCGACCTGTTCCCGGCCGGCACGATCAACATCGTGAACGGCTTCGGCAAGGAAGCGGGCGAAGCGCTCGCGACCAGCAAGCGGATCGCGAAGATCGCGTTCACGGGCTCGACGCCGGTCGGCCAGCACATCCTGCGCGCGGCGGCCGACAGCCTGATCCCGTCGACGGTCGAACTGGGCGGCAAGAGCCCGAACATCTTCTTCGCCGACGTGCTCGACCAGGACGACGCGTTCCTCGACAAGGCGCTCGAAGGGCTCGCGATGTTCGCGCTGAACCAGGGCGAAGTGTGCACGTGCCCGTCGCGCATCCTGATCCAGGAATCGATCTACGAACGCTTCATCGAGAAGGCTGTCGCGCGCGTCGAGCGCATCAAGTCCGGCCACCCGCTCGACATGCAGACGATGATCGGCGCGCAGGCGTCGCAGCAGCAGCTCGACAAGATCCTGTCGTACATCGACATCGGTCGCGGCGAAGGCGCGCAATGCCTGACGGGCGGCGAACGCACGGCGCCGGCCGCCGATCTCGGCACGGGCTACTACGTGAAGCCGACGATGCTGCTCGGCAACAACAAGATGCGCGTGTTCCAGGAAGAGATCTTCGGGCCGGTCGCGTCGGTGATGACGTTCAAGGACGAGCAGGAAGCGATCGAACTCGCGAACGACACGTTCTACGGGCTCGGCGCGGGCGTGTGGACGCGCAACGGCACGCGTGCGTACCGGATGGGCCGCGAGGTCGAGGCCGGCCGCGTGTGGACCAACTGCTACCACCTGTACCCGGCGCACGCGGCGTTCGGCGGCTACAAGCAGTCGGGGATCGGCCGCGAGACGCACAAGATGGCGCTGTCGAACTATCAGCAGACGAAGTGCCTGCTGGTCAGCTACCAGGCCGAGGCGCTCGGGTTCTTCTGACCTGATCGTCAAGGCAGTGGCGAAGCGCCGGGGTCGGCCGGTCGGCAAAGCAGCGCCGGCCGGTATGGTTGCCGTGTTCGATGGTGATACGCGTGACGCGCGGGCTGCGTTGAATGTTCGACGGCCGGGCGGCACTTGCCCGGCCGTCGAGCGGCGCACACGCGGTTGCGATGCGCTGACTACCGACCATCGGGCCATCCGGTCACCCGGCACTTCGCCATTTTCGACTTCGCCATCCGCCCCCCGGCGTCGGCCGCGCGTCGTCGCGGCCAGCGCCGGAAACGATACCGGCAGTCGCGTGTGCGCGGCGGCACGGTGAGCCGATGCGTGCAACAACAACCAGCATGGCAGAACCGCCCCGATCCTTTCCGCGCCACCCCGTATTCCACGCGGGCGAACTTGACGCGCAGCACCGCTTCGGCGTGGCCGACGAAGCCGCGCGGATGAGCGATGTCGTCACGACGCGCGTGAGCATCGGCGTGCGGCAGTTCGTCGAATCGCAGCCGTTCATGTTCGTCGGCACCGCATGCGGCGGGCGCGCACCCGTGACGTGCGACATCGTGCAGAGCCTGCGCGACGCGAACGGCGATCTGCTGCCCGTCGTCCGCGTGGTCGACACGAAGACGCTGCGGTTCGCGTTGCTCGCATACGGCGACGGCGGCCGGATCGACGCAGCAGCGTGCGACGGCAGCGGTGTCGGGTTGCTGTTCGTCGATTTCGTGCGCGGCATTCGCTACCGGATCAACGGCCGCGCCATGCTGCGTGCCGATTTGCCCGAAGCGGACGCGGCGCCCTGGCCGGCAGGAAGCGCGATCGTCGAGCTGGCGGTCGCGCAGGCGTATGGCAATTGCGGTACGCGGGTCGTGCGGCTGAAGCCGGCCGGGTAGCCGGTATTCGGCAGCGGCGGCGGCGGATATGCGCGGTCGCAGCGCGGATCGCACCGGCGGCGTGCGCGGCACGCCGCCTTCGGGTGCGCCCGTATCGCGCACACCGGCCGGATAGCGTGGAATGACGGGTCGTTCGCCGGGCCACGCGGTTCGGCACGGGACTTGCGTGACAGGCGCGGTTCCGGGCAGGTGAGGGAGAACACGATGGATCGACAGGTGGTGAGTATCGAAGAACCGACGGCCGAAGACACGCGGCGCAACGCGCAGGGCGACGACGCGCTGGCCGGGCAGGCTGTCGTCAGCGTCGCGCACGACGCGGACGAGCAGGCGCGCAACCTGATCGGCTGGCGGCAGACCTACGACCAGCTCGCGGCCGGCCGCTTCGTCGGCACGCTGACCGAGCTGCCGCTCGACACGATGAAGCTGTTTCGCGAATCGACGAGCCACCTGCTGCGCCAGGCATGCGAGGTGCGCGGCGATGCGTACTGGTTCGGCATCCCGCTCGTGGACGACGGCACGGCGCGCGTCGATGCGTGCCGCATCGGGCCCGGCGCGCTCGCGTTCCGGCCCGGCAACGTCGAATTCGAACTGCTGACGCCCGCGCAGTTCTCGATCTACGGCGTCGTCGTGCGCGGCGATGTGCTGCGCCGCTATGCGGAGGAGGTCGAACGCTGCGCGCTCGACGAGCGGCTGTTTACGCAGCGCGTGATGCAGGTCGGCGATGCGCGGCTCGCACGCCTGTGCGCGCTGCTCGGCCGCCGGCTCGACGGCGCGGTGGCCGTGACCGGTCCGCTGCCCGATGCGCAGCGCGACGACCTGCAGGCCGAGGTGCTGGCCGCGCTGTTCGATGCGTGCGCGCAACCGGCCGACGACGGCGCTGGCCGCGCGCCGTCGACGCGCCGCTGGATCGTCGAGCAGGCGCGCGACTACGTGCTCGCGCACCGCACGCGTCCGGTCGGCGTGCCCGAGCTGTGCGAGCAGTTGCACGTGAGCCGGCGCACGCTGCAGTACTGCTTCCAGGACGTGCTCGGGATGGCGCCCGCGTCCTATCTGCGCACGTTGCGGCTGAACGGCGCGCGGCGCGATCTGTGCGGCCGCACGGCCGGCTCGGTCCAGGATGTCGCGGAGGCGTGGGGTTTCTGGCATCTCAGCCAGTTCGCGACCGATTACCGGCGGCTGTTCGGCAAGCGGCCGTCGGAGACGCTGCGCGATCGCGCGGTGATGGTCGCGGCGGGGTGACGACGGCGGCGCGGTCGGCGTTCCGGCTGGCTGTCGCGTCCTGTTTCCTTATCCGGTGGTGGTCGCTGCCGCTTCGCGCGGCGTCGGCCATGCAAGCCCATCCCAGTCGATCGCGCGATATGCGGCTTCGACCGCCGCGAGATCGTCCGGCCGCTCGCTGCGATGCAGCCCGCGCAATTCGGCCGGCACGTCGAGTTCGACCGGCACGCAATGCGGATAGTCGCGCACGCGCAGCGCCGGCCCGATCGTCGTGAAGCACGCGAGCGTCGGCACGTCGAAACCGTCGGCGAGATGCAGCGCGGCCGTGTCGGGCGCGAACAGCAGGCTTGCACCCTTGACCCAAGCAATGAAGCGTGCGGTGTCGGTCGCGTCGCCGCTCACGTCGACATAGGCCGGATGCGCGACGGGGCCGAATCCGGCCACCGGCAGCCCGTAGCGTTGCGCGAGCCGGTCGACGAACGCCGCGCGCAGCGCGGGCGGCACGCTGCGCACCGCGGTGCTCGCGCTCGGACAGAACAGCACGTACGGCCGCTGCCAGGCGGCCGGCAGCGCGGGCAGCGGCAGCCGCGCGAGCCAGCGGTTGCGCTTCGCGGCGGCCGGCACGGCGGCCGGGTCGGCGCCGAGCGCGTCGAGGAAGAAATCGATCATCGGCAGCCGCGCGAACGCGGGCCAGTACAGGTGATTGCCGACGTCGATGCACGGCGCGTCCGCGGGCAGCGCTTCGACGGGGCACGGCAGCGTGCGCGACGGCGCGACGACATCGGCCGCGAGCGCATACAGCGCGTCGACATAGCGCGGCGCGCGGGCCGGCCGGTAAAGCGTGAAGCGCAGGCCCGCGTGCGCTGCGCGCAGCGCGGCGAGCGCGGTCAGCCCGATCACCGAATCGCCGAGCGTGACGCCCATCCCGTTGATCACATGCACATGCGTCGCGCCGTCGTAGTCGAGCCGGAACGGCCGGTGCGCGGCGTGCAGCAGGCCAAGCGCGGACGCAGCCGGCACGTGGCCGACCGCGCGGGCGCTGCCGTGCTCGACGTCGTATGGCGCGACGAGTGTGCCGTCGGGCGCGAGCAGCGTGCCGGGGAGCACGAGCGCGTCGTCATGCGACAGCGCGACGCCGGGCGGCACGGTGCGCGTGTCCATCGTCATCCGCCGCGCGCGCGGCGGCCCTGCTCGCGGATCTGTTCGAGCGTCGCGGCCGGCGTGCTGGCGTCCTGCGGGATGCGGATCTCGATCAGCGCGGGCAGCCCGCAGGTCAGCGCGCGCTCGAGCGCGGGCGCGAAATCGGCGGTGCGCTCGACCGTCTCGCCATGCGCGCCGAACGCGCGCGCATATGCGGCGAAATCGGGATTCGTGAGTCCCGTGCCATGCACGCGGCCAGGGTAGTTGCGCTCCTGATGCATGCGGATCGTGCCGAAATGCCCGTTGTTGACGACAATCGCGACGATGTTCAGCCCGTACTGCATCGCGGTCGCGAGCTCGTTGCCGGCCATCATGAAGCAGCCGTCGCCCGCGAGCGCGACGACGGTCCGCGACGGGTACAGCGATTTCGCGGCGAGCGCGGCCGGGATGCCGTAGCCCATCGCGCCGCTCGTCGGCGCGAGCTGCGAGCGGAAGTGCCGGTACGCGAAGTGGCGATGCAGCCAGATCGCATAGTTGCCGGCGCCGTTGGTCAGGATCGCGTCGTGCGGCAGGCGCTCGCGCAACTGCACCATCACGTCGCCGAGCTGGACGTCGCCGGGCATCGGCAGCGGCGCGTGCCATTCGCGGTACGCGCGATGCGCGTCTGCGGCCGCACCGGCCCACGCGGGGCGCTCGGGCGGCTCGAGCGCGGCGAGCGGCGCGGCGATCTCGGGCATCCCCGACACGATCGGCAGGTCGGCCGCATACACGCGGCCGAGCTCGTCCGCGCCCTGGTGCACGTGGATCAGCGTCTGGCGCGTCTTCGGGATGTCGAGCAGTGTGTAGCCGCCGGTCGTCGCCTCGCCGAGGCGCGGCCCGATCACGAGCAGCAGGTCGGCGTCGCGGATGCGCTTCGCGAGTGCGGGGTTGATCCCCAGCCCGACGTCGCCCGCGTAGTTCGGGTGCGCGTTGTCGATCGTGTCCTGGTAGCGGAACGCGCACGCGACCGGCAGTTGCCAGCGCTCGACGAAGGTGCGCAGGTTCGCGCACGCGTCGGGCGTCCAGCCGCTGCCGCCGACGATCGCGAACGGCCGTTCCGCGCGCGCGAGCCGCTCGCGCAGCTCGTCCATCTGCGCGGCCGACGGAGCGGCGGCGACGCGTTTCGCGGCCGGCACGACGGGTTGCGGCGCGCACGCGTCGGACAGCACGTCTTCCGGCAGCGCGAGCACGACCGGCCCGGGCCGGCCGGACGTCGCGACGTGGAACGCATGGCTCAGGTATTCAGGGATGCGGCGCGGGTCGTCGATCTGCGCGACCCATTTCGCCATCTGGCCGAACATCCGGCGGTAGTCGATTTCCTGGAAGGCTTCGCGGTCGAGATGCTCGCGCGCGCACTGGCCGACGAACAGGATCATCGGCGTCGAATCCTGGAACGCGGTGTGCACGCCGATCGACGCATGCGTCGCACCGGGCCCGCGCGTGACGAACGCGATGCCGGGGTGGCCGGTCAGCTTGCCGACCGCCTCGGCCATGTTCGCGGCGGCCGCCTCGTGGCGGCAGACGACCGTCTGGATGCGCGCGGTGTCGTCCGCCAGCGCATCGAGTACGGCGAGGAAACTCTCGCCCGGCACGCAGAACACGCGTTCGACGTGATTGGCGAGCAACGCATCGACGAGCAGTCGCGCACCGGTGGTGGCGCGCGGCTCGAGATCCTTGGAATGCGACATGGGCTGCCGTCTCCCTGGGTAGCGGGATGTACAGCTTACGCCTGTCGGCGGGGCGCTGAAAAGTGTCGGAACACGGAGTGATTCGGACGGCGCGTCGCCCGCGTTCGCCGGTGGCGGTTGGCCGAAAGGGCGGCTTGTGCGTGATCGCTCGACTGGGAGAATTGAGGGCTACGGATGTCGACGCGAATACAGGTCTCGAGCATCGATGTCGTACCTCCCGAATAATAATAAAACGGGATGCCATTCAATAGTAAAATTTCTGGGATGACTAACGGGATCGAGGATCCAGCATGGCAACCGAAACAATCGATCAAAAGACGCTCGTCCAGCTCGTCGAGGCCGGCGCCGTGCGCGCCGCGCGTGTGATCGGCTGCGGCAACGGCTGGGCCGTTTCGGCCCGTTGCGGCGCAAGCGAACGGCTCCTGTCGGCCAAGCGCGGCGACGTGCGCGTGTTCCGTCGTTTTGAAACGTTGGTCGGGTTTCTGCGCGATATCGGTATCAGCCGGTTCGATGTGGACGCGTCGGATTTCGACCCGGATGCAGCCGGCCGGGCGGCGCGGCCCGATCGTGCGGCCGCGCTGAAAGCGGCTCATGAAGCGGCTGTCCACGACCGCTGGTTTCGCGAGCAGGTGCAGCAGGCGCTGGACGATCCGCGCCCGTCGATTCCCCCGTCGATTCCCGATGCCGAGGTCAGCGCAGAGTTTGCGTCGCGCCGTGCCGCGCTGCGTCAACGGATTGCGGGCAAGCGGGGTAATGCTGTTTGACCCTCGCGCTGCATTGGCATCCGAAGGCGTGTGAGGACCGCGCCGCGATCATGGACTACATCGCCCAGGACGACCCGCTGGCCGCGCTCGAACTGGACGAGCGGGCCGCGGCGTTGCCCGCGCGCGCCGAACTGTATCGGCAAGGGCGCGTGGCGGGCACGCGCGAGCTGGTGGTCGCGCCGAACTACGTGCTCGTATATCGCATCCGGCCGGCCGACAACATCGTGGAGATTCTCCGCGTCTTGCATGCGCGGCGGCAGTGGCCGTGATGCGCGGCGCTCTCAAGAAAAAGCGGGGGCGCTCCAGGTTTTCGGCCTCGAAGTGAGGCCCTTCGGGGAATAGGCCCCTCGGCGGCCTGGCGCGAAGCGATGGGCCCGGGGGCGTTCAGCACTCGACGATGTTCACCGCCAGCCCGCCGCGCGACGTTTCCTTGTACTTCGTCTTCATGTCGGCGCCGGTCTCGCGCATCGTCTTGATCACCGAGTCGAGCGACACGTAGTGCGAGCCGTCGCCGCGCAGCGCCATGCGCGCCGCGTTGACGGCTTTCACCGACGCCATCGCGTTGCGCTCGATGCACGGGATCTGCACCATCCCGCCGACCGGGTCGCAGGTGAGGCCGAGGTTGTGCTCCATCCCGATCTCGGCCGCGTTCTCGACCTGGTGCGGCGTGCCGCCGAGCACGGCCGCGAGCGCGCCGGCCGCCATCGAGCAGGCGACGCCCACTTCGCCCTGGCAGCCGACTTCCGCGCCCGAGATCGACGCGTTGAGCTTGTAGAGAATGCCGATCGCGGCGGCCGTCAGCAGGAAGTCGATCACGCCCTGTTCGTTCGCGCCGGGCGTGAAGCGCGTGTAGTAGTGCAGCACGGCCGGGATGATGCCGGCCGCGCCGTTGGTCGGCGCGGTGACGACCCGGCCGCCGGCCGCGTTTTCCTCGTTGACCGCGATCGCGTACAGGTTGATCCAGTCGATCATCGACAGCGGGTCCTGCAGCGCGCGCTCCGGGCTGCCCGTCAGCGTGCGGTACAACTGCGGCGCGCGGCGCTTGACCTGGAACGGGCCGGGCAGGTTGCCGTCGGCATCGGGGTTGCCGATCCCGCAGCCGCGCGACACGCAGGACTGCATCACGGCCCAGATCTTCAGCAGCCCGTCGCGCGTTTCTTCCTCGGTGTGCCACGCGCGCTCGTTTTCCCACATCAGCTGCGCGATCGACTTGCCGGTCGATTCGGTCAGCGCGAGCAGCTCCGCGCCGGTGCGGAACGGGTGCGTCATCTGCTCGGCCGCGCTCAGCACCTTCGTGTTCGGTGCGCCGGCCGTCACGACGAAGCCGCCGCCGACCGACAGGTAGGTGCGCTCGACCAGCACCGTGCCGTTCGCGTCGGACGCGCGCAGCTTCATCCCGTTCGGATGCTCGGGCAGCGCCTGGCGGTAGAACGCGATGTTCTCCTTCAGCACGAACGGCACCGGATGCGTGCCGAGCAGCGCGAGCTTCTTCGACTTGCGGACCTCGTCCAGCCGCGCGTCGATGGTTTCGGGATCGACGGTGTCGGGCGCATCGCCGAGCAGGCCGAGCATCACGCCGCGGTCGGTGCCGTGGCCCTTGCCGGTGGCGCCGAGCGAGCCGTACAGCTCGACCTTCACGTGGGCCGTCGCATCGAGCAGCCCGTCGCGCTCGAGGCCCTGGACGAACATCAGCGCCGCGCGCATCGGTCCGACCGTATGCGAACTGGACGGACCAATGCCGATCTTGAAGAGGTCAAACACGCTGACTGCCATTTCGATACCTGCCTTGCTTTAAGAGTAGTGCTAGCGCGCCTGTAATGGCAGGCACGCGGCGAGCCATGCGGGCGGCGTTGGGGAAAGCTGCTGCGCGACGCGGGCATAGCGCCCGTCGAGCCGCGCGGCCAGATGAAAGAGTTCGGTGGCGTTTTTCGGGTCCCACTGCCCCGTGTAGCCCGGCAGGCCGGCCTCGCGGCGCTTCGCGTCGAATGGCACCGGCGAATTCACGAATTCCTCGTGGGTCTTCTCGCCGAGCGCGTACGGCACGAGCCAGTCGAGCGCGGCCTCGAGCGTCGCGCCGTTCGCGCCGCGCTCGCGCAGCCAGTTGCGGTTGAAGCGGCGCGCGGCGAGCGCGGCCGTCACCAGCGGCTGCAGGTCGTACACAGCGTAGTGCAGCGCATCGCGTTCCTCGAAATCCCACGTCTTGCCGTCCGGGCCGATGTTGTCGGCGAGATGCTCGACGAACAGCCGCTGCGCGGCGTTCATCATCTTGCGGTCGCCGAGCGTGAACGCGGACAGCGCGATCAGCTTGATCCGGTGGCTCTGCCAGTTGTTGCGCCAGGTGCCGGCGAGCGGACGCTTCTGCGTGTCGATCTGCGCGACATAGCCCGCGCCGAGCTTCGCGATGAACGCTGCCGTCGCGTTGCGGGTCTTCACCGGCAGCGCGCTCGCGGTCATGTCGTACGCGACGATCAGGCTTTCGAAGCGCGTCTCGTCGATCGGGTTGAAGCTCGGCTGGTAGGTCGCGACCCACGCGGACAGGAAGCGGTCGACGAGCTGCAGGTAGCGCGGCGCGTTCGTCACGCGCCACGCGAGCGCCGCGTCGCGCATCAGGTCCATGTCCTTAAGCGCGGCCGCGCTCTGGTCGTAGATGCCTTCGTGCGGCAGCGTGCCCTCGGTGTGCACGCGCGCCATCGCCTTCGGCTGCTCGCCGATGCGCGCGTCGACGCTGCGGATCAGCGCCTGCACGCCCGGCTCGGCCTGCGTCGTCTCGCTCGCCTGCAGTGCCGGCGCCGCGCAGAAATTCATCGCCGCGCGCGCGCTGCCGGCCGCGCCGAGGCCGGCAGCGGCGAACGACAGCGACGCGACGAGCATCGGCACGAACCGGCGCGCGCGCGGCCGGCTCTGCATTGCACCATGGCCCGGAAACATCGGACGCACCATGCGGAACTCCTTCATTGGCTGGATCGCGTGTGATGTTAGCCGGATTGGCGGACGAACGCGCACCGGTTCGAGCGGCGAACGCAAAAACCGCACGCAACACGGAGTTGCGTGCGGTGCTGTCATCATCGGACGGCTCCGGGCCTGGCGCGCGTTATGCGTATTCCGACATCGGCACGCACGAGCAGAACAGGTTGCGGTCGCCGTAGGCGTTGTCCGCACGGCCGACCGGCGGCCAGTACTTGTTCGTGCCGAGCGATGCGACCGGGTACGCAGCCTGTTCGCGCGAGTACGCGTGCGGCCATTCGTTCGCGGTGACGACGGCCGCCGTGTGCGGTGCGTGACGCAGCGGGTTGTCCTCGCGATCGGCGCGGCCTTCCTCGACTGCGCGGATTTCCTCGCGGATCGCGATCATCGCGGCGATGAAGCGGTCGAGTTCTTCCTGCGATTCCGATTCGGTCGGCTCGACCATCAGCGTGCCCGGCACCGGGAAGCTCATCGTCGGCGCGTGGAAGCCGTAGTCCATCAGGCGCTTCGCGACGTCGTCGACGCTGATGCCGCTCGAATCCTTGATCGGACGCAGATCGAGAATGCATTCGTGCGCGACCAGCCCGCCCGGGCCCGAGTACAGGACCGGATAGTGCGGCGCGAGGCGCTTCGCGATGTAGTTCGCGTTGAGGATCGCGGTTTCCGTCGCGGCGGTCAGGTTCTTCGCGCCCATCATCGCGATGTACATCCACGAGATCGGCAGGATCGACGCCGAGCCGTACGGGGCGGCCGACACCGCGCCGATGCCGTTTTCGTCACGAGCGTAGCCGGTCGAACGCTGGTTCGGCAGGAACTTCGCGAGGTGCGCGCCGACCGCGACCGGGCCGACGCCCGGGCCGCCGCCGCCGTGCGGGATGCAGAAGGTCTTGTGCAGGTTCAGGTGCGACACGTCGCCGCCGAACTGGCCCGGCGCGGTCAGGCCGACCATCGCGTTCATGTTCGCGCCGTCGACGTACACCTGGCCGCCGTGCGCATGGACGATCTCGCAGATTTCGCGGACGTTCTGCTCGAACACGCCGTGCGTCGACGGATACGTGATCATGATCGCCGCGAGGTCCTTCGAATGCTCGTCGGCCTTCGCCTTCAGGTCGGCGATGTCGACGTTGCCCTGCGCGTCGCAGGCGACGACCACGACCTTCATGCCGGCCATGTGCGCGGATGCCGGGTTCGTGCCGTGCGCGGACGCCGGGATCAGGCACACGTCGCGGTGGGCTTCGCCGCGCGATGCGTGGTACGCGTGGATGATCAGCAGGCCCGCGTACTCGCCCTGCGAGCCCGCGTTCGGCTGCAGCGACACGGCCGCGTAGCCGGTGGCCGCGACGAGCATCTGCTCGAGCTGGTCGATCATCTCGCGGTAGCCGACGGTCTGGTCGGCCGGCGCGAACGGGTGGATGCCGCCGAATTCGGGCCACGTGACGGGCAGCATTTCCGACGTCGCGTTCAGCTTCATCGTGCACGAGCCGAGCGGGATCATCGAGCGGTCGAGCGCGAGATCCTTGTCCGACAGGCTGCGCAGGTAGCGCAGCATCTCGGTTTCGGAATGGTGGCGGTTGAACACGTGGTGCGTCAGGTACGCGCTCGTGCGCTCGAGGCCGGCCGGCAGTGCGGCGACGCCGGCTGCGCCCGCGTCCAGCGCGTCGACGGCCGGCGCGGTGCCGCCCGCGGCCTGCGCGAACACGGCGAGGAGATCGGCGAGGTCGTCGCGCGTCGTCGTTTCGTCGACCGACACGCCGACTTGCGTGTCGCTCACGCGGCGCAGGTTGATGCGCTTCGCCTTCGCGAATTCGTGAACCTGCGCGGTGCGCACGCCGGTGTCGATCGTCAGCGTGTCGAAGAACGTGTCGTTGACGGTCGCGAAGCCGAGCTGCTTCACGCCGGCGGCGAACAGCGCCGCGATGCGGTTCACGCGCAGCGCGATCGTCTTCAGCCCGTGCGGACCGTGATAGACCGCGTACATGCTGGCCATGATCGCGAGCAGCGCCTGCGCGGTACACACGTTCGACGTCGCCTTCTCGCGGCGGATGTGCTGTTCGCGCGTCTGCAGCGCGAGGCGCAGCGCGGGCTTGCCCTGCGCGTCGACCGTCACGCCGACGAGGCGGCCCGGCATTTGGCGCTTGAATTCGTCGCGCACCGCGAGATACGCGGCGTGCGGGCCGCCGAAGCCCATCGGCACGCCGAAGCGCTGCGTGTTGCCGATCGCGACGTCCGCGCCCCATTCGCCGGGCGGCGTCAGCACGGTGAGTGCCAGCAGGTCGGCCGCGACGACCACGTGGCCGCCGGCCGCGTGAATCGCTTCGGTGAGCGCGCGGTAGTCGCGCACGTCGCCGTTCACGCCCGGGTATTGCAGCAGCACGCCGAACGCGTTCGATTGTGCGGCGTCGGCGGCCGGGCCCGTCCTGACCTCGATGCCGATCGGCAGCGCGCGCGTGCGGATCACTTCGAGCGTCTGCGGCAGCACGTCGTCGGCGACGTAGAACACGTTCGACGCCGGCTTGCCGGTGCGCTGCAGCAGCGTCATCGCTTCGGCCGCGGCGGTGGCTTCATCGAGCAGCGACGCGTTCGAGATCGCGAGGCCCGTGAGGTCGGCCACCATCTGCTGGAAGTTCAGGAGCGCCTCGAGGCGGCCCTGGGAAATTTCGGGCTGGTACGGCGTGTAGGCCGTGTACCACGCCGGGTTCTCAAGCACGTTGCGCAGGATTACGGCCGGCGTGTGCGTGTCGTGGTAACCCTGGCCGATATACGAGCGGAACACCTGGTTCTTGTCCGCGAGAACCCGCAGCGCGGCGAGGGCTTCGGCCTCGCTCTTCGGCTGCGCGAACGGGCCGAGCGGCAGCGTTTCGGCGCGGCGGATCGAGGCCGGGATCACGGCGTCCATCAGGGCGGCGCGCGACGCAAAGCCGAGCGTGTCGAGCATGGCCTGCTGGCTGGCGGCGTCGGGGCCGATGTGGCGTTCGGCGAACGCGTCGTGCGTTTCGAGCGCGGCGAGCGAGAGGGGCGTGCGGTTCATCAGGCGGTCCGGGTGTTCGAGCTTCATGGCGTGACTCTGGTCCCGCGCGGGGCAGGGCGGCTGGCCGGCCCCGCGCGGTTTCGGGTGAGGGAATTAGTCGATCAGCTTGGTGTAGGCGGCTGCGTCGATCAGCTTGTCGGTCGATGCGCCGGCCGCGAGCTTGATCTTGAAGAGCCACACGCCGTATGCGTCGCTGTTCACTTCTTCCGGCGTGTCGGCGGCTTCCGTGTTGACGGCGACGATCTCGCCGGACACCGGCGAGTAGATGTCGGATGCCGCCTTCACCGATTCGACGACGCCGACGGCGTCGCCCGCGGTCACCGACTTGCCGACTGCCGGCAGTTCGAGGAAGACGATGTCGCCGAGCGTGCTCTGCGCGTGATCGGTGATACCGACCGTCAGCGTGCCGTCGGCTTCGGTGCGGATCCACTCGTGTTCGTCGGTGTATTTCAGATCGGCCGGGACGTTGCTCATCGGATGCTCCTGGATAAAAGGGTGTAATTCGTTCTGCTGGCGCGCCGCCATGGCGCGCCGGGTGTGGTTGTGCCGGGCGCCATTTCCCGGCTTACCGGGAGGCGGGCCCCCGGCCGTTACGCAGCGAGGACCTTGCCGTTGCGCACGAACGGCAGTTTTACCACGCGCGCGGGAAGATTCTTGTCGCGAATTTGCACCTGGACCGTGTCGCCGACCTGGACGGCCGCCGGCACGCGTGCGAACGCGATCGATTCCTGCATCGACGGCGAGAACGTGCCGCTCGTGATCTCGCCTTCGCCGTGCGGCGTGACGACCTTCTGGTGCGCGCGCAGCACGCCGCCCGCCTTGCCGTTTTCCTTTTGCAGGATCAGGCCGACGAACGCGGCGCGCGTGCCGTCGCGCTCGAGCGCGGCGCGGCCGACGAAGTCGCGCGGCGCGGTGAGGTCGACCGTCCACGCGAGGCCCGCGTCGAGCGGCGAGACGGTGTCGTCCATGTCCTGGCCGTACAGGTTCATGCCGGCCTCGAGGCGCAGCGTGTCGCGCGCGCCGAGCCCGCACGGGCGCACGCCGTTTTGCTGCAGTGCGTTCCACAGCGCTTCGACATGCACGGCCGGGACGATCACTTCGAAACCGTCTTCACCGGTATAGCCGGTGCGCGCGACGGTGAGATCGCCGAACGGCGTGCCGGCGACCTGCGCGGCGTTGAACGGCTTCAGCTCGCTCGTTGCGGCGCGCGCGGCGGGCACGGTCGTCCAGGTTTTTTCGCGGGCGTTCGGGCCCTGTACGGCGACGATCGCGAAATCGCGGCGCGGCGCGATCGTGACGCCGTAGCCGCCTTGCTCGTTCAACTGGTTGAACCACGCGATGTCTTTCTCGGCGGTGCCGGCGTTGACGACGACGCGGAAGAAGTCTTCGGTGAAGTAATAGACGATCAGGTCGTCGATGACGCCGCCCTGCGGATTGAGCAGGCACGAGTAGAGCGCCTTGCCGGGGGTCTTGAGCTTGCCGACGTTGTTCGCGATCGCGTGCTCGAAGAATGCGCGCACGCGGCTGCCGGTGAAATCGACGACGCACATGTGCGACACGTCGAACATGCCGGCGTCGGTGCGCACGGCTTCGTGTTCTTCGATCTGCGAGCCGTAGTTGACGGGCATGTCCCAGCCGCCGAAGTCGACCATGCGGGCATTGAGCGCGCGGTGCGCGGCGTTGAGCGGGGTGTGATTCAGTGCAGTCATCGAGGCCTCAGGCAAGGCGCTTGCGCGCGGATCAGAACGGCCATGTGCCGACCGCCGCGGCCGACGGGCTGCGAGCGATCCGGTACATGCCCCTCTGTCCTCGATACCTGAGAGATTGCACTGCGGGCAAAGCCCGGCGAGCGCGCGCCCCTTCGGTGGGCAGCTTGCCCGCGCAGCATGTGCGCAGCGGGCTACTGCCGCTCTCCAGAGTGCGGGGAGTGCGGCCCGCGCAATGCGCGGACGGGATTCCCCGACGCGGTCGGTCCTTTTGCCTGAGAGTTTGCGGGTGTGCCCCTTCGGCGGCGCGACCGGCGTTGCTAGCTACGCGGTCACACGCTCTCCCGACGCGTGCGGGCGACTGTACGCGAGCGGGTGGGCCTTGTCAATTTGAGCAAAAGAATGTCGCTTCGCGACAAGCGGCGGCAGCCTGTGCCGCCGCTTTTTCCGCTCCGGCGGGCGCCGGCGCGTTACTCGCCGATCGCGCGCGCGGCCGTGTCGAGTTCCTGGTTCAGCACGCGCTGCTCGTCGCCGGACAGGCCGCCGCTGTGCTGCGCGGACATGTCGTTCGACTCCTGGCGGATCACGTCGAGGCGGTGATGAAGCTGCGCGCCGTACGGCGGCGGGTAGTAGCCGCCGTTCACGCGCGCGTCGATGCGGCGGTGCAGGTTGTCGATCCGGCCCTGGATCTGTTGCATTCGCTCGTTCGCGACGACCTGCGGATTCGGCCGCGGCGGGGGCGCCGGACGGACCGGCTGCTGCGGCTGCACGATACAGGCCGCGAGCGAGGAAACCAGCACGCAGCACGCTGCTGCGCGAATCAACCGTTGCATCAACATTCTCCTGACGGATTGGTGTCGGATCGACTTTTTTGAGAAACGCGTCAGACAGGTGTACCGCTGACTTTCGTTCCCCCGGTATTTGTAACCGAATGTTCCGGCTGATCCAGGCGCAACCGGCCGGCGCGCGGTGTCAGACCGTGCGGCGCACGAACGGCAGCCGGCGGCCGTCGTGCTCGCTCTGCGCGGCGAGCTCGATGATCGTCATCACGTCGACGGCGTCCTGCGCGGTGACCGGGAACGGCGCGCCGTCGCGGATCGACGCGGCGAGCGCGCGATAGAACTCCGCATACTGGCCGTCGAGCGTCGGCACCGGGCGCTCGACCTCGACTTCGCCGTCGAGCACGCGCAACAGGCCGGGCGGGTTGCCGCCGCCGAACTCGACGTCGTCCGCGGTGAGGCCGGCCTTGAGCTGGTCTTCCTGCGTGTCGAGCCCGAACTTCTGGTAGCTGCCGCGCGTGCCGTGCAGCGTGAAGCGCGCGGGCTCGATCGCCACCAGCGCGCTCGCATGCAGCGCGACGTCCTTGTCCGGATAGCCGAGCAGCAGGTGCACGAGATCGGGCGCCGTGCCGTTGTCGCGGCGCGTCTTGACGGTCGCGCTCACGGTTTCCGGCACGCCGAACAGCGCGAGCGCCTGGTCGATCAGGTGCGGGCCGAGGTCGAGCAGCAGGCCGCCGCCGCGGGCGGGCTCCTCGCGCCAGCGCGTGCGCGGCGTCGGCCGGAAGCGGTCGAAGTGCGACGCGAAGTAGGTGAGCCGGCCGAGCTCGCCCGATTCGACGATGCGGCGCACGGTGAGGAAATCGCCGTCCCAGCGGCGGTTGTGGAACGGCGCGAACAGCCGGCTGCGCGCGTTCGCGAGCCGCGCGAGCGCGAGCGCCTCGTCGGCGGTGAGCGTGACCGGCTTGTCGACGACCACGTGACGACCGGCTTCGAGCACCTGGCGCGCGAGCGCGAAGTGCGTGTCGTTCGGCGTGGCGATCACCACGCACTCGATGTCGTCGAGGCCGAGCAGCGTGTCGAGGTCGGGGACGACGCGCGCATTCGGATACGCGGCCCGCGCGCGATCGGGCTGGCCCGTCGCGATCGCGGTGACTTCAGTGCGGCCGCTCGTGGCGATCACGGGCGCGTGGAACGTCGCGCCGGCGAAACCGAAACCCATCAAACCAATCCTGAGCAATGACGACATGGCAATTCCTGGCTGCGAAGGAAATTAAAGGATGGCGCGCCGAGGCGGCGCGAGGACGATCGGCTATTTTGGCATGGCGCCGCCGCTTGTACTGGCGCGTTGAGCGAAATGCGCGGCGCGACGCGGCGTGTGCGCAAAGGAATCCGGCATTTTGCGCATACCCGTGCGCCGCGCGCGGGTAGTGGCCTGCCCGGCTTCGCGGCGCAAGGCCGGCGCGCGGGCGCCGCGCCGCGTCATGCGGCCGCCCGCTGCCGCACGGCCGCCGCGACCTGGGCGGCCCACACGGCGCATGCCGCTTCGCCGGGGTGGAAGCCGTCGGCGGCCATCAGGTGGCGCTCGAGCGGCAGCGCGACCCGCAGGAACGTGCAGTGTGGCTGCGTGGCGACCCAATCGGCCAGTGCGGTGTTGAGCCGCTTCGCACGCTGCCCGAGATACCACGCGAGCGGCTGCGGCAGCGCCGGGAAGCGTTCCATCGGCGGCACCGCCGACAGGATCGCGTGCCGGACCCGGAAGCGCGCGGCGAGCAGCCGGACGAGTTCGGCCTGCTGCGCCTGCCAGCGGGCCGGCGGCACGCCGCCCGTCACGTCGTTGACGCCGAGCGACGTCACGGCCACGTCGAACGGTTCGGCCGGCTCGGCGGCGAGCCAGTCGACGAGCTCCCGCGTGGTCAGGCCCGTGCGCGCGAGCAGCTTCCAGCTCACGCGGTGCGTGGCCGCCAGCGTGTTCGCCAGTTGCCCGGACAGCGCGTCGCACTGCGTCGCGACGCCGACGCCCGCGGCGGCCGAGTCGCCGACCACCAGCACGCGCAGCGGCGGGCCGTCGCCGGCAACGCCGTCGCGCGGGCCGGCGGCCTCGGGCAGCCGCGGCGTGACGCGACGCACGTAGCGCCCCTGCGCGAACAGCAGCGGGCCGAGGGCAGCGGTGGCGAACGGGTATCCCATGATGTCGATCCGGTGATTCTTGCGGGCCCGGCGCGGGGCGGCGCCGGTGTCTGCGTATTGTGGCCGATCGGTGCGAGAACGGGGCCGGATTGGCCGGACGGACAGGGTGCGGCCGGGCGATCCGCCCGCGCGGCCCCGTCCGGCGGCGCTCCCGAAATGCGCGCCGCCGACGTGTTAACATGCGCGTCCTGCCCGCGTGTCCGCCTGCTTCGCCAGCCTGCCGCGCACGGCATCCTCCCGGCGTTCCGCCGTCAACCGCAACACCATCCGTCATCATGTCCGCAGGCCTCAATCCCGCCCAGAACGAAGCGGTGCGCTACCTCGACGGTCCCTGTCTCGTGCTCGCCGGCGCGGGCAGCGGCAAGACCCGCGTGATCACGCAGAAGATCGCGCACCTGATCGAAGCGAAAGGCTTCGAGCCGCGCCACATCGCCGCCGTCACGTTCACGAACAAGGCGGCCGCCGAAATGCGCGAGCGCGTGGGGAAGCTGCTTGAGGGCAAGACGCTCACCACGCCCGGCAAGGAAGGCCGCAAGGTGCCCGTCAACCAGCTCACCGTCTGCACGTTCCACTCGCTCGGCGTGCAGATCCTGCGCCAGGAGGCCGAGCACGTCGGCCTGAAGCCGCAGTTCTCGATCATGGATTCGGACGACTGCTTCGGGATGGTCCAGGAGCAGCTCGGCACGACCGACAAGGGGCTGATCCGCAAGATCCAGAGCATCATCTCGCTGTGGAAGAACGGTCTGATCATGCCCGACGAGGCGATGGCGATCGCGGCCAACGAGGACGAGCACCAGGCCGCGCTGGTCTACCGCAACTACGTCGCGACGCTGCATGCGTACCAGGCGGTCGACTTCGACGACCTGATCCGCCTGCCCGCCGAGCTGTTCGCGAAGAACGAACAGGTGCGCGACCGCTGGCAGAACAAGCTGCGCTACCTGCTGATCGACGAGTACCAGGACACCAACGCGTGCCAGTACGAGCTGCTGAAGCTGCTCGCGGGCCCGCGCGCCGCGTTCACGGCGGTCGGCGACGACGACCAGGCGATCTACGGCTGGCGTGGCGCTACGCTCGAGAACCTCGCGCAGCTCGGCAAGGATTTCCCGAAGCTGCACCTGGTCAAGCTGGAGCAGAACTACCGGTCGACGGTGCGGATCCTGACCGCCGCCAACAACGTGATCGCGAACAACCCGAAGCTGTTCGAGAAGAAGCTGTGGTCCGAGCACGGAATGGGCGATTCGATCACCGTCACGCCGTGCAACGACGAGGAACATGAAGCCGAATCGGTCGTGTTCCGGCTGTCCGCGCACAAGTTCGAGCGGCGCGCGCAGTTCCGCGACTACGCGATCCTGTATCGCGGCAATTTCCAGGCGCGCATCTTCGAGCAGGTGCTGCGGCGCGAGCGGATCCCGTACGTGCTGTCGGGCGGCCAGTCGTTCTTCGACAAGGCCGAGATCAAGGACCTGTGCGCGTACCTGCGGCTGATCGCGAACGCCGACGACGATCCCGCGTTCATCCGCGCGGTCACGACGCCGCGCCGCGGGATCGGCAACACGACGCTCGAAGCGCTTGGCTCGTTCGCGGGGCAGGCGAAGGTGTCGCTGTTCGAGGCCGTGTACATGGGCGGCATCGAGGCGCGGCTGTCCGCGCGCCAGGTCGAGCCGCTGCGGATGTTCTGCGACTTCATCCAGCGCCTGACCGACCGCGCGGACAAGGAACCCGCGACCGTCGTGCTCGACGACATGATGGAGGCGATCCACTACGAGGCGTACCTGTACGACGCGTTCGACGAGCGGCAGGCGCAGTCGAAGTGGCAGAACGTGCTCGAATTCCTCGAATGGCTGAAGCGCAAGGGCACGAAGCCCGAGACGGAGGCCGTCGACGGCGAGGCGGAAGGTTTCCACAACGCGGACGGGCTCGCCGATACGGGCAAGAACCTGCTCGGCCTGATCCAGACCGTCGCGCTGATGTCGATGCTCGAGGGCAAGGACGAGGATCCGGATGCCGTGCGGCTATCGACCGTCCATGCGTCGAAGGGGCTCGAGTATCCGCACGTGTTCCTGGTCGGCGTCGAGGAGGGCATCATGCCGCACCGCGGCGGCAGCGAGGACGACGGCCCGATCGACAGCGAGCGGATCGAGGAAGAGCGCCGGCTGATGTACGTCGCGATCACGCGCGCGCAGCGCAGCCTGCACCTGAACTGGTGCAAGAAGCGCAAGCGGGCGCGCGAGACGGTCGTATGCGAGCCGTCGCGCTTCATTCCCGAGATGGGGCTCGACGAAGCGCCGCCGCCCACGCCGGAAGAGGCGCCGATGTCGCCGAAGGACCGGCTCGCGAGCCTGAAGGCGTTGCTGCAGAAGTGATGCGTCGGCGCCGTCGGGCGCACGGCGGCCCGGCGATCCGGCGGCCGGCGATCCGGCAAAACAAAACCCCCGCGATGCGCATGCGCCGCGGGGGTTTTTTACTGGCCGGCCGGCGTTACTTCGACGCGTTGACCATGTAGTCGACGGCCGCCTTCACGTCGGCGTCCGATGCGTTTGCCCCGCCCTTCGGCGGCATCGCGCCCTTGCCGTGCAGCGCGTAGTTGTAGACCGTATCCATCGAGTCCTTCAGGCGCGGCGCCCAGTCTTCCTTGCTGCCGAACTTCGGCGCGCCGAGCACGCCCGCCGCGTGGCAGGCCTGGCAGGTCGACGTGTACAGCGCCTTGCCGGCAGTTGCGGCATCGGCGCTGGCCGGTGCGGCCGCGGGCTGTTCGCCGGCCTTCGGGATCGCGGCGATCGCGGCCTGCGCGGCGGCGATTTGCGCGCTTGCGGCGTCGGTTGCGCCCGAGGCGCCTGCAGCGCCGCTGGCGGGCTGCGCCGCGTTGGCGGCCGGCGCGGCCGGTTCGGGGAAGCTCGCGCCGTCGTTGTTCGCCATGTAGACGATCGTGCGGGCGATTTCATAGTCGCTGACGTCGTCGGGGCTCGTGCCGCCGCGCGCCGGCATCGCGCCCTTGCCTGCGAGGGCCGTCTTCAGCAGCGTATCGAAGCCTTGCGAGATGCGCGGTGCCCAGTCGTCCTTGTTGCCGAACTTCGGCGCGCCGGCGGCGCCCGTGCCGTGGCAGGTCACGCACACGGCCTTGTAGACTTCCTCGCCGGTCTTGTACGTGCGTGGCGCGTTGGCGTCCTTCACGTCGACCTGCGCGAGCGGCGCGATGCGCGCGGCGACCTGCTCGTCGGATAGCGCATCCGTGCCGGCACCGGAACGGAACACATGGTTCGCATAGGTGGCGAACATGATGATCAGGACGATCGGGATCGCGAACGACGCGATGATGACGGCAATCAGCTGCCCGGGGGTTTTGACGGGGGATTCGTGGGGTGCTTCGCTCATGCTTGCCTCGTCTCCATGAATAGGAATTGTGAGCGCGGTGCAACGGCAAAATGGCAGTCCAATGAAGCACGGACGATTATAGACGGAACGTTTACATGACGGCGAGCGGCGCGATGGCGCGTGTTTACCCGCACGCAGCGCGGCCCGGCGGCGATTCGGCGGGCAAGGTGGACGCATCATGGGAAACCGGGTATCCTTGCCGTCTTGCCAATCGTGGGCGGCCTGTATATCGGGGTCGTTTCACTGTCACAAGCGCCCGTAGCTCAATGGATAGAGTACTGCCCTCCGAAGGCAGGGGTTGCTGGTTCGATCCCAGCCGGGCGCGCCAAGCCTAGTAAGGCTCTCAGCGGTTTCCTTCCCTCGTCGGACAGACTCATTGCAGCTAAATTGCAGCTAACCGCGGTGCCGGCTCGGCCGTCAGTGGCGCGACCCAATGCGCCAGGTGGTCAGCCGACAGGTGCGCGTAGCGCTGCACCATCTCCAGCGTTTCCCACCCACCCAGTTCCTTCAATACCTGTAACGGTGTACCGCGCTGCACATGCCTGCTCACCCACAGATCGAACCGCTGAAGGCGCGGCTCCGGGAGGTGAACGACTGGCTCGGGATCGAGATCGTGAGGTTCAGCGACTTTGAGATGCCGAAGGGCTGACGTCCGAGCGCACACCTGGCACAGCAAAGCCGTCGGGCACTTCGGTGCCGGCGGCTTTTTTACGTCTGTCGCCCATGCGCGGCCTCGGCGGATTAGAGCACCTCAGGGCGGCCGCCGCCTAGATGCACCCCCAAAGGGGCCGGACGAGCCCGCCGCAGGGCCGTGGCGGGCCGCCTGACGCGCCGGAGGGGCGACCCAAGGGCCCGACCCTGCCCCCGGGATGGCGATTCGGACCCGGTGCGCGCAGTTGCCCCCCGCCCCACCTGCCCGCAAAAATGAACAGTTCTTATGCAGGCATGCACCGGCTGCTGCGGGCCGCCCGGCGATCGACAGGGCGATTTTGTTATGCACTTTGATGCGCCGTGGTTATGCAGTCTCCGTGCTTTCCTGTTCTGCCTTGGGTCTTCCTCGACAATGGGCTGATCGCACAATTTCGGCTTCGTGCAGTAAAAGCCTGTCCCCGAGTATCAGCCGGCCACGCGAGTGGCGTATGTGGAAAGCCGGTGCTCGTCCTGGCCTCATAGCCGGACACCCTCCGAAAGTTACTAGTTGCTCCCTGGGATGCAGAGGATGAGTGTCATCGAGGCTGGTCAGGGCGGATCGCATGTCCGCCATTTGCCAGGGACCCGCCGCATGAAGGTTGATGGGGAGGAGGACTCACTGCAGATTCATACGTCTTGGATACACAGCCCCGGCATTTCGATTTTATTCACGGCGCTGCAACCCTGTTAATCATTTTGGTATTGAAGTCGGCCGGTTGTAAGGGTTTGCAATTTTTTATTAAATGGTTTGATTTGTGAATCGAATTCATGGGCTTGTTTTTATTGAACAATTATTTGTTTTGATGACTTTTTCGGGTTGATTTTCATGTTGGACTGTCAGGGATTCTGTTTGATCGATTGAGGTTTACGTGCCTCATTCCGTGGTCTATTCTTGGAGGTAATTTGCGATTGAAAGATTATTGATTTTTTGTTTGATGGGGCTGGCAGATAAAATCAATAGACCATCGCTTGAAAAGGGTGTGTCGGAGAAGATGCGCGTGCGTATGAAAATTCGGCAATACCATTATTGAGTGTCACAACGGGCAACTAGTTATCTATTGTCGTATGTGCGATGCACGTGCCGGATGCACTGGCGCTCAGTTGCAGCGTGTCCGTATTGAATACTCATTGACGTGCGCTCGGTATGCCATCAAGTCTACACGTCCAATGGATGGTTGATAGGTGATAAGCTGTTTTATGATTGTTGTCGCGATTCTGTTGTCGGTGACACTTTGGTTTGTGGATTATTTTCGTATTCGGGGTCGGTGGTGATTTACTTCGAAAATAAATGCATTGGTTGGCGCATTGTAGCTCATTCGTTCGAGCGTAAATACGTTGAGTGATGGGGTGCGTAGTCGCGGCTTGTTGTTGCTGTATGTTGGTCGATTGAGTGTCTTTGTATCGTCATTTTAAATATCGGAGATCAAAATGAACTTCCAGATTAACGTTTCGATAAGCACCAAAGGACTCGACACCATTTATGACAGCGGCCTATACGTGACGCTGGTCAAGAGCGTAGTCTCGAACCCGATTAGCGGCGGCTCCCTTCCAGTTGCATGGGTGTCGTTCCAGCCACTGCATGAGAACCAGGTTACGTGGCAAGAGCAATTTACGATGTACGCGACGACGACGACCCTCCAATCCGGTGCGACTATCAAAATGACATCGCAAACGGATGCGCAGATCCAGCCGGGCTGGATCTACTCGTTTGAGCGAGGGAGGTTCACCGAGGCACAGGGAGGCGATCCGGGGACGTTCAACCTGAGGAATCAGCAGACGCCCGGTAACTTCAGCTTCGGTCTTGCTCAGCCGGTGGTGATCAACAACGTGCAGACGTCGGCGCCGCTGAATGCCGTATCCGTGCCTTACAACGTGAATGCGACGTTCACGCCGCTCGAGAAATTGTCACTGTTCCTCTCGTCCTACAGCAACAACGGTTCGGTTATTGCCGCAGTCGCGAGTAACGCCCTCAATATCACACTGAGCAGTACCAGTCCGCAGGCGGACGTTGGCTTCAATGACCAAACGAACACGTTCTATCTGAAGAAAGCCGGCTTGCGAAGCTCGAAGGATTTTGTCGGAAGCTTGGCTGCCGCTCAGGTGGCTGGGGAAGGCGGTCGTTCGGGGTTGCACGTAGCTTGACGGTCGATTTCGTCGCCGTGCCCGTGACTGTATGCGGCGCGGCGACGACTGGAGCTCACCATGACGCCATTCATCATCAACGTCGCCTTCGATGAAAGCGGACTCGAAAAGATTTACGCTGACGGCTTGACTTGCGCATTGGCGCGGCCAGTCGCTTCATCCGTAGTTGGCAGCGCGGGAAGCGACGCGCGCTCGTCAGAAGCGCCCGGTGAGTACCCGATCGCGTGGGTCGTGTTCAAGCCCTTAAAGTCAAATAAGGTCGTTATCGAAGATGCCTGGTTCGTGTACATGACGACGACCCCGCTCCGCGCGGCGGAAACGATCCATATCAATGCGATCACGGATCTGCCCGCCGTTGCCGGGATCGAATATCGCTTCAGGAACGGCCATTTCGACGCGCTCGATTCGACAGGACGGACTGCCCTCGACGTGTACAGCGTCGTGAATCAGGTTCCGAATCAAATCTACGCCTTTGGGCTGGCGCAGAGCGCCATCGTCAACAACAAAGTACAGAGTCGCACGGCGACGAATGCGGCATATGTGCCGTGGAATATGCAAGCGTTCTTCCAGCCACAGCATGTCGTCGAGATATTTCTTTCGTCGTGCAAGATCAATGGCACCGTGTGCCCCGAGGTGCGCTCCGATCGACTCCGGCTTACTTATGACGCCGGTACTAGCGAGGCGAATGTGGTGTACAGCACTGCAGCGAACAGGTTCTATTTAATGCCGTCACGATGAATACGCCAAGCTGAGGCATGTCATCGAAGGTTCCCGTGCATGGTCTTCGCCATTGAGAAGGCCAAAGACTCACTTCGCCTTGATCGGGGGAACTCCGCGAAGCAGGGTTCTAATGGGTCTGAGGCTGTTATTGCAGGCTCGACTTACCATCCGGGTTCGCCTTGTCAAGGATGAACGGCTTTTTCCGGTGATGGCTAACCTTGTGCTTGTGCACTTCGGTGGCGCTGCGCGTCGTGCCGAGCGTTGCAGAGGGGGACTCCGCTAAACCTACATTGGTGGAGGCCGAATTTGACGGGGGAGGCGCGGTGGAACCGGGCGCCTGAGCGTACGTAACAGTGGCGAACAGCGAGGCGATCAGGGCGGCGGTGAGCTTCTTCTTCATGTCATTCTCCAAAGAGGTCGGGGTGCGATGAACGGCGCTCAACACGGCGCCATGTCGCCCTCGAGTGCTACTGGGTGACCGTTGACCGTCATGCGGAGGGAGCCCGGCTTTCACCTTATTGATCAGGAAGACGCCGCGACAATGCTGGCGCGAAACAACGTGGCCAAGGAGCGCCAAAGCTTTCCCGTCGGCAAGATTGGCACCGGGTCGCATACGAGCATGCGGCAGCCGTGAGAGGCTGTATCTACCTCCAAACAAACGCGAATCCTACGCAGATTTCCTGTGACGAAATCTGCTCAGACAGTAGCACGTGCTATCGACGTGTAGCCACCTGTCAGAGATGACGAGACGCGTGTAACAGTGAGCGAAGAGGCGTGCTGAACCGTTTCGCTCCGACTATCGCAACTACAGTGAAATTACAGTTTGGACGAGCTTGGGTAGCGCTGATCGACCTTAATTAGCCTTGGTTTTGCAAATTGCGAGTTGCGCAAGGCATTGATTTGTAAGGGGTTGCGGTGCGCTGATAAAACTCCGAAGACAGTATTTGGCGCGAACGACGGTCGCGCCTAGACGGCTACGCGCCTGGGTTATGGAGTTTCGGCGTTTTGTATAGCTTCACCCAGTAGGTGTTGCGCTGGTCATCCGACACATTTGGCGGCGCAGCCACCCTTCGGTCGCGACGACCGTATTGAGACGCGGCGCGGTGCTATCGAGCGTCCCGTCTTGCAGGGGATCGACCGCGCCCCCCTTCCGGGGCCTGTCGCATCGCACGGCTTCGGGCAGGGCCGGCGAACCGGCATCGCACCGCTGCACTGTTGTGCGAGAATTGCCCGCAACGACAACTCCAAGCGTCGATCGCGGCGGCCGTCCGCGCATCGCGCCGACTCCCGATGGCTGCCATCCCGTCTACCTCGACCGCAGTCGAGGCCCGCGCGCTGAACGATGCGCAGCAGGCGCTGCTCGTGCGCCTGCAAGCCTATTCCCCCGACGACCCTGACGCGCCGCTGCCGTACAGCCGGCGCCTTGCCGAGGCCGAAGGCTGGTCGCACGCGCACGCGCTGGCCGTGATCGACGAATACAAGCGCTTCGCGTTTCTCGCGCAGGCGGCCGGGCATCCGGTCACGCCGTCGGTCGCGGTCGATGCCGCCTGGCATTTCCACCTGCAATACACACTCGAATACTGGGACGTCTTCTGCGCCGGCGTGCTGCGCGCGCGGCTGCATCACATGCCGGGCACGGGCGCGCCGGACGAAGCCGCCGTGTACGCGCAGCGCTATCGCGACACGCTCGACAGCTATCGGCGGCTGTTCGGCAGCGAGCCGCCGGAGTCGATCTGGCCGCGGCCCGTCGGCTCGCACGCGGAGCCCGGATCGCCGGAGCCCGACCTGCCGGAGCCCGACCTGCCGGAGCCGGACCTGCCGGATGCGGGCGCGCCGGGGAAACCGGATTCGCTGGCCCCCCCGTCGGCCGGCAGGTCCTGGCGTAACCGGCTGCCGAAACTCGTATGGCCCGCGGCCGCCGCGAGCGTCGCCGCGACCTGCGCGTCGGCGCAGGACTTCGACGTGCTGAACTACACCGGGCCGCAGTTTCTCGCGTTCTACGTGCCGGCCTGCGTTGTCGCGTTGTTGCTGATCGTGGGCCTGCAATGGATCGAGTACCGGTGGCGGCGCTGGGGTGGGCGCACCCGCAAGACGTCCGACGGCCTGACGGCCGATGAGGTCGCCTTTCTCACCGGCGGCGAATCGCGGCTCGCGCAGGTGGTGACGATGTCGCTCGCGCATGCGGGCGCGATCGAGTTGCGAACCGTCCCGAAACACGGCGGGTATGTGAAGATCGGCAACCTGGAACACGCGGGCCCGTATGACGACCACTGTTCTTGGTTGAACGAGCAGCCGGACGGCGAAGTGCGCTACGGCGTGTTTCGCCAGCGGCTCGCGCGTTATGCGCAAGAGTTGGCCGACGGGCTGCACGCGCAGGGCTGGCTCTGGGCACCCGGCGAGATGCGCGTGTCGCGCCTGGCCGCCCGCGCGATCTTGCTGCTCGTGCTCGGCACCGGTGCCGCGAAACTCGCGGTCGGCCTGAGTCGCGGTCGACCCGTGCTGCTGCTCGTCATTTGCATGGCGGCGTTCGCGATCGCATACCGGATTCTTGTGCGGCGTCTGACGGGCTTCGGGCGGGGCGGGACAACGTCCGCCGGACGGGCGGCGCTCGTTGCACGCCGGATCTCGCACGATGCGCGTGCCGTGCACAACGCCGGAGTGGTGCGGGATGCCGCCGGTACGCCCGACGCGGGCAATGGTGAGCGCGGGGCGGCGGACGACCTGGTGTGGACCGCCGCGCTGTTCGGTGCAGGCGCAATGGCCGGTACCGCGTGGGCTGCGTACTCGGGCATCGTGCTGGCGCCGCCGCCACTCTCGGTTGGGGCGGCGAGGACCGGCGGCGGTTCGAGCGCGTCCGACAGCAACTGCTCGTCGTCGAGTTGCAGTTCGTCGAGTTCATGCAGCTCCAGTTCCAGCTCATGCAGTTCGAGCAGTTGCGGCGGGTGCTCGTCGAGCAACTGAGCGCGTAGCCGGCACCGCGCATCGCGGGCCGCCACGGACAGGGCGGCACGGCCCATCGCCCGAACAGCCGCGCGGAATGGGCTCAGATCGCCGCATCGCCCGCGTGCACGCTTCGGTAACCTGTCAATCGACGCTATCCGTGCCGAAACGGCCGCCCGGGCGCAGCGCACTCCGCGCATGCCGTGCCGGCCGGACGCGACGAACTCCCGCCGCTTAGCCCAGCCTTCCATGACGACGCCTGCTGCCGACGTTTCCGCGCCCGTTCAACAAGCTGCGACCCTGTGCCAGACCGGACAGTTCGCCGACGCGCTGTCGCTCGTCGCGCCGCTGCTCGACGCGCCGGCACCGGCCGTTGCGGCGCTGCACGTCGCGGCCGTCTGCGCACTCGGCCTGAACCGGCCGGCGGACGCGGAAGCCTGGTGGCGGCGCGCGATCGATGCGATGCCGGCGTTCGATCCGCCATATGACGGACTTGGCGCGCTGCTCGTGTCGCAGGGCCGCCTGCCCGACGCCGAGGCGATCCTCCGCCGGCAACTCGCGTCCGTCGCGCCGCTGCGGGCGTCGCACCATCAGCGGCTCGGCAAGGTGCTCGACATGCTCGGCCGGTTCGACGATGCCGAACAGGCGTTCGGGCAGGCGCTGCTGATCGAGCCGCAGTCGCCCGACGTGCTGACCGATCTCGGCAACGTGCTGCGCGTTCTCGGCCGGCCGGCCGAGGCGGAACTCGCGTACCGGCTCGCGATCGCGGTTCGCGCCGACCACGCGCTCGCGCATGCGAATCTCGGTGCGATCCTCGTCGACATGCAGCGGCTGCCCGAAGCGGAAGCGGCCAGCCGGCAGACAATCGCGTTATGCCCGGACTACCCGGAGGCGCATTACAACCTCGGCATCGCGCTGCAGAATCTCGATCGCCTGTCCGAAGCGGAAGCGGCCTATCGCCACGCGATCCGCTGCCGTCCCGGCCTGCCGCATGCGCACAACAATCTCGGCTGCGTCCTGCGCGCGCAGGGCCGCCACGACGAAGCGACGGCCGCGTTCGCCGACGCGCTCGCGCTCGCGCCGCAGATGGCCGAAGCGCACTACAACCTCGGTACGACGTTCGCGCACAGCGGCCGCCACGACGACGCCGAACGCGCATACCGCCGTGCGCTCGAACTGCGTGCCGATTACGGCGATGCGCGTTTCGGGCTGGCGACGCTGCTGCTCGGCCTCGGCCGGTTCGAGGAAGGCTGGCGCCGCTACGAATCGCGCTACGAGCAGTCGACCTTCGTGCATCGCCGGACGCGCGAGGTGCTGCAGTGTGCGCAGTGGCAAGGCGAGCCGCTTGCCGGCAAGACGCTGCTCGTCTGGCAGGAAGACGGCCTTGGCGACATGTTGCAGTTCAGCCGCTATTTCGCCGAGTTTCGCGCGCGGCATGCGGCGCGTGTGGTCTTCGCGTGCCAGCCCGCGCTGCATCGGCTGATGGAGACGGTCGACGGTGTCGACGAAGTGCTCGATCACGACGCGGCCATGGCGCGTGCCCCGCAATTCGACTACTGGACGAGCCTGTTGAGCGCGCCGATGCATGCCGGCACGACGCTCGACACGATCCCGCCGCCGGTGCGGCTCGTGCCCGATTCCGCCCGCGTCGCGCGCTGGCGCACGCGCCTCGACGCGCTGCCGGCCGGCCCGCGTGTCGGGCTTGTGTGGAAAGGCAACCCGAAGCATCACAACGATGCGCACCGCTCGCTGCCGTCGCTGGCTTTGCTGACGCCGCTGTGGAGCGTGCCTGGCGTGAATTTCGTGAGCCTGCAGAAGGGGCAGGGCGAGGACGAGGCGCGCGATCCGCCGGGCGGCCTGCCGTTGCTGCATCTCGGTTCGGAGATCGGCGACTTCGCGGATACGGCCGCGATCGTCGCGCAACTCGATCTCGTGGTGTGTGTCGACACGTCGACCGCGCATCTGGCCGGGTCGCTCGGCAAGCCTTGCTGGGTGCTGTTGCCGAATCAGGACGTCGACTGGCGCTGGATGCACGACCGCGACGATTCGCCGTGGTATCCCGGCACGGTGCGGCTGTTCCGGCGCGGGCGCGACGACAACTGGATCCGGATGGCCGAGCGCGTGCGCGGAGCGTTTGCCGCGCATTTTGCGGCTCGTTGCGCAACGGCGGACGAAACGGCGCCTGCCGTCCTGACGTGATGGCGCGTGCCGAACGGGCACGAAGACGCGGCATGCTGCGCGGAACGCGGCAATGCGTTACCTGCTTTTCAGATCAATCGAGGCCCTCGTGGAAAACATCGTCATCGTCGGCTCGTCCGGTCACGCAAAGGTCGTGATCGACATCGTCGAACAGGCCGGCCGGTACCGGATCGCCGGGCTGATCGATTCGTTCCGGCCCCGCGGCGAGGAGACGCTCGGCTACGCGGTGCTGGGCGCCGAGCACGACCTGCCGCACCTGATCGTCGCGCACCGGATCACCGGGCTGCTGGTCGCCATCGGCGACAACCACGCGCGCGAAAAGGTGACGGCCAGTCTTGCAGCCCTTGTGCCCGGCCTGCCGCGCGTATCGGCGGTGCATCCGGCCGCACGCATCGGCAAGGCGTCGACGATCGGCGCGGGCACGGTCGTGATGGCCGGCGCGGTGATCAATCCGTGCTGCACGATCGGCGAAGCGTGCATCGTCAACACGAATGCGTCGCTCGATCACGACGGCGTGATGGAGGATTTCTCGAGCCTCGCGCCGGGCGTCGTCACGGGCGGCAACTGCCGGATCGGCCGGGGCGCCGCGATCGGCCTCGGCGCGATGCTGCGGCACCGGATCGCGGTCGGCGAGCACAGCGTCGTCGGCGCGGGCGCGGTCGTGCTGCGCGACGTCGAGCCGTACACGGTCGCGTACGGCAACCCGGCGCGCCGGATCCGCGCGCGCGCGGCCGGCGAGCGTTACCTGTAGGCGCCGCGCGTCAGTGCGCGATCAGCTCGGCGATGCGGCGGACCATGTCGTCGGTGAGCGCCGGGTAGATCGGCAGGCACAGCACCTTGCGCGCGGCTTCCGTCGCGACGGGCAGGTTGTCGCGGTTCGCGGACGGCAGCCCGCGATACATCGGGAATTCCGAAATCAGCGGATGGAAATAGCGGCGTGCGTACACGTCGTAGTCGCGCAGCTTGCGATACAGCGCATCGCGGTCGAGCGGATAGTCTTCGTCGACGAGGATCGCGAAGTACGCGTGGTTCGCGACGGTCTGGCCGCCGAGCGGCACGCAACGGATGCCGCGCACGTCGCTCAGCAGCGTGCGGTACAGCGCGTCGATTTCGCGGCGGCGCGCGAGTGCGCCGTCGATGTGCTGCAACTGCAACATCCCGAACGCGGCGTTGATCTCGCTCATCTTGCCGTTGATGCCGGGCGCGACGACCGTGACTTCATCGACGAAACCGAAATTCTTCAGGTGGTCGATCCGCTGCTTCGTCTTCGCGTCGGGGCAGATGATCGCGCCGCCTTCGAACGTGTTGAAGACCTTGGTCGCGTGGAAGCTCAGCACCGACAGATCGCCGTGGTTGAGTACGCTGCCGGCCCCGGTCTGCACGCCGAACGCGTGCGCCGCGTCGTAGATCACGCGCAGGTTGTAGTTGTCGGCGATCTTCTGGATCGCGTCGACGTCGCAAGGGTTGCCGTAGCAGTGCACGGGCATGATCGCGGTGGTCTGCGGCGTGATCGCCGCCTCGATGCGTGCCGGGTCCAGGTTGAGCGTGCCGGGCGTGACGTCGACGAATACCGGTTTGATGCCGTTCCACAGCAGCGAATGCGCGGTGGCGACGAACGAGTACGGCGTCGTGATCACCTCGCCGTTGATGCGCAACGCCTGCAGCGCGGTGAGGAGCGCGAGCGTGCCGTTCGCGAACAGCGACAGGTACGGCACGCCGAGATGCTCGCACAGCGCACGTTCGAACTGCTGGTGGAACGGACCGCCGTTGGTCAGCGTGCGGCTTTCCCAGATCTTCTCGAGGTACGGCAGGAAATCCTCGAGCGGCGGCAGGTGCGGTTGCGTGACGTAGATGCGTTCGTGCGGCAGTTGCGCGACGGACGACGCGGGCAGGCTGGCGGTCATGATGGTCTCTCTCGATCTGGCGTGGCGTTCAGGCCTCGGCCGCGGCCTGTGCGGTGGCCGTGTCCTCGAACAGCGGCGTGTCGAATGCGGTAACGGGCTCGCCCGCGCACCAGCGGGCCCACATCGTGCGCAGCGCCGACGACAGCCCGGCCGCGACGACGGCCGGCCGGAACGCGGCGGATTCCGCGCAACGTGCGCGCAGGCCCATGCGCAGCGCCTGCAGCGCGGCGGTGTCGTGGCCGAGCGCAAGCGCCTTCGCGACGAAATCGTCCTCGCCCGTCGCGATGTACGCGTCGAGTCCGACGTGCTGCAGCCAGCCCGCGCTGCCGCGCCCGGCCATCGTCGCGCCGGGGATCGTCACGGTCGGCACGCCCATCCACAGCGCGTTCAGCGTGGTCGTCGAACCGGTGTACGGGAACGTGTCGAGACAGAGATCGACGCCGTGATGCTGCTGCATGTAGACCGGAATGTTCGAACGCCGGTGGAACGTCAGGCGGCGGGCATCGATGCCCGCCGCGGCGAACCATTCGGTCAGCGCGTGCTGGTCGCCGTCGTTGCTGATCGCGGCGAGCACCATGCGCGCGGTCGGGTCCGCATGCAGCACGCGCGCCCAGACCGCGATCACGTGCGGGCTCAGCTTGTTCAGGCGGTTGAAGCTGCCGTAGGTCGTATAACCGTTGTGCAGTGCCGGCAGCACGTTGACGGGCGGGCAGTTCGGCGGCGGCATGTACGGCGCGATCGCGGGCAGCCGCACGATCTGCTCGACGAACTGGTCTTCGAATGCGCCGTGCGGCGCGACGAAGCGGTCCGTCAGGTAGTAGTCCATCTCGGCGAGGCCGGTCGTGGCCGGATAGCCGATCCACGACGCCTGCACCGGTGCCGCGCGCTGCGCCAGCGCGACGAGCCGGTTGCGGCCGGTGTGGCCCGACAGGTCGATCACGATGTCGATCCGGTCGTTGCGCACGCGCTCGAGGAAGGCCTGATCGCTCATGCCGGCGACGTTGCGCCAGTTCGTCGCGTGGGCCTTGAAGCGTTCGGATGTCTGATCTTCTTCGACGTGGTTGTGATAGAAGTGCATCGCGATGCCGGGATCGGTCGCGAGATGCTCGATCACGGGCACCGCGTAGGAGGCGACTGCGTGGTTGAACAGATCGCCCGACACGAAGCCGATCCGCAACTGGCGGGCCAGGTCGCGCGGGTTCGAGAACACGGCCGTGCGCTTGCGCTTGTGGTTGTCATAGCGCTGGCCGAACTTGCGGTGTTCGGCAACGAGCGTTTGCGGATCGAAGTCGCTGCTGTGTGCGATGCAGAACAGCATGCTGCTGTGGGTCACGCTGTCGGTCGGGTCGATTTCGATCGCGCGCCGGAGCCAGCCGAGCGCCTCGTGCGTCGACCCTTGTTCGAGCAGCACGAACCCGAGCGTGCCGTTCGGGGCGGCGAGGCCGGGTGCGAGCTCGACGGCGCGCCGGCAGGCGGCGATCGCTTCGTCCGGGCGGCGCAGCGCGAACAGCACGAGGCCGTGGATCCGCAACCCTTCCGGGTGGTCCGGCCTGAGCTCGAGCAGGTGCCGGCACTGTTCGTCGGCCTCCGCGAGGCGGCTCATCACCCGCAGCGTATCGGCAAGCAGGATGCGCACGAGCACTTCATCCGGCAGCAATTCGACCGTGCGCAGGCCGGCGTCGATCATCTCCGCATAGCGGCCGTCCTTGTGCAGCGACGCGGACAGCGCGCGCCAGCATGCGCCGTCGTCCGGATGGTCGGCGGCGAGCCGTTGCGCCAGCGCGGTGGCTTCCGCGTACTTGCCCTTGCCGAACAGCGCCGCGTGCTTTTGCAGGAGGTTCGGATTCGCGCGGCGGACCGGCCTGCCGGCGTCGTCCTGCCGGGTCGCGGCGGCGGCGGTTTCCACGACGATCGCCGCGTCGATGCCGCTCGGGACGACGGCGGCCGCCGCGGTCGCGAGCACCGTGTCGGGCATCGCCATCTGCGCGATCAACCCGTCGAGCGCGGGGCCGCGCACGCCGCGCTGCTGCGCGATCTCGACGGCGATCCACGCGGCGGGCGTCTGCCCGCTGCGATACAGCGCGTGAATGTAGCTGACCCAGTAGTAGCCGTTGGCCGGATTCGCGCCGATTGCGGCTTCGAAATGGGGCACCGCGTCGGCCGGGCGGCCCGAATCGACCAGCAGCACCGCGAGGTTGTAATGCGCGTCCGCGTGCGCGGGCACCGCATCGAGGATCGCCTCGTACAGCGCTTTCGCATCGTCGAATGCGTCGCTGCGCTGGCGTTCGAGCGCGTTGTCCATGACGAGCGCAATGTCCTGCGCGAGCTGCTGTTCGGGCGTAAGCGTGGCGGGGGCGGACAGATCGGACGGGGGCATGATGAAATCTGCGGAAAGTCGGTCGATACCATTATCGGTAGCGGGCCGCCGCGCCGATGCCGCGAGGTGACGGTAAAAGCCCGGTCAGTTTGGCCGATTGAACGGGCCGCCGCGGCACGGGCGACGCGGCCGGTGGCGTGCAAAAAAACGCCCGCACGAGGCGGGCGGAGGCGAACGAGCACGCCCTCACATCAGCGCGTAGTTCTTGTTGTCGGGTGGGTGCGCGCGATTGGGCGCGGCACCGGGTGCGTCTCAGCGGCTCGCGACGCTTTGGTACTGGCCGACGGCCTGCACGCGGCCCATCGCCGCCTGGTATTCGTCGGTCAGTTCCTGCTGCGCGCGATGCGCGTCGGCGAAGATGCGATCGTTGCTGGTCTGCATGCGGCGGATCGCGGCGATGCCGGCCGGCGGCTGGTCGGCCGCGAGCAACGCGACGAGCGGCTCGCGTGCGTCGACGAGGCGCGCCGCCTCGGTCCAGTCGGCCATTTCGGCCGCATGCTCGATCGCATCGGTGAGCGCGTCGAGCTGCGCGATCAGTCCGGTCTGTTCCATCGTGGCTCTCCTGTCCGGCTGGCGGTCAGCCCTTGTTGTTCGACATCGCGCCGGCGCTGTTCGCGCCGCCGAACAATTGCGTCAGGTACTGCGAGTTGCTGTTCATCGTCGCCATCAGCGAGTTGAGCGCGGTGAACTGCGCCTGGTACTGGCTAGTCAACTGCGCCGCATAGTTCGACAGGGTCGTCTGCTGCTGCGACACGCTTTTCAGATCGTTGCTGAGCGCCGTCGTACGTGCGGCGATCAGCCCGTTCGTCTGCGTGTAGTTCGTGATGTTCGTCGTCAGCTTCTGGCCGATCCCGTTCGTCGAGTTGAACAGCGACGAGACGCCCGTCGGGTTGTTCTGCAGTGCGCTGTTGAGCGCCGTGCTGTCGACCTGCAGCGTGCCGTCGGCCTGCAGCGTGACGCCGATCGACGCGAGGTTGACCGTCGAGCCGTTGCCGTTCACGCCGTTCACGCCGCTCGCGACGATCGACGCGAGCGCGTTCTTGATCGTGTTCAGCGTCGAGTCGCCGAGCAGCGGGCCTTGCGACGACGCGCCGGACGTGAAGCTCGACAGCGAGCCCATCGTCGTGACGAGCGTGTTGTAGAGCGTCGCGAAGTTGTTGATCGCGGCGGCCTGGGTTTTCGTGTCGGTGGCGATCGTCAGCGTCTGCGGTTGCGTCGCGTTGACGGCGGCCGTGGTCAGGTTCAGCGTGACGCCGGTGATCGCGCTCGTCACGGTGTTGCTCGCGCTCGTGCCGGCGATGCCGTTGATCGTGTACGCGGCGTCCTGGGCGACCGTGCTTTGCTTCCATGCGGCGGCGCTGTTCGCGGACGTAAACGTCGACTGGCCGCCCGTCGTGCTGGCCGTCGACGTGACGCCGAGGCTGGACAGGCCGTGGTCGCCGGACACGTTGCCGAGCGCGACGCTGATCGTGTTCGCCGCGCCGGTCGGCGTCGAGCTGAGCACGAGGTGCGCGCCGTCACTGCCGTTGACGACCGATGCGACGATGCCCGGGTTGCCGGTCGTGTTGTTGATTGCGGCGGCGATGCCGGACAGCGTGTTGTTCGTGCTGTTCACGTCGACCGTGAACGACTGGCTGCCGAGCGACAGCGTCATCGTGCCGGTGCCGAGCGCCGTCGACGAACCGAACGCGGCCGACGACAGCGACTGCGACGTCGCGATCTGCGTGACGCCGACCGAATAGCTGCCGGCGACGGCGCCGGCGCCCGCGGTCGCGGTGAGGCCGGTGCCGCTCGCGGTCGCGGTGAAGGTGTTCTGCAGCGAGCCGTTCGACAGCGTCGTGAGGCCGGCCTGCAGCGCGCTCAGCGCGGCCGAAAGCGCGCCGTACGCGGAAATCCGGGTGTTGTCGCTGGTCTGTTGCGCGCTGAGCGCGGCGGTCTGACCGGCGGTCTTCGCATTGACGAGCGCCGTCACGAGCGAGTTGACGTCCATCGACGAGTTGCCGGTCGAACCGCTGATGATCGATTGCGCAGCCTGCTGCAGCTGGCTGTTGGCCGAATTGTTGGCGGAAGTGACGGCGGAATTGATCGTCGACATCGTATTGCTCCGTGCGGCGGATGATCCGTGAAGTTCTGGGTGAAGACCTGGCCGCGGGGCAAGGCCCCGCGTGCCAAGCGCTCGCGGCCGGGCCGCGCGTTACGCGGGGCCCGGCCGCCGGTTGCTACGCGATTACTGCAGGAGCTTCAGGACCTGCTGCGGCAGCGAGTTCGCCTGTGCGAGCACCGAGATGCCAGCTTGCTGCAGCACCTGGTTCTTCGACATGTTCGCGGTTTCCTGCGCGAAGTTCGCGTCGGTGATCTGCGACTGTGCCGACGACAGGTCGGTCGATTCTGCCTGCTGCGCCGTTGCGATCGCCGTGAAGCGGTTTTGTGCCGCGCCGAGTGCTGCCTGCACGTTGTTCACCGTCTGCAGCGCGTTGTCGATCGACACCATCGCGACGTTGGCGCCGCTGACCGTGCTGATGTCGAGGCCCGACACCGTTGCCGGCTTGTTGACGGCGTTGATCTGAGCGACTGCGTTCGTGATCGCGGTGAGCGACGCTGCCGACATGCTCGAGCTGGTTGCGCTCGTGCTGATCGCGATCTGCGTGACGGTCGCGCCGTTGGATGCGGCTGCGGTCGACGTCGTGAAGATTGCCGATGCCGTTGCGCCCGTGATCGCCGTGCCGTTCTGGTCGGTGAACGTGAAGCCGCCCTTGCCGTCCGACGTCACGTTGACGGCCGTGATTGCTGCGCCCGACGACGTGTACTTGCCGGCGGAGTCGAGGCTCAGGCCCGTGACCGTGCCGACCGTCTGGCCGCTCTGCACGACGCCGCCGCCGATCTGCGCGGCCGACATGCTTTGGCTCAGGTCCAGCGAGATCGTCTGGCCGACGTTCGCGCCGACCTGGAACGACACGATGCCGGCGTTGCCGTTCAGGATGTTCGTGCCGTTGTACGTCGTTTGCGACGCGATACGGTTCACTTCCTGGATCTGCTGCGAGACTTCCTGCTGCAGTGCTGCCTGGTCGGTCGTGGACATCGTGCCCGTCGACGCCTGGACGGCCAGCTGGCGGATACGCTGCAGGCTGTTCGTCAGCGACGACAGTGCGCTCGATGCCGTTTGAATCATCGACACGCCGTCGTTCGCGTTCGACACGCCCTGGTTCAGGCCGTTGATCTGCGTCTGCATCCGGGTCGAGATCGCGAGACCGGCTGCGTCGTCCGCAGCGCTGTTGATGCGCTTGCCAGACGACAGGCGGGTGATTGCCTGCGACAGGGCGTTTTGCGAGCCGCTGAGGTTCTGCTGTGCAACCAGCGAGTTGATGTTGCTATTGATTCCGAGCATGGAAAAATCTCCTGTTTAAGCCGAAAGCCCTGGGAAGCCGTTTTTGGCGTCGGCGGAAGCACTCGTTCATTGCTGGCCGCCTCAGAGCAGGATTTCGGCGTACCAAAACAAAACTTGAGGGCCGAGTTGAGATTCGGCCCGATTTTTTATCCTTCTTTGTCATTTCGGACGGGGCCGGTCGGACGCCCGATTAACGGGGGCGGAGACCGGCCCTTCGACGGAGTTGCAAGGCTGTGCACACGGAATCGACAAAAGGATGGTTTTGTCTGTGATTCCCTGATATGATGGCGGGCTGAATTGAGATTTCTGTCACGCCTTTGCCGTTTTCGGCATGTCTGCTGGCAGTCAAACGCGGCGCTGCACGCGGTTGTGAAGCGTACTCGCGGTGCTTTCCGCCTCTCTTTTCCGGCCTCCGAGGCCGTATTTCCGCTCGTTTCGCCTGTTGTGGGGACGCTCGGATGGCCGGTGCGTGGCGCTTGGCCGCTACGTTTTTGACCGTTTAAGCAATTTAGGAACGACATGACGACGATTCTTCTGAAAGAAAACGAGCCGTTCGAAGTGGCGATTCGCCGCTTTCGTCGCGCTATCGAAAAAAATGGCCTGATCGCTGAACTGCGCGAGCGCCAGTCTTACGAAAAGCCGACCGCAGTCCGCAAGCGCAAGAAGGCAGCAGCCGTCAAGCGCCTGCACAAGCGCCTGCGCAGCCAGATGCTGCCGAAGAAGCTCCACTAAGAGCGTCTTACGGTTCGCCGCGAAACGGCGGAGTGTGCCTCGAAAGAGGCCGCTCCGCCGTTTTGCTTTTGGCGGCCGGGAAAGCCCCGATGCCGTGGTGGAAGGGAAGGCGGCGGGGCCGGCCGGCCGACGTCCGCCGGCTTTTGCCCGGCGGCGCGTCGTTCAGAAGTCGATCTTCGCGCTCAGGTTCACCGTACGCGGGCCGCCCGGCGGCCTGTTCATGCAGGCGCAGTTTCCGCTGCATTCGGGGCGGATCGCCGGCGTCGCGGTGAGCGTGCTCGGCGTCGTCATCGCGATGCCGAGCGTGGCGGGCATCTGCATCCGGGTGAAGAAGCGCAGTGCGCGCGTGCGGGACGAGCGGAGCGCGCACTCGGTCGTGCAGGCGTCGTCACGCGCTGCGCGGTGAGTGGACGGGGCGGAGCCGATGCAGGCTCCGGGTGATGGCTGGCGCCTGTCAGCCCGCCTTGCGCCGGCGTGCCGGCTGCTTGCCGCCGAGCGCCGCGCATTGCGCGTGGCACGGGCAGCCGACCTCGTGATCGTTGACCATCCCGGTCGCCTGCATCAGCGCATAGCAGATCGTCGAACCGACGAACTTGCAGCCGTACGCCTTCAGCGCCTTGCTGAGCGCGTCGGACTGCTCGGTCGACGCGGGCGCGTCGCGGTACGACTGCCAGGCGTTCTGCACCGACGTGTTGCCGACGAACGACCACAGGAAGGCGGCGAGCGACCCGTGTTCGTCGCGGATGCGCTGCACGGCGCGCGCGTTGGTCACCGCCGATTCGACCTTCGCGCGGTTGCGCACGATGCCGGGGTTCTCCAGCAGTTTCTCGATGCGCTTCGGCGTGAAGCGCGCGACGGCGTCGACGTCGAAATCCGCGAACGCTTCGCGATAGCCGGCGCGCTTGTTCAGGATCGTCGACCACGACAGCCCGGCCTGTGCGCCTTCCAGGATCAGCATTTCGAACAGGTGGCGATCGTCGTGCGACGGCACGCCCCACTCGGTATCGTGATAGTGAGCGTCCGCTTCCGTCTTCACCCAGTTGCACCGCTGCGACATCGTTTGCCTCGTTTTCAGTGTCGATTCGATCGCGCCAGCATAGCGGAAGCCCTTTTCGCGGGGTAGCCGGCCGAACGGCAGATGGGCGCGCGGCGCCGATCCGGTTAAGCTTGGCGCCTGTTCGAATCAGCGGGATGAAGGCATGGCGGCATTACTTTTTGCGATCGGCATCGACGGCGGCGGCACGGGCACGCGCGCGGTGCTGGCCGACCGGCACGGGCGCGAGCTCGCGCAGGGGCGCGGCGGCCCGTCGGGGCTCGGTCTCGGCATCGAGCGCGCGTGGGCATCGATCGGCGCGGCCTGCGCGGATGCGTTCACGCAGGCCGGTTTCGCGTTCGAGTGGTCGCAGTGCGCGCTCGGCTGCGGGCTCGCGGGCGTCAACAATGCGGCGTGGCTCGCCGCGTTCCGCGCGCAGGCGCCGCTCGGCGCGCTCGCGATCGAGAGCGACGCGTATACGACGGTCGTCGGCGCGCATGGCGGCGCACCGGGGCTCATCGTCGCGCTCGGCACCGGTAGCATCGCGGCGGCGCTCGATGCGGGCGGCGCGTGTCGGATCGCGGGCGGCTTCGGCTTTCCGTCCGGCGACGAGGCGAGCGGCGCGTGGCTCGGCGTGCGCGCGCTTGCGTACGCGCAACAGGCGCTCGACGGCCGCGTGCCGCGCGACGCGTTCGCCGACGCGCTGCTCGCGGAAACGGGCGCGCAGGATCGCGACGCGCTCGTCCAGTGGTCGTGCGATGCGAACCAGACGATCTACGCGCGGCTCGCGCCGATCGTGTTCGCGCACCGCTCGCATCCGGTCGCAGGCGCGCTGATCGCGCAGGCCGGCGACGAGATCGGCAAGATGATCGACGCGCTCGATCCGCAGCAGGCGCTGCCGGTGGCGCTGTGCGGCGGGCTCGCGGACGCGCTCGCGCCGGCCGTGCCGGCGCGCCACGCCGCGCGGCTGCGCGCGCCGCTCGACGATTCCGCGCACGGCGCGCTGCGGCTCGCGCTGCAGGCGCTGCGTGCGGCGGAAGGCGGTTGAAGGCGTGTCGAAGGCGTGTTGAAGGCGTGTTGAAGTTGCGCCGAAGCAGCGCCGCAGGCGGCGCTTGCCCGGGAACCGCCCGGCGCGCAGCCGGGCACGACGTTAGAATGGCCGTTCCGCAGAGCCCTGAGCGCCATTCTTCCGTCCCATGTACAAAGTCATCGCCACCGATCTCGACGGTACCCTGCTGAACAGCGACCACCAACTCGACCCGTACACGATCGACACCGTCCGCCGGCTCGAGCGCGACGGCCTGCAGTTCGTGATCGCCACCGGGCGCCATTACGCGGACGTCGCGGGCATTCGCGATGTACTCGGCATCCGGCCGTACCTGATCACGTCGAACGGTGCGCGCGTGCATGCGCCGGACGACACGACGATCCACGCGCAGGACATCGATCCCGCGATCGTCCGCGGCCTCGTGCAGCCGGACGTCGTCGGCGCGCACGGCCGCGTGATCGTCAACCTGTTCACCGACCAGGGCTGGCTGATCGACCGCGATGCGCCGCACCTGCTCGAATTCCACCAGGATTCGGGCTTCCGGTACGACGTGGTCGACATGCCCGCGCACGACGGCGCGGACATCGCGAAGGTGCTGTATATCGGCGAGCCGACCGATCTGGCGGTGGTCGCCGAGCAGATGCGCGTGCGGTTCGGCGATGCGCTGTACGTCACGTACTCGCTGCCCGACTGTCTCGAAGTGATGACCGCGAACGTGTCGAAGGGGCGCGCGCTGCGCACCGTGCTCGCGCGGCTTGGCGTCGATACCGGCCACTGCATCGCGTTCGGCGACAACATGAACGACATCGACCTGCTCGAAACCGCCGGTCACGCGTTCATGATGAACAACGCGAACCCCGACCTGATCGCACGGCTGCCGCACATCCCGCGGATCGGCAACAACTTCGATGCGGGCGTCGCCCGCCACCTGCGCTCGCTGTTCTCGCTCGCGGACAACGTCGCCGCTTCCTGAGCGACCTGTCCGAGCACGCTTTCCGGGCAGCAATGAAAAACGGGCGCCAGTGGCGCCCGTCGAAATTGCCTGCCTCGATGTTCTTGGACAGCGTGAGGCTCGCTGCTCTGCTCGCGCGACCCCGTAGTGTTTTATTCGCTTGTGCGAGCCGATGCCGGCAGCAGGTCGACGGCGTTGTCACGCCCCGCGACCAGCGGGTAGACGATCCCTGCGAGTACCGCACCGATGATCGGCGCGACCCAGAACAGCCAGAGTTGGCCGATCGCGTCGCCGCCGACGAACAGCGCCGGGCCGGTCGAGCGCGCCGGGTTCACCGACGTGTTGGTGACCGGAATCGAGATCAGGTGAATCAGCGTCAGGCACAGGCCGATCGCGATCGGCGCAAAGCCGGCCGGCGCGCGCTTGTCGGTCGCGCCGAGGATCACGAACAGGAAGAAGCCCGTCATCACGACTTCGCAGATGAACGCCGCGGCCAGCGAGTAGTGGCCGGGCGAGCGCTCGCCGAAGCCGTTCGTCGCAAAGCCGCTGCCGACGACGTCGAAGCCCGGCTTGCCGGTCGCGATCAGGTACAGCACGAACGCGCCGAGCGTTGCGCCGACAACCTGCGCGACGATGTACGGCGCGAGATCGCGTGCCGGGAAGCGGCCGGCGACCGTCAGGCCGACGCTCACCGCCGGATTCAGGTGGCAGCCCGAAATGTGGCCGATCGCGAATGCCATCGTCAGCACGGTCAGGCCAAAGGCAAGTGCGACGCCGGCAAAGCCGATGCCGAGGCCCGGAAAGGCGGCGGCCAGCACGGCGCTTCCGCACCCGCCGAGCACCAGCCAGAACGTGCCGAATACCTCTGCAGCGAGACGCTGAGAAAGATTCATGTAAGGACCTTGTTCAAGTGGATTGAAGACAACCGGACGACACGACGAATTTATTCCATCGCCCGAATTGGTCTGGATTATAGGAAATGAATCGGGTCCGGGAGGGTCAACGATTGTTAAATTTGAATGGCTGACGAATGCCTTTTATTAGAATAAGCCCGCATTCTCGATATAGCCGAATCGGTTAAAGATGACAGTATTTATTTCGAAGGGCAGGGCGGCAGTGCGGATGACGTAACGGATGTTTGTGTCCCGGCCGGGTTCGCCGGGGCCGCATCATCGAAAAAGGGAGTCGAAAAATGTCTCAATACGCGAAACTCAAGGCGCAGATCGCCGATCTGCAGGCCCAGGCGGACGATGTGCGCCGCCAGGAAGTGGCGGCGGTGATTGCCGACGTCCAGCGGATGATTGCCGAATACGGCCTGACGGCCCAGGACCTGGGCTTCGCGGAGCGGGCGCGGCGCGGCCGCCCGCCGAAGAAGGCGCCGCTGCCCCCGAAATACCGCGATCCGAAGTCGGGCGCGACCTGGAGCGGGCGCGGCAAACCGCCGAATTGGATCGTCGGGAAAAACCGCGATCGTTTCGTGATCGAATGACTGGAAGCCAAATGGAAAGAGCCGCATCGTCGATGCGGCTCTTTTGTTTTGCGGTTTTGCGCGCCGATTTCGGCGTGGATTTTACGGAATATTTCCGCGCGGATTTCCGCGTCAGGCGCCCGCGACCCGGCGCAATGCCGGTTGCTTGGTCGCCGTGCAAAGCGATTCGTAAGTTTCGACATAACGCCGCGCCATTGCCTTCGAGCTGAAACGCGTATCGAAACGTTCGCGGATCGCGGTGCGCGACAGGCTGTCGATCCGGTGCAGCGCGCCGACCGCGCCCTGCACGTCCTCGACGATGAAGCCGGTCACGCCGTCCTCGATCACTTCCGGCACCGAGCCGCGGTTGAACGCGACGACCGGCGTGCCGCAGGCCATCGCCTCGATCATCACGAGGCCGAACGGCTCCGGCCAGTCGATCGGGAACAGCAGCGCCTTCGCACCGGACAGGAACGCGGGCTTTTGCGCTTCGTTGATCTCGCCGATGAATTCGACGTGCGCCTGGCCGAGCAGCGGCTCGATCACGTCCTTGAAGTAGTCGGCGTCGGCCTTGTCGACCTTCGCGGCGATCTTCAGCGGCAGCCCGCTTTGCGCGGCGATCCGGATCGCCGTGTCGACGCGCTTTTCGGGACAGATCCGGCCGAGGAACGCGAGGTATTCGGGTTTCACGCCCGGCCGCGGCGTGAGCAGCGTGTCGGGCAGCCCGTGGTACACGGTGCCGGCCCACGCGGCCTGCGGCAGCGGCTTGCGCTGGTTGTTCGAGATCGACACGACCGGCGCGTCCGGGAACGCGTCGAACACGGGCTGCAGTTCCGGCAGGTCGAGGCGGCCGTGCAGCGTCGTCACGTACGGCGTGTCGAGGCGCGACATCAGCGGGAACGGCAGGTAGTCGAGGTGGAAGTGCAGCACGTCGAATTCGTGCGCGACGCGGGCGACCTGCTCGAGGAGCCGCATGTGGGGCGCCATCGAATCGCGGATCGACGGGTCGAGCCGCAGTGCGCGCGGCCAGGCCGCCTCGAGGCGGGCCGACGTGACGGAGTCGCCGCTGGCGAACAGCGTCACGTCGTGCCCGAGTTCGACGAGCGCCTCGGTGAGGTAGGACACGACACGCTCGGTGCCGCCGTAGAGTTTCGGCGGGACGGCTTCGTAAAGCGGCGCGATCTGGGCAATTCGCATGGGGTGTTCTCCTGAGTCGATCCGGGTGGGCGTTGCGGCGCCGCTGCGGTTCCCTTACAAGGTTGCGGAACTTGCCGACACACGCGGTTGGCGGTACGTGGCGGGGCCCTGGGCGGGGTGCGCGGGGCGCCGGACGGCAAGCTGCGGGGCGGGCCGGCACGGCTCGCGCCGCCGCCCATTGGAGTCCATTATCGATATCGCCCTGTAGGGTTCGAGTGTTTTTTCAAACACTTAAGGCTTGTTACACGATGAAATACGCGAAAACCCCGAGAAAAAGGGTGCGGAAACATAAATCGAGATAGCCGCAACTATTGTTGCGCCATCGTGAAAAACCACTATAATTTTTACCGATCCGATTGTCGGCAGCCTTGCCGGCACGCCTTCCGCCACTGTGCGGCGGCCGTCGGACCGATCGCAGCCGAATCCGTGCTGTCACCCGCTTTCCCGATTGCCGCTTTCAATTCGCCTTGTCGGAAAAATTCCTACACGGTTTACAGACAAATCCTGCACGGCATACGCCACTTCGCTGATACCGGCATAAATGCCGTTTGGCCAAAATTCGCCCTGTAAGACTATAAACGAGCCGGCTGCGCGCCAAGAGCGCTCTGATCGAGCAAACGTTTCCATAACACGAATGGCCAAAGCAAAGCTCTTTAACGGGGGAATCATGAGCGCTACCAGCGAAATGCTCAGTGAGATCAAAGAGGTCAACCTGTCGTACCTCCTCCTCGCGCAGCGCCTGCTGCGGGAAGACAAGGCGATGGGCATGTTCCGCATGGGCGTTTCCCAGGAACTGGCCGACATGCTCGCGAACCTCACGCTCGCCCAGACCGTGAAGCTCGCCGCGTCGAACCAGATGCTGTGCCGCTTCCGCTTCGACGATCACGCGCTGCTGTCCTCGCTCGCCGACAAAGGCCGCAGCGATGTCGTCGCGCACGCGCACTCGGCCATCCTGATGGCCGGGCAGCAGGTCGAAAGCGTCCGCTGATCCATCCCGCCTTGCGTTTGTCCCGGCGTGCCGCGCCGGACGGCAGCGTATTGGCCATCCATCCGAACAACGTCAAGCGGACGGTTTTCACCATGGCAAGCAAAAGCGTCGTGATCGAGGTGAAGGAAATCACCCTCGCCATCGAACTGATCGAACTGGGCGCCCGGCTGCAGTTGCTGGAGGCGGAGACGAGCCTGTCGCGGGATCGCCTGATCAAGCTGTACAAGGAACTGAAGGGCGTGTCGCCGCCGAAGGGGATGCTGCCGTTCTCGACCGACTGGTTCATGACGTGGCAGCCGAACATCCACTCGTCGCTGTTCTACAACATCTACCGGTTCATGCAGGACCACGGCCGCTGCGAGCCGATCCAGTCGATCGTGAAGGCGTACCGGCTCTATCAGGAGCACGTGAACCTGTCCGGCGACGAGGCCGCGCTGAGCCTCACGCGCGCGTGGACGCTCGTGCGCTTCTTCGATTCGGGGATGCTGCAGATGACCCCGTGCACGCGCTGCGGCGGCCACTTCGTCGCGCATGCGCATGATCCGCATCAAGGTTTCGTCTGCGGCCTGTGCCAGCCGCCGTCGCGTGCGGGCAAGACCCGCAAGGCCGCCGCCGCGCGCGCCGAGCTGGCCGCCGCCGCGGCCTGAGCGCCGCCGGGCGGGGCGCGAGCGGCTGCCGCGGGCCGCGCGAACCGTCTGCCGATTGCTGGTAAACACCGTCGGGCCGCTGCCGGGCGGTCGCGAAAGTTTTCCTGCCGACTGCCGTAAACCTGCTTAACGGCGATCTTCCCGCCGGTCTTTCATGAGGGACAGGCAGTGCTGATTATCGTGGGAACACTCGTGACGCTGTTGTCCGTCTTCGGCGGTTATGCGCTGGCAGGCGGGCATCTGGGCGCTTTGATCCAGCCCGTCGAGATCCTGATGATCGTGGGTGCCGGCGTCGGCGCATTCATCCTCGGCAACGGCGGCAAGACCATCAAGGCGACGCTGCGCGTGCTGCCGACGCTCTTCAAGGGCTCGAAATACACGAAGGACGTCTATATGGAGCTGATGGCGCTCCTGTACGTGCTGCTCGCGAAAGCGCGCAAGGAAGGCACGCTGACGCTCGAGGCCGACATCGACGATCCGGAAAAGAGCCCGATCTTCACGCAATACCCGAAGATCCTCGCCGATCACCACATCGTCGAATTCCTGACCGACTACCTGCGCCTGATGGTGGGCGGCAACATGAATGCATTCGAGATCGAGAGCCTGATGGACGAGGAGATCGAGACGCATCACGCGGAAGGCGAAGGCCCCGCGCACGCGCTGATGCGCGTCGGCGACGCGATGCCGGCGTTCGGCATCGTCGCGGCCGTGATGGGCGTCGTGCACACGATGGCGTCCGCCGACAAGCCGCCCGCGGTGCTCGGCGCGATGATCGCGCAGGCGCTGGTGGGCACGTTCCTCGGGATCCTGCTGTCGTACGGGCTGATCGGGCCGCTCGCGAGCCTCGCGGAGCAGCGCGTCGCCGAGTCGACCAAGATGTTCCAGTGCATCAAGGTGACGATCCTCGCGACGCTGAACGGCTATGCGCCGGCGATTGCGGTCGAGTTCGGCCGCAAGGTGCTGTTCTCGACCGAGCGGCCGTCGTTTTCCGAGCTCGAAGAGCACGTGCGCCGCGTGAAGGCGAAGTGACGCGGAGCGCCCGATGAGCAAGAGCAAGGATCGCGCGATCGTCGTCAAGCGGGTGGCCCCGGCAAAGAAGGGCCATCACGGCGGCGCATGGAAGCTCGCGTACGCGGACTTCATGACCGCGATGATGGCGTTCTTCCTGCTGATGTGGCTGCTCAGCTCGGTCACGCCGGTGCAGTTGAAGGGGATCGCCGAATACTTCAACACGCCGCTGAAGGCCGCGCTGTTCGGCAGCGGCGACCGCAGCTCGCAGGACTCCAGCATCATCAACGCCGGCGGCCGCGACCTGTCGAGCGCCGACGCCGGCACGCTGCGCCGCACCGACGGCACGACGTCGCTCGCCGAGCGCGTCGCGAAGCCGGTCGACGAGCAGGCGCAAGCGCAGGCGCAGGGCGCGATCGAGCGGCGCGAGCAGGCGCGCCTGCACGACCTGCAGATCAAGCTGATGGCCGCGATCGAGGCCAACCCGACGCTGCGCCAGTTCAAGCAGCAGATCCGCATCGACTCGACGCTGATGGGGTTGCGCATCGAGATCGTCGATACGCAGAAGCGGCCGATGTTCGCGATGTCGAGCGACCACGTCGAGCCGTACATGCGCGACATCCTGCGCGAGATCGGCAAGACGCTGAACGACGTGCCGAACCGGATCATCGTCCAGGGCCACACCGACGCCGTGCCATACGCGGGCGGCGAGGGCGGCTACAGCAACTGGGAGCTGTCGGCCGACCGCGCGAACGCGTCGCGCCGCGAACTGATCTCCGGAGGCATGGACGAGGCGAAAGTGCTGCGTGTGCTCGGCCTCGCGTCGACGCAGAACCTGAACAAGGCCGACCCGCTCGATCCGGAAAACCGCCGGATCAGCGTGATCGTGCTGAACCGCAAATCCGAAGAAGCGCTGATGCGCGACGACGCGACGACCACGACGCTGTCGGCCGACGCGGCGGGCTCGAAGCTGCTTGCGCAGCAGCTCGCCGGCCCGGCGCCGGCCGCGCGTCCGGTGGTTGCGAGCGCCGCCGTCGCGGCGCCGAAACCCTGACGTTCACAAGATTCCGAGACACGCATGAAACAACCCCCACGCTCACTTTGTTCGCTGCCCCCCGAGGGGGCGGTCAGCCACCTTGGGGCGGCCCTGCGGAGGCTGACATGATCCGAACCATTCTCGCCATCGACGACTCCGCGACCATGCGTGCGCTGCTGCAGGCAACGCTTGCGCAGGCCGGCTACGACGTGACGGTGGCGCCGGACGGCGAAGCCGGCTTCGACATGGCCGCAACCGCGCCGTACGACCTGGTGCTGACCGACCAGAACATGCCGCGCAAGAGCGGGCTCGAGGTGATCGCCGCGCTGCGCAAGCTGAGCGCGTATGCGGACACGCCGATCCTCGTGCTGACGACCGAAGGCAGCGATGCGTTCAAGGACGCCGCGCGCGACGCGGGCGCGACCGGCTGGATCGAGAAGCCGATCGACCCGGCCGTGCTGGTCGACCTGGTCGCGACGCTGTCCGAGCCGGCTGCATCCTGACATGAATGAACGCGACGAATCCAACCGGTGACCGGGCATGACTCTCGACATCACGCAGTTCTATCAGACCTTTTTCGACGAAGCGGACGAGTTGCTCGCGCAGATGGAGCAGCTTCTGCTGAACCTCGACGTCGACTCGCCCGACCCCGAAGACCTGGCCGCGATCTTCCGCGCCGCACATTCGATCAAGGGCGGCGCCGCGACGTTCGGCTTTTCCGCGCTGACCGATACCACGCACATCCTCGAATCGCTGCTCGACCGCGCGCGCAACCATGAGCTGACGCTGACCAAGGACATGGTCGACGCGTTCCTCGAGACCAAGGACGTGCTGTCCGACCAGCTCGTCGACTACCGCGCGAGCGCCGAACCGGACGCGGCGGCCGCCGCGACGATCTGCGCGAAGCTCGAACGGCTGAAGGCCGAGAGCGGCGCGGGCGCGCCGGCAGCCGTTGCGGCTGCGCCGGTCGCCGCTGATGCCGCACCGGCCGCCGCTGCCGTCGCATCGGCCGCGGCGCCCGCCGCCGGCGGCGATCGCGCGCCCGATCACGTCGTCGAGCAGGCCGTCGCGGCCGCGCATCCGGCGGCCGACGCAGGCGTTGGAGGCCCGCACCTGAAGATCACGCTCGTGGGCGTGGACGCGAAGGACCAGACGCTGCTCACCGAAGAACTCGGCAACCTCGGCCGGATCGTCGGCCGCGAGGAAGCGGGCGCCGACCTGACGCTGTGGCTCGAATCGGACGTGCCATCCGACGACATCGTCGCCGTGTGCTGCTTCGTGATCGACGAAAGCCAGATCTGCGTCGCGCACGGCACGGCGCCGGCCGCGCCGGCGGCAACGGCTGCCGCGCAGGATGCCGCTGCACCGGCTGCCGAACCGGCCGCCGCCGCGCAACCCGCGCGGGTCGAGGTATTCACGCCGCAGGCCGCCGCGCCGCAACCGGCCGCACCGGCGCCGGCCCCCGCTCCCGCCGAGCCGGCCGCGGCCGCCGCAGCAGCCCAACCGCAGCAGCACCCCCAACAGCCGCAGGCCGACCACGCGGGGCAGGCCGCCGCGCATCACGACGACAAGCGCGCGCGCCCGGCCGCCGCGGCCGCATCGGGCGCCGAAGGCAGCTCGATCCGCGTCGGCGTCGAGAAGGTCGACCAGCTGATCAACCTCGTCGGTGAGCTCGTGATCACGCAGGCGATGCTCGCGGAGACCGCGAGCGCGTTCGATCCGGCGCTGCACGATCGCCTGTTCAACGGGATGGCGCAGCTCGAGCGCAACGCGCGCGACCTGCAGGAAGCCGTGATGTCGATCCGCATGATGCCGATGGACTACGTGTTCAGCCGCTTCCCGCGGCTCGTGCGCGACCTCGCCGGCAAGCTCGGCAAGCAGGTCGAGCTCGTCACGTTCGGCCAGGCGACCGAGCTCGACAAGAGCCTGATCGAACGGATCATCGATCCGCTCACCCACCTCGTGCGCAACAGCCTCGATCACGGGATCGAAACCGTCGACAAGCGCGTCGCCGCCGGCAAGGACGCGGTCGGCCAGCTCGTGCTGTCGGCCGCGCATCACGGCGGCAACATCGTGATCGAGGTCAGCGACGACGGCGCGGGCCTGAACCGCGAACGGATCCTCGCGAAGGCCGCGAAGCAGGGCATGCAGGTGTCCGACAACATCAGCGACGAAGAGGTGTGGAACCTGATCTTCGCGCCGGGCTTCTCGACCGCCGAGACGGTGACGGACGTGTCGGGCCGCGGCGTCGGGATGGACGTCGTGAAGCGCAACATCCAGTCGATGGGCGGCCACGTCGAGATCACGTCGCAGGCCGGCCGCGGCACGACCACGCGGATCGTGCTGCCGCTGACGCTCGCGATCCTCGACGGGATGTCGGTGAAGGTCGGCAGCGAGATCTTCATCCTGCCGCTGAACTTCGTGATGGAGTCTCTGCAGCCGTCGAACGACGACATCTACACGGTCGGCAACGGCGAGCGCGTGGTGCGCGTGCGCGGCGAATACCTGCCGCTGGTCGCGCTGCACGAAGTGTTCTCGGTCGAGGACGCGCGCACCGACCCGACGCAGGGGATCGTCACGATCATGGAAACCGAGGGACGCCGCTTCGCGATGCTGATCGACGAGCTGGTCGGCCAGCAGCAGGTGGTCGTGAAGAACCTCGAAACCAACTACCGCAAGGTGCACGGCATCTCGGCGGCGACCATCCTCGGCGACGGCAGCGTCGCGCTGATCGTCGACGTCGCGGCACTGAACCGCGAAACCCGTGCGATGCACGGCGCCCGTGCCGGCGCCGAGCTCGCGATGTTCTGACTCTCGCCATCAACCGATTGGGGGCAAACGTGTCTGCTGAAGTCCAAATGATCAATCCGGCCGCGGCGAACGCGGCGACGAGCCGCCGCGACGCGGCGCAAGGCGACGCGACGGGCCAGGAATTCCTCGTGTTCACGCTCGGCGACGAGGAATACGGGATCGACATCCTGAAGGTGCAGGAGATCCGCGGCTACGACAGCGTCACGCGCATCGCGAACGCGCCGGAGTTCATCAAGGGCGTGATCAACCTGCGCGGGATCATCGTGCCGATCGTCGACATGCGGATCAAGTTCCATCTCGGCCGCGTCGAGTACGACCACCAGACCGTCGTGATCATCCTGAACGTTGCGCATCGCGTGGTCGGGATGGTGGTCGACGGCGTGTCGGACGTGCTGACGCTGCAGACCGACCAGATCATGCCGGCGCCGGAATTCGGCGCGACGCTGACGACCGAGTACCTGACGGGCCTCGGCACGGTCGACGGCCGGATGTTGATCCTGATGGACATCGAGAAGCTGATGTCGAGCCGTGAAATGGCGCTGATCGAGTCGCTCGGCGGGTAAGTGCGCCGCGTGCGCAGGAATTTCGGGAGAATCTGCAATGTTGCATAACTGGTCGATCCGCACGACGCTCACGGCGGTCGGACTCATCCTCGTGTGCCTGGCCGCCTCGGTCGGCGGGCTCGGCCTCTACGCGCTCAATCAGGCGAGCCGCTCGCTCGACGAGATCGCGCACGTCGACCTGCCGGCGATCCATACGCTCGACGACACGTCGTCGTACCTGCTGCGCGCGCGCGTGTCGCTCGATCGCTTCAGGTCGCTGACGGAAGCCGGCAACACGGCCGACGCGGCCAAGGTGCTCGACCGCGCGCAGGAGTTGTACGCGAAGTCGAACCAGAACTGGCAGGCGTTCCAGTCGACGCCGAAGCTCGGGGTCGAGCAGGCGCTCGTCGACGAGCTGTCGGCACGCTATACGACGATCGTGAAGGAGGGCGTCGAGCCCGAGTTCGCGGCCGCGCGCGCCGGCGACATGGCGGCGTACCACGCGGTCGCCGACACCAGGATCAGCCCGATGTTCGTCGCGTACGACCAGGCCGCGTCGGCCGTGGTCGCGTCGCTGCAGAAGCGCGCGGAAGAGCGCCAGGCCGCGACGCAGTCGCAGATCTCGCTGATGGTCGCGCTGATCGCGGCCGGCATCGCGATCGCGTTCGTCGTCGTGATCGCGATCCGCTTCGCGCTGCGCGGGCTGATCGTGAAGCCGCTCGAGGACGCGATCGCGCACTTCGAGCGGATCGCCGGCGGCGACCTCACGCAGCCGGTGAACGTGTTCAGCACGAACGAGATCGGCCGCCTGTTCGGCGGCATCAAGCGGATGCAGGACGCCGTTACGACGATGGTGCAGGCCGTGCATCGCGGCACCGAGTCGATCGACGTCGGCGCGCGCGAGATCGCGACCGGCAACATCGACCTGTCGCAGCGCACCGAGGAGCAGGCCGCGTCGCTGCAGGAAACCGCGTCGAGCATGGAGCAACTGACGGGCACCGTACGGCAGAACGCGGAGAACGCGCGGCAGGCGAGCCAGCTCGCGGTGAACGCGTCGGACATCGCGACGCAGGGCGGCGAGGTGGTCGGCCAGGTCGTGTCGACGATGCAGGACATCGCGACGAGCTCGGGCAAGGTCGTCGACATCATCGGCACGATCGAAGGCATCGCGTTCCAGACCAACATTCTCGCGCTGAACGCGGCGGTCGAAGCCGCGCGTGCGGGCGAGCAGGGCCGCGGCTTCGCGGTGGTCGCGGGCGAGGTGCGCTCGCTCGCGCAGCGCAGCGCGAGCGCCGCGAAGGAAATCAAGCAGCTGATCGGCGATTCGGTCGGGAAGGTCGACAGCGGGTCGGCGCTCGTCGCGCGCGCGGGCTCGACGATGGACGAGATCGTGCAGGCCGTGCGCCGCGTGACCGACATCATGGGCGAGATCAGCGCCGCGTCGGACGAGCAGTCGACCGGCATCGAGCAGGTCAACCGCGCGGTCGGCCAGATGGATTCGGTCACGCAGCAGAACGCGGCGCTCGTCGAGCAGGCGGCGGCCGCGGCCGCGTCGCTCGAGGAGCAGACGCGCCAGATGAAGGCGATCGTGTCGGGCTGGCGCGTGGCGGGCGGCATCGTGCTCGCGCCGGCGCGCGGCGTCGCGCGGCCGGTCGCGCATGAACCGGCGGCACTGCCGTCGGAACCGCGCTACGACGCTGCGCCGGTCGCCGCGCTGCCGGCGCCGCAGGCTGCCGCGCAATCCGCACGGCGCGCCGCGCCGGCGTCGCATGCGGCCGTGTCGGCCGCAGCGGGCGCGAGCCAGCCGAAGCGCGCGGCGGACCACGGTGCGCGCACGCCGAAGGACGCACCTGCTTCCCGCGGCGCCGCCGCCGGCGGCTACGGGCCGCGTCTCGCGAAGGCGGCCGCCGCACCGGCGGACAAGCCGGCCGCGAAGCCCGCGCTCGTGCGCCCGGCGCTGAACGGCGAGAAGCCGGCGCTGGCCGCGGCCGGCACGTCCGACGACGACTGGGAGACCTTCTAAGCCATGCCGCACGCGCGCGCGCCGTTTCGACCCGATGCACCGGATGCCTCGCCTCGCGCGGGCGAGCCGGGGCGCGACTTCGCGTTCACGGGCGCGGATTTCGCCCGCATCCGCGCGCTGATCCATCAACGCGCGGGGATCTCGCTGTCCGAGCACAAGCGCGACATGGCGTACAGCCGTCTCGCGCGGCGGCTGCGCGCGCGCGGCCTCGACACGTTCCGCGACTACCTCGACCTGCTCGAGCAGGAAGACAATCCGCTCGAGTGGGAAGCGTTCACCAACGCGCTGACGACCAACCTGACCGCGTTCTTCCGCGAGTCGCACCACTTCCCGATCCTGTCGGACTTCGTGAAAGGGCGGCCGGCGCCCGTGTCGGTCTGGTGCTCGGCGGCGTCGACCGGCGAGGAGCCGTACTCGATCGCGATCACGCTGATCGAGGCGCTCGGCGAATCGGCGGCGCGCAGCGCGTCGATCCTCGCGACCGATCTCGACACGCAGGTGCTCGCGAAGGCGGAAGCCGGGATCTATACGTACGACCAGGTCAAGCACCTGTCGCCCGAGCGGCTGAAGCGCTTCTTCCTGAAGGGCACGGGCGCGCAGGCCGGCCGCGTGAAGGTGCGCCCCGAGCTGCGCGCGATGATCCGCTTCGAGCAGTTGAACCTGACCGATGCGGACTACGGGATCGCGAAGCCGTTCGACGCGATCTTCTGCCGCAACGTGATGATCTATTTCGACAAGCCGACGCAGGGGCAGGTGCTGTCGCGCTTCGAGCCGCTCGTGAAGCCGGGCGGGCTGCTGTTTGCCGGCCATTCGGAAAACTTCACGTATGTCACGCAGGCGTTCCGGCTGCGCGGGCAGACGGTGTACGAACTGACCCGCGACGCCGCGCAGGGCGCGCGGCCGCGTGGCGCGCAGGCGCCCGCGGCGGCTGCCATGCCGTCGCCCGTGCGTGCGCGGGCCGCGGGTGCCGCGCCCGCCTATGGAGATCGCGGATGAGCGCACTGCCGATCGCGACCAATCGCTATTTCGACAACCACTTCGGCCGGCCCGGCGTGAAGCTGCTGCCGAACGAGTTCTACACGACGTCCGAGGACATGGTGCTGATGACCGTGCTCGGCTCGTGCGTTGCCGCGTGCCTGCACGACCCGTACGCGGGCATCGGCGGGATGAACCACTTCATGCTGCCCGACGATGGCGCCGATCCGGGCGCGGCCGCGTCGGAATCGATGCGCTACGGTGCGTACGCGATGGAAGTGCTGATCAACGAGCTGATCAAGGCCGGCGGGCGCCGCGAGCGCATCGAGGCGAAGGTGTTCGGCGGCGCGGCCGTGCTGGCCGGGATGACGACGATCAACATCGGCGATCGCAACGCGGATTTCGTGCGCCGCTACCTCGCGCTCGAACGCATCCGCATCACGGCGGAAGACTTGCAGGGCGTGCACCCGCGCAAGGTCGCGTTCATGCCGAACACCGGGCGCGCGATGGTGAAGAAGCTGCGGCTGCAGGTGCCGGGCGTCACCGAGCGCGAAGCTGCGCTCGCGCGCGAGGCCGATCGCGAGCGCGCCGCACGGCCGCGCGCGCACGTCGAGCTGTTCGCGGCGAAGCGGCCGGCCGCGCCGCAGCCGACGCGCCCGCGCATCGAACTGTTCGGCGCGCGCGGCGCGACGCCGGGCGGCACCGGCAGCGCGGGCAGTACCGGCGGCGTGCGGGCGGCGACCCCGTCCGCCGGGAGCCCTTATGCGGCGAACCTATCGAAAAAGCAGGAGGCATGACCGCAGTGCAGAAGATCAAAGTATTGTGCGTCGACGATTCGGCGCTGATCCGCAGCCTGATGACGGAGATCATCAACAGCCAGCCCGACATGACGGTGTGCGCGACCGCGCCCGATCCGCTCGTCGCGCGCGAGCTCATCAAGCAGCACAACCCCGACGTGCTCACGCTCGACGTCGAAATGCCGCGCATGGACGGGCTCGACTTCCTCGAGAAGCTGATGCGCCTGCGGCCGATGCCGGTCGTGATGGTGTCGTCGCTGACCGAGCGCGGCTCGGAAATCACGCTGCGCGCGCTCGAACTGGGCGCGGTGGATTTCGTCACGAAGCCGCGCGTCGGGATTCGCGACGGGATGCTCGACTACGCGGAGAAGCTCGCCGACAAGATCCGCGCGGCGGCGCGCGCGCGGGTGCGCCAGGCGCCGCAGCCGCAGGCCGTCGCGCGCGAGGCGGACAGCCAGCCGGCTGCGCCGATGCTCAACAACCCGCTCGTCAGTACCGAGAAGCTGATCATCATCGGCGCGTCGACGGGCGGCACCGAGGCGATCCGCGAAGTGCTGACGCCGCTGCCGCCGGATGCGCCGGCCGTGCTGATCGCGCAGCACATGCCGCCGGGTTTCACGAAATCGTTCGCGCAGCGGCTGAACGGCCTGTGCCGGATCGCGGTGAAGGAAGCCGAGCACGGCGAGCGCGTGCTGCCGGGCCACGCGTACATCGCGCCGGGCCATGCGCACCTGCTGCTCGCGAGAAGCGGCGCGAACTACATCGCGCAACTGTCGGACGAACCGCCGGTGAATCGCCACCGCCCGTCGGTCGACGTGCTGTTCCGCTCGGCGGCGACGCACGCGGGCAAGAACGCGATCGGCGTGATCCTCACCGGGATGGGCCGCGACGGCGCGGCCGGCCTGCTGGAAATGAAACGCGCGGGCGCGCACACTTTCGCGCAGGATGAAGCGAGCTGCATCGTGTTCGGGATGCCGCGCGAGGCGATCGCGCTCGGCGGTGCCGACGAGATCGCACCGCTCGCCGACATGAGCCGCCGCGTGATGGCGCGACTGGCGACGATGGGCGACCGCGTGCAGCGCGTGTGAATGGAATGTCACGGGGCGCGTGCCACGATACGCGTCCTGACGGAAACGAATCTGGAAAGGAACGACGATGGACAAGAGCATGAAAATCCTGGTGGTGGACGATTTCCCGACGATGCGCCGGATCGTCCGCAATCTGCTCAAGGAACTGGGCTACACGAACGTCGACGAGGCCGAGGACGGCGCGGCCGGTCTCGCGCGGCTGCGCGGCGGCGGCTTCGAATTCGTCATCTCGGACTGGAACATGCCGAACCTCGACGGCCTCGCGATGCTGAAGGAAATCCGCGCGGATGCGACGCTCACGCACCTGCCGGTGCTGATGGTCACGGCCGAGTCGAAGAAGGAGAACATCATCGCGGCCGCGCAGGCGGGTGCGAGCGGCTACGTCGTGAAGCCGTTCACGGCCGCGACGCTCGACGAGAAGCTGAACAAGATCATCGACAAGATGGCGAAGACCGGGAGCTGACGTGAACGAGCCGATCCATGCGGCGCTCGCCTGCGCGGGGTTCAGCGCCGACAGCCACCCAGAAGGCGCCGATCTCGCGAGCGACCGCATCCTCGCGCGCATCGGCCAGGTCACGCGTGCGCTGCGCGATTCGATGCGCGAGCTCGGGCTCGACAAGCATGTCGAGCGCGCGGCGGAAGCCGTGCCCGATGCGCGCGACCGGCTGCGCTACGTCGCGACGATGACCGAGCAGGCCGCCGTGCGCGTGCTGAACGCGATCGAGATCGCGAAGCCCGTGCAGGAGCGCATCCAGAACGAGGCCGAGGCGCTCGACACGCGCTGGGCGCAGTGGTACGCGGCGCCGATCGAGCACGCGGAAGTGCGCGAGCTGATGGACGATACGCGCGCGTTCCTGCGCGCGCTGCCCGAGTCGACGTCGGCGACCGGCGCGCAACTGCTCGAGATCATGCTCGCGCAGGATTTCCAGGACCTGACCGGACAGGTGATCAAGAAGATCATGGACATGGTCTACCTGATCGAGCAGCAGCTCCTCACCGTGCTCGTCGAGAACATCGCGCCCGAGCGGCGCGAACAGTTCGCGGCCACCGCGGCCGCGCTCGCGGCCGAGCAGGTGAGCGCGACCGGCAGCCCCGAGTCGCTGCTGAACGGCCCGCAGATCGCGCCGGAAGGCAAATCCGACGTGGTCCAGGACCAGGGGCAGGTCGACGACCTGCTCGCGAGCCTGGGTTTCTGACTCCGCGCGCAGCGCATCGGCGCGCCCCGTTTCGCGGGGCCGCCCGATGCGCGCGCCACGCCGTTCCCACCACGTTTCCCCGCGCTCGCCACGCATGCGCGACCCTGTGCGGGCTGTGTCGAATTGACACTTGGATACACTCAGCAGGCATACTACGCGTCAGCAGCAACGGAGCGTCATTCATACGACTTTCATATGTTGGCTGGCGGCGCGGGCACGATGGCTGCGCCTCCGGCAACGAAGCCAGTCCCTTGGGAGGGAACGTGAAGCTGGAACGCTTGGGCTGGGCCGTCGCGCACGCGGCGGCTGCAATGGGTGTGCTGTGGACCGTCCACGCACACGCGGAACTGGGCGGCGCGCCGATGTCGCCGCCGGCGGACGATCAGGCCGCAACCGTGCGCGCGATGCAGCGCGCGATGCGTTCGGCCGACGGCGTGCAGACGAGCACGGCCGCCTATACCGTCCGCGAGATCACGCTCGGATCGGGCACCGTCATCCACGAATACACGTCGGCCGCCGGCAGCGTGTTCGGCCTCGCATGGCGCGGGCCGACGATGCCGGATCTCGCCTCGCTGCTCGGCAGCTATTTCCCGCAGTACACCGCCGGCGTCCAGGTGGCGCACGCGACGCGCGGCTGGCGCGCGCCCGTGTCCGTCGACACGAGCGGCCTCGTGATCCGGACGGGCGGCCACATGGGCGCCTTCTCGGGCCAGGCGTGGCTGCCGGCGGCGCTGCCTGCCGGCCTCGCCGGCAACGACATTCAGTGACAGCGGGAGAGCGATCTTGAGAATTCCTCGTACCTTCAAGCGCTGGCTCGGCGTGCTGGGCCTCGCGGCCGCAACGGCGGTGCTCGTGACCGCATGCGGCGGCGGCGACGGCGGCAGTGGCAGTTCCGGCAACAACGGCGGCGGTTCCGGCTCGGGCTCGGGCGGCTCCGGCAGCAATACCGCGAACACCGCCGTCATCACGGTCGGCACCGGCGTCGCGAACGTGATCAACATCCCGACCGTCAGCGTGACGATCTGCGCACCGGGCACGTCGAACTGCCAGGTGGTCAACAACGTGCTCGTCGATACCGCGTCCTACGGGCTGCGGCTCGTAGGCAGCGCGGTGTCGGGCGTGCTCGGCAGCCTGCCGCAGGTGACGAGCGGCGGCGCGCCGGTCGCCGAGTGCGGCAAGTTCGTGTCGAGCTACACATGGGGCTCGGTGCGCACGGTCGACCTGTCGATGGGCACCGAACAGGCGAGCTCGCTGCCCGTGCAGATCATCGGCGACCTCGGGACGACGAACGTGCCGAGCTCGTGCACGAACGGCGGCGCGTCGGCCAACTCGGCGAGCGCGCTCGGCGCGAACGGCATCCTCGGCATCGGGCCGGCGCCGAACGACTGCGGCACGACCTGCGCGACGTCGACGTCGTCGTCGAGCAACAACTACTACGCATGCCCGAACGGCAATGCAAGCTGCGCGGTTGCGCTCGTGCCGGTCGCGCAGCAGGTGGCCAATCCGGTTCATCGTTTCGCGACCGACAACAACGGCGTGATCGTGCAGATGCCGGCCATCTCGAGCAGCGGGCAGGCGAGCGCGACGGGCCAGCTGATCTTCGGGATCGGCACGCAGAGCAACAATGCGCTCGGCGCGTCGACCGTCATGACGTCGACCACGACGGGCGACGTCAGCGCGTCCTTCCTCGGCAGTACGGTGACGGCGTTCTTCGATACGGGTTCGAACGCGTATTTCTTCAACGATTCGTCGCAGACGGTCTGTTCGAGGAACACGCAGTTCTACTGCCCGTCGTCCACGACGACCTATACGGCGACGCTGACCGGCCAGAACAGCGCGAGCGGCACCGTGTCGATGCCCGTCGCGAACGCGGATACGCTGTTCGCGAACGCGTCGACGTTCGCGTTCAACGACATCGCGGGGCCGTTCGGCTCGGCCGGATGGCTCGACATCGGCATTCCGCACTTCTACGGCAAGACGATCTACTTCGGGATGGACAAGCGCTCGAGCGGCGGCGCGGCGCCTTTCGTCGCGTTCTGACGCGGCACGACCGCAGGCGGCAACGAGGGGGCGAGCGATCGCCCCCTTTTTTTTTATCCGGAGACCGCGCGCACTACGAATGGGATCGGGAGCGGGAATGGCGAAGGGCAGCGCGACTGGCGCGCCCGCGTAATGCCGGCCGGCCGGTAAATCGAATGCCGCGCGACCGGATCGATTATCGATCGCGTCCGGATTCATTCGGTTGTAATCAAACGCTTGATTATCTGGGGCTGGTGTTCCTGTCCGGTCTTCAAGATTATTAAAATGACGCGATATGCAAACCTGCGGCGCCGCATTACGTTAGGGCAGCCGTTCCCGCGACGGTGCAACGGGGTGTGCGCGCCGGCCGGCATGCGAAAAGAGATGGAGTCTGTCGAAATTCAAACCTATAATGCCGGCGTTGTTTCCGGGGTGCCAATATAAAACAGGAGGGTAATAAGATGAATTTTTCCGAAGCCATTCGTTCCGTACTCAATCAATACGCGAAATTCGAAGGCCGTGCGCGTCGTGCCGAATACTGGTATTTCGCGCTGCTGAGCTGCATTCTTTCGGTCGTCTCCCAGGTAATCGGCGCGGTCGGCCGCAACGCGGGTCTGGTTACGCTGTTGCTGCTGGGCGTGCTCTTCCTGATTTCGCTGGCGCTGATCGTTCCGGGCATCGCGGTCAGCGTGCGCCGCCTGCACGATACGGGCCGCTCGGGCTGGTTCCTGCTGATCGGGCTGATTCCGATCGTCGGCGCCATCCTGCTGCTCGTGTGGATGTGCTCGCGCGGCACCGAAGGCACGAACCGCTTCGGCGCGAATCCGATCCCGGCGCTCTGAGCGCCGCCTGCCCCGACGCGCGACGCCGTCGCGTCGGGGCCCGACTTCCCCGTTTTCCCGTTCCTCCGCTTCACCGTTCCCGCTTCGCGCCGTCACCGTCCCGTCCGGGAGCCGCGTTTCACCGTTGTGCCGATCGCCGCGTTTTTCCGCCGCCTCGCACCCCGTCGCGCGCCGTTCCACCTCCCATCCAGCCCCGTTCGCGCGGGCTCGCCCGATTCCCCGAAATACCCCCCTTTCCCGGCTTTGCTCGACCGATCGGCGTTTGACGCCTCCATGAATAATCGGTGTCACTGGAAAGCGGCATTCCGCCGTACCCGACTGGAGGCCCCGTGGCAGACGAGAGCGATCTCGACAAGACCGAAGCCGCCACTCCCAGACGCCGCGAGAAGGCGCGCGAGGAGGGGCAGGTCGCGCGTTCGCGCGAACTGGCTTCGTTCGCGCTGCTCGCGGCCGGATTCTACGGCGCGTGGCTGCTCGCGGGCCCGTCGGGTGCGCATCTGCAGGCGATGCTGCGCGGCGCGTTCACGTTCGACCGCGCGACCGCGTTCGACACGAACCGGATGCTTTCGGCGGCCGGCAGCGCGAGCCTCGAAGGCTTCGCCGCGCTGCTGCCGATCCTCGCGCTCACCGGCCTCGCGGCGCTGCTCGCGCCGATGGCGCTCGGCGGCTGGCTGATCTCGCAGAAGACCTTCGAGCTGAAGTTCGACCGCCTGAACCCGATCTCGGGCCTCGGCCGGATCTTCTCGATCCAGGGGCCGATCCAGCTCGGGATGTCGCTCGCGAAGACGCTGGTCGTCGGCGGAATCGGCGGCATCGCGATCTGGCGCAGCAAGGACGAGCTGCTCGGCCTCGCGACGCAGCCGCTCGGCACGGCGCTCCCCGACGCGCTGCACCTGGTCGCCGTGTGCTGCGGCACGACGGTCGCCGGGATGCTGGTGGTCGCCGCGCTCGATGTGCCTTATCAAATCTGGCAGTACAACAAGAAATTGCGCATGACGAAGGACGAAGTGAAGCGCGAGCATCGCGAGAACGAAGGCGATCCGCACGTGAAGGGGCGGATCCGCCAGCAGCAGCGCGCGATCGCGCGCCGCCGGATGATGGCGGCCGTGCCGAAGGCCGACGTGGTCGTCACGAACCCGACGCACTTCGCCGTCGCGCTGCAATACACGGACGGCGAGATGCGCGCGCCGAAGGTCGTCGCGAAGGGCGTGAACCTCGTCGCCGTGCGCATCCGCGAACTCGCGGCCGAGCACAACGTGCCGCTGCTCGAGGCGCCGCCGCTCGCGCGTGCGCTGTATCACAACGTCGAACTCGAGCGCGAGATTCCCGGTTCGCTGTACTCGGCCGTCGCCGAAGTGCTCGCGTGGGTCTACCAGCTCAAGCGCTTCCGTTCGGAAGGCGGCGCGTTCCCCGCAGTGCCGGTCGATCTCGACGTGCCGGCCGAACTCGACAAGGGCACGTCGGTGCCCGTCGACGATGAACGAGAGGAAGCCGAGGACACGCTCGGCAAGCAAGGAGCCTCCGCATGAGCACCCCGACCGGCCTGTTCGCGAAGCGCACGAACCCGTTCGCGGGCACCAACCTGCGCGCGCTCGCAGGCCCCGTCCTCATCTGCATGATCCTGGGGATGATGATCCTGCCGCTGCCGCCGATGCTGCTGGATCTGCTGTTCACGTTCAACATCGCGCTGTCGGTGATGGTGCTGCTCGTCAGCATGTACACGATGAAGCCGCTCGACTTCGCGGCGTTCCCGAGCGTGCTGCTGTTCTCGACGCTGCTGCGCCTGTCGCTGAACGTCGCGTCGACGCGCGTCGTGCTGCTCGAGGGCCACACGGGCCCCGACGCGGCAGGCCAGGTGATCGAGGCATTCGGCCACTTCCTGGTCGGCGGCAACTTCGCGGTCGGCATCGTCGTGTTCGTGATCCTGATGATCATCAACTTCATGGTGATCACCAAGGGCGCGGGGCGGATCGCCGAAGTGTCCGCGCGCTTCACGCTCGACGCGATGCCCGGCAAGCAGATGGCGATCGACGCCGACCTGAACGCCGGCCTCATCAACGAGGAACAGGCGCGCAAGCGCCGCCTGTCCGTGTCGCAGGAAGCCGAGTTCTACGGGTCGATGGACGGCGCGTCGAAGTTCGTGCGCGGCGACGCGATCGCCGGCCTGATCATCATGGCGATCAACGTGATCGGCGGGCTGATCGTCGGGATGGTCCAGCACGACATGAGCTTCGCGGCGGCCGGCACGAACTACACGCTGCTGACGATCGGCGACGGCCTCGTCGCGCAGATCCCGTCGCTCGTGATCTCGACCGCGGCCGGCGTGATCGTGTCGCGCGTCGCGACCGACGAGGACATCGGCACGCAGATCACCGGGCAACTGTTCACGAACCCGCGCGTGCTGACGATCACCGGCGTGATCATCGTGATCATGGGGCTGATCCCGGGGATGCCGCACTTCGCGTTCCTCGCGCTCGGCGGCGGCGCGATCTGGCTGGCCCGCACGCAGACCCGGCGTGCGGCGGCCCGCAAGGCGGCCGGCGACCTGACCGACATCGCGCCGCCCGCCGTGCTGCCGTCCGATAGCCACGAGGCGACCTGGGACGACGTGCAGTTGATCGACCCGCTCGGCCTCGAAGTCGGCTACCGGCTGATCCCGCTCGTCGACAAGAACAGCGACGGCGAGCTGCTCAAGCGCATCAAGAGCATCCGCAAGAAATTCGCGCAGGAAATCGGCTTCCTGCCGCCGGTGATCCATATCCGCGACAACCTCGAACTGCGGCCGAACGCGTACCGGATCGCGCTGAAGGGCGTCGAGATCGGCGTCGGCGAAGTGTTCCCGGGCCAGTGGCTCGCGATCAACCCCGGCCAGGTGACGGCCGCGCTGCCGGGCGCCGTCACGCAGGATCCCGCGTTCGGGCTGCCGGCCGTGTGGATCGACGTCGCGCTGCGCGAACAGGCGCAGGTGTACGGCTACACGGTGGTCGACGCGAGCACGGTCGTCGCGACGCACCTGAACCATCTCGTCGTCCAGCACGCGGCCGAGCTGCTCGGCCGCCAGGAAGTGCAGGCGCTCGTCGAGCGTACCGGCAAGGACGCGCCGTCGCTCGTCGAGGACCTCGTGCCGAAGACGATCTCGCTGACGACGCTGCAGAAGGTGCTGCAGAACCTGCTCGAGGAAGGCGTGCCGATCCGCGACATGCGCACGATCCTCGAGGCCGTGTCCGAACATGCGGGCCGCGGCGACGCGTTCGAGATCACCGCCGCGGTGCGGCTCTCGCTCGGCCGCGCGATCACGCAGCAGTGGTATCCGGGCGCGGGCGAGATGCAGGTGATGGGCCTCGACTCGAATCTCGAGCGCGTGCTGTCGCAGGCGCTCGCCACCGGCGCGAATCCGGGCCTCGAACCCGGCCTCGCGCACAACCTTCTGACCGGCACGCAGCAAGCGATGCTGCGTCAACAGAATCTCGGGCTGCCGCCCGTGCTGCTGGTGCAGCACGCGCTGCGCGCGATGCTCGCGCGTTTCCTGCGCCGCAGCCTGCCGCAATTGAAAGTGCTGTCGTATGCCGAAGTGCCGGACACACGCACGATCAAAGTCGTTAACGTCATCGGGGGTTCCGCTTGAACATTCGCAAATTCACCGGCGCGACGAGCCGCGACGCGCTTCGTCTGGTGCGCGAGGCGCTCGGCGCCGACGCGGTCGTGCTGTCGAACCGCACGCTCGATGACGGCAGCGTCGAAATCGTCGCACTCGCCGATTCGGACCTGGCCGCGGTGACGCCGCCGGCCGCCGCGCGGCCGCGGATCGCCGCGCCGCGCGTGCCGGAATCCGTGCCGGCCGCGGCGGTGCCGGGCATCGTGTCGCGCCCGGGCGGCGCGCTCGCGCGCCCGAGCGTCAATCCGTATGCGGCAGGTGAAGGCGGGCTGCCGGACGTGTTCTCGTCCGTGTTCGGTGCAAGCGCCGAAGCGGACGAAGCAGCCGCGCAATCCTCGACGATCGATGCAGACGCGCCGGCTGCGGCAGCGCCGTCGATCGCCGCGCCGGCCGCAGGATGGCCTGCCCCCGCTTCCGAACCCGCGCCGTGGCTCGTCGAGCACGCGAAGCGCCTGACGCAGCAGCGCGACGCGCTGATCGCGCGTACCCAGGCGCCGCCTGCCGCGCCGCCAGCCAGCGCGCCCGCGCCGCAGGGCGCCGCGAGCGCGCCGTCGCCCGACTGGGCACGCGACATCGTGCGCGATGCCGAACGCCGGATGCCGGCAGCCGCGCCGCGCACGCCCGACGCGAGCACCGCGAACGCCGCAAAGGCGGCCGAGCGCACGCGGCTGTCCGCCGACGCGGCCGCCGCGGTGGCCGATGCGGTGAAGTCGCGCATCGAGCGGATCGTCAACGATACGGTGATGCAGGAGCTCGGCGAACTGCGCGGAATGATGGAAGAGCAGTTCGACAGCCTGAAGTGGCACGACCGCCAGCGTCGCAGCGCCGTGCATGGCGCGCTGACGAAGCACCTGTTCGCGGCCGGCCTGTCCGCGCAGCTCGTGCGGATGCTCGTCGACAACCTGCCGTCCGGCGACGGCGCGCAGACCTTCGAACAGGCCGCCGAATGGGCGCAGTCGGTGCTCGCGGCGAACCTGCCGGTGCTCGACAGCGAGGACGCGCTGATGGAGCGCGGCGGCGTGTTCGCGCTGATGGGGCCGACGGGCGTCGGCAAGACGACCACCACCGCGAAGCTGGCCGCGCGGTGCGTGATGCGCTTCGGCGCGAGCAAGGTCGCGCTGCTGACCACCGACAGCTACCGGATCGGCGGCCACGAGCAGCTGCGCATCTTCGGCAAGATCCTCGGCGTGCCGGTGCACGCGGTGAAGGATGCGGGCGATCTCGCGCTCGCGCTGTCCGAGCTGCGCAACAAGCACATCGTGCTGATCGACACGATCGGCATGAGCCAGCGCGACCGCGCGGTGTCCGACCAGATCGCAATGCTGCACGGCGCGAACACGCCGGTGCAGCGCCTGCTGCTGCTCAACGCGACCAGCCACGGCGACACGCTCAACGAAGTCGTGCAGGCGTACCGCAGCGCGGGCGAGCATCCGGACCTCGCCGGCTGCATCCTCACGAAGCTCGACGAAGCGACCCACCTCGGCGGCGTGCTCGACACGGTGATCCGCTACAAGCTGCCGGTCCACTACGTGTCGACCGGCCAGAAGGTGCCGGAGAACCTGTATGTCGCATCGACCAGATTCCTGCTGAAGAGCGCGTTCTGCGTGCCGCGCGACGGCTCGCCCTTCGTGCCGCAAGACGAGGACATGCCGACGCTGCTTTCCGCCCTGACCGCACGTTCCACCGCCGAGCTGCACGAGGTGCGATTTGGATAAACGAACCATCGACCAGGCCGAAGGGCTGCGGCGCCTGTTGGCCGGGCGCACGTCGCGCATCGTCGCGGTGACGGGCGGGCCGGCGGGTGTCGGCTGCACGTCCGCCATCGTGAACCTGGCGGCGGCGCTCGCGTCGCTCGGCAAGGATGTGCTCGTCGTCGACGAGCGCGCCGACGTGCATTCGGCCAGCGCGACCCTCGCGGGCGCATGGCTGCGCGACGGCGAGCGCACGCGGGTGGCCGCCGGGTTCGGCCTGTGCGCGGCCGCGCGGCTCGCGCGCGCCGGCTACAGCGACGCGCAACTGAGCGACTTCATCGACGGCCCGGCCGACATCGTCCTCGTCGACGCGCAGCTCGGCGCCGACGGCTCGTTCTCGGCACTCGCGCGCGAAGCGCACGACGTGCTGGTTGTCACGCGGGTGGCCGCGCAGGCGATCACCGAGGCGTACGCGTGCATGAAGCGGCTGCATTTCGCGCACGCGCTCGCGCAGTTCCGCGTGCTGACCAATCACGTCGGCAGCCATGCGGACGCGAAGACGGCCTTCGACAACCTCGCGGGCGTCGCGAGCCGCTACCTGACGGTGTCGATCGCCGATGCGGGCTGCGTGAGCGCCGATCCGCTCGTCGAGCACGCGCGCGAACTGATGCATGCGGTGGTCGACGCGTTCCCGTCGTCGTCGGCCGCGCGCGACTACCGGCAGATTGCCGCCGACCTGCTGTACTGGCCGATGCGCCCGCGTTCGGGTGCGGGCCGCGCCGTCCACGCGGGCGGCAAGCCGTCGTATGAGGCGGGCGCGGCACACGCCGCGTGAGCGCCACCGGAAGGAGGGGGCCATGATGTACAACGCTCAAGGAAAGATGTCCCAGGCCGACGTGCTCGCGCAATATGCGCCGCTCGTGCGTCGCCTCGGGCTGCAGCTCGTCGCGAAGATGCCGGCGAGCGTCGACCTCGACGACCTGATCCAGGCCGGCATGATCGGCCTTATGGACGCGGCCGGCCGCTACAAGGAAGACCAGGGCGCGCAGTTCGAGACCTACGCGACGCAGCGCATCCGCGGCGCGATGCTCGACGAGCTGCGCAGCAACGACTGGCTGCCGCGCAGCCTGCGCAAGACGTCGCGCGAGGTCGAGCACGCGGTGCACCAGGTCGAGCAGCATCTCGGCCGCTCGGCGAGCGAGACCGAGATCGCGCTGCACCTGAACATGCCGCTCGACGAATACCAGGGGATGCTGCAGGACCTGCACGGCAGCCAGCTCATCTATTACGAGGATTTCGACCGCGCGGCCGACGACGAGCCGTTCCTCGACCGCTATCGCGTCGATCACGCCGATCCGCTGTCGGCGCTGCTCGACGAGCACCTGCGCGAGGCGCTCGTCGAGGCGATCGAGCGGCTGCCGGAGCGCGAGAAGCTGCTGATGTCGCTGTACTACGAACGGGGTCTGAATCTGCGCGAGATCGGCGCGGTGCTCGAAGTGAGCGAATCGCGCGTGTGCCAGTTGCACAGCCAGGCCGTCGCGCGCCTGCGCGCGCGGCTGCGCGAACAGGCGTGGGTCGGCGCGGAGTCCTGACCCTTTCCGGACGGCGACGCGCGCCGACGCGGCGCGCTTGAATCGCTCGAGTCGCTTGCGCATTGTGCGCGCCGATTTGCTACAATCCCTCCCGTTTTCCGAGGAGCGTTGCGACGGACCATTCAGCGTCCGCCAGGCTCGGAAGGCTTCACCAAGCAGCCGTGCGGCGCGCGTTTCGCGACCGTCGCGCCGGCTCCGCTTCCTGAACGGCGCTCACGTCACCAATCTAGAAACTTTTTAGAAAGGAGGGCGTGATGAACGCCATTATCGATTCGCAAGCTTCCAAGGATTACGTCGTCGCCGACATGGCGCTGGCCGGCTGGGGCCGCAAGGAACTGAACATCGCCGAGACCGAAATGCCGGGCCTCGTGCAAATCCGCGACGAATACAAGGCGCAGCAGCCGCTGAAGGGCGCACGCATCGCCGGTTCGCTGCACATGACGATCCAGACGGGCGTGCTGATCGAGACGCTGAAGGCGCTCGGCGCGGACGTCCGCTGGGCGTCGTGCAACATCTTCTCGACGCAGGACCACGCCGCGGCCGCGATCGTCGAAGCCGGCACGCCGGTGTTCGCGTTCAAGGGCGAATCGCTCGACGAATACTGGGAGTTCTCGCACCGCATCTTCGAATGGCCGAACGGCGAATTCGCGAACATGATCCTGGACGACGGCGGCGACGCAACGCTGCTGCTGATCCTCGGCTCGAAGGCCGAGAAGGACCGTTCGGTGATCGCGAAGCCGACCAACGAGGAAGAAGTCGCGCTGTACAAGTCGATCGAGAAGCACCTCGACATCGACGCGACCTGGTACTCGAAGCGCCTCGCGCACATCAAGGGCGTGACCGAAGAAACCACGACCGGCGTGCACCGCCTGTACCAGATGGAAAAGGACGGCCGCCTGCCGTTCCCGGCGTTCAACGTGAACGATTCGGTCACGAAGTCGAAGTTCGACAACCTGTACGGCTGCCGTGAATCGCTCGTCGACGGCATCAAGCGCGCGACCGACGTGATGATCGCGGGCAAGGTCGCGGTCGTCGCGGGCTACGGCGACGTGGGCAAGGGCTGCGCGCAGTCGCTGCGCGGCCTGGGCGCTACCGTGTGGGTCACCGAAATCGATCCGATCTGCGCGCTGCAGGCGGCGATGGAAGGCTACCGCGTCGTGACGATGGAATACGCGGCCGACAAGGCCGACATCTTCGTGACGGCCACCGGCAACTTCCACGTGATCGGCCACGATCACATGAAGGCGATGCGCCACAACGCAATCGTCTGCAATATCGGCCACTTCGACTCGGAAATCGACGTCGCGTCGACCCGCCAGTACCAGTGGGAAAACATCAAGCCGCAGGTCGACCACATCATCTTCCCGGACGGCAAGCGCGTGATCCTGCTGGCGGAAGGCCGCCTCGTGAACCTCGGCTGCGCGACCGGCCACCCGTCGTTCGTGATGTCGAACTCGTTCGCGAACCAGACGCTCGCGCAGATTGAGCTGTTCGTGCGCGGCGGCGAGTACGAGAACAAGGTGTACGTGCTGCCGAAGCATCTCGATGAAAAGGTTGCGCGCCTGCACCTCGCGCGCATCGGCGCGAACCTGTCGGTGCTGTCGGACGAGCAGGCTTCGTACATCGGCGTGCAGAAGGACGGCCCGTTCAAGCCGAACCACTACCGCTACTGATGCGCCGCCGCCGTCCCGAGCGCGCCGCGTCGCCGACGATGCGGCGCACGCGGGGCGGCGGCCGCTGACCGTACCGAAGATCGACAACCGAACCGGAGCACTCCATGAGCGTCATCCTCACCTGGGTCATCAACGCGCTCGCGCTGCTGATCATCACGTACCTCGTGCCGTCGATCCACATCAAGAGCTTCGGCACGGCGCTGATCATCGCGGTCGTGCTCGGCCTGATCAACACGGTGATCCGCCCGGTGCTGATCCTGCTGACGCTGCCCGTCACGATCGTCACGCTCGGGGTGTTCATCCTCGTCGTGAACGCGCTGTGCTTCTGGTTCGCGTCGTCGCTGCTGAAGGGCTTCGAGGTGTCGGGGTTCTGGTCCGCGTTCTTCGGTTCGATCCTGTACAGCATCGTGTCGTGGCTGCTGTCCGCGCTGATCTTCGGCCAGCGCGACATCGGCTGAGGCGCAGTGCCAGCCCGTCATTAGCGGGAACGGGCCCTAACCCATCGAATCATGAAACCGATCGAACTCTCGTTTGAATTCTTCCCGCCGAAGACGGCGGAAGGCGTCGAAAAGCTGCGCGCGACGCGTGCGCAGTTGCTGCCGCTGAAGCCGAAATTCGTCTCCGTGACGTTCGGCGCCGGCGGCTCGACGCAGCAGGGCACGCTCGATACCGTGCTCGACATGCAGAAGGACGGCCTCGAGGCCGCGCCGCACCTGTCGTGTATCGGTTCGTCGCGCGACAGCCTGCGCGCGATCCTCGACCAGTACCGCTCCTACGGCATCCGGCATATCGTCGCGCTGCGCGGCGACCTGCCGTCGGGGATGGGCGCGGTCGGCGAACTGCGCTATGCGTCCGAGCTCGTCAGCTTCATCCGTGCCGAGCATGGCGACTGGTTCCACATCGAGGTCGCCGGCTATCCGGAGTACCACCCGCAATCGCGCTCGCCGAAGGCCGATCTCGAGAATTTCGCGCGCAAGGTGAAAGCCGGCGCGAATTCCGCGATCACGCAGTACTTCTTCAACGCCGACGCGTATTTCCGCTTCGTCGACGATGCGCGCAAGCTGGGTGTGGACGTGCCGATCGTGCCGGGCATCATGCCGATCACGAACTTCTCGCAGTTGATGCGCTTCTCCGAGATGTGCGGCGCCGAAGTGCCGCGCTGGGTCGCGCGCCGGCTCGAAAGCTTCGGCGACGATCGCGAAGCGATCCGCGCGTTCGGCGCGGATGTCGTCACCGATCTGTGCCGCCGCCTGATCGACGCGGGCGTGCCGGGGCTGCATTTCTACACGCTGAACGCAGCGGCCGCGACGCGGACGATCTGCGAACGGCTCGACGTGTAAGCACCGTCACGCGATTGCATGCGCAAAAGCCCCACCGGTGTTGCCGGCGGGGCTTTTTTTGCTGCTTGCGTTGAGAAGCGGCCGCGCGCGTCAGCGCTGCGCCCGCATCAGCGGCGGGCGGCGGTCGAACCACGGCCGCGCCTGTTCGAGCTGCCGCGCGAGCCTGAGCAGCAACGCGTCGTCGGCGTGGCGCGCGACGAACTGCACGCCGATCGGCAGCCCGCGCGCATTCCAGTAGAGCGGTACCGACATCGCCGGCTGGCCCGTCAGGTTGAACAGCTCGGTGCAGCCGGCCCACGCGAACGCCTTCTCCGACGACTTCGCGAGCATTTCCTTCAGCAGCGGCTTCACCGGCAGCGCGGCGAGCAGCTTCATCTGCGCCGATTCGAACGGCGTCGGCTGCAATTCGCCGATCTTCACCGGCGGTCCCGCGAGCGACGCGCACAGGATCGCGTCGTAGCGCGACACGAGGCCGGCGACCTGCACGGTGAGCTGGCGCTGCCACTCGAGCACGTCCGGCAGGCGTGTGCGCGCGAGGCGCCGGCCGACCACGGCCATCGCCCACGTCGCCGCTTCGAATTCGCCGCGGCGCGGCACGCGGCCGGTCAGCTCACGCGCGCCGAGCACCATCTCCTCGGCGATCGTCGCCCACAGCGTGAGGAAGGTTTCGGCCGCGCGCGCGTAGTCGACGCGCAGCGTCGCCGGCTCGACGTGGTGGCCGAGCGATTCGAGCAGCGCGGCCGCGTCGTCGAGTGCCGCGCGCGTGTCGTCGGCGAGTGCCGGCGCGAGCATCGGGTCGACGACGAGGCCGATCCGCAGCGGGCCGGGCGGCGTATCGAGTTCGCCGAGGAACGTGCCGGGCGCGCCGTGCGGCAGCGTCTGGCCGGTCGTCACGTCGAGCAGCAGCGCACTGTCGCGCACGCTGCGCGACACCGCATGCTGGACGACGAGCTCGCCGTTCGACGGCTGGTCGACGAGTACCGGATTGCGGCTCGGCTTCAGGCCGAACAGCCCGCAGCACGATGCCGGAATGCGGATCGAGCCGCCGCCGTCGGACGCATGCGCGAGCGGCACGATGCCGGCCGCGATGGCCGCCGCCGCGCCGCCGCTCGAGCCGCCCGGCGTGTGATCGAGATTCCATGGGTTGCGGCACGCGCCGAACAGTTCGGGTTCCGTGTACGGCATCTGGCCGATCTCCGACGTGTTGGTCTTGCCGAACACGTTGAGGCCGGCCGCGCGGCTACGGGCGATCACCGGCGAATCGTCGGCGGGCACGTAGTACCGGTAGTGCCGGCTGCCCATCGACAGCGGCAGCCCGGCGACCGCCGCGCCGAGATCCTTGACGAGATACGGCACGCCCGCGAACGGCGCGTCGGCGCCGGGTTCGGGCGTGGAGGTTGCGCGCTCGCGCGCGGCTTCGTAGTCCTGCAGCACGATCGCGTTGATCGCGCCATTGACCGCTTCGGCCTGGCCGATCGCGGCATCGAGCAGTTCGCGCGGGCTTGCCTTGCGGTCGCGCACGAGCGCGGCGAGGCCGATCGCGTCATGCGCGAGATAGTCCGAGTGCATCGCTGTCACCCCCGTTGTGACGCGTGGCAATGGTGGGAGCATAACGCGGGCCCGGCGCGATGGGCCCGCGGCGGGGCATTTTTACAGGTGCTCGGCGAGGAACGTCAGCGTGCGGCCGTGCGCGAGCGCCGACGCGCGCTGGTTGTACGACGCGCGGTCCGTGCAGTTGAAGCCGTGCTCGGCGCCCGGGTACACGTGGAAGGACGCGTGGCCGTGGCCGGCGAACGCGGCCTTCACCTGGTCGACGGCCGAGAGCGGGATCCCGTGGTCGTTTTCCGCGTAGTGGAACAGGATCGGTTGCGTGACCTTGCCGGCGAGGTCGAGCGCGTTCTGGATGCCGCCGCCGTAATACGCGACCGCCGCGTCGAGCTTGCCGGTCGCGGCCGCGCGGTATGCGAGCTGGCCGCCGAAGCAGTAGCCGATCGCGGCGATCTTGCCGGCCACTTCCGGGCGCGCGCGCAGCGCGTCGGCGGCCGCGCCGATGTCCGCGACCGCGAGGCCCACGTCGGTCTTTTTCATCAGCTCGATGCCCTTGTCGCGATCCGCGCCTTCGTAGGTCAGCTCGACGCGCGGCTGCGTGCGCCAGAACACGTCCGGCGCGAGCGCGACGAAGCCGTCGGACGCGTACTGGTCGGCGACCGCGCGGATGTGCGAGTTCACGCCGAAGATCTCCTGGATGATGATGACGGCAGGGCCCTTGCCGCGCTTGGGCAGCGCGAGATAGCCGCCGAAGCTGTCGTTACCGGTCGGGATGTCGATCCATTGGGCTGTCACGTTTTGAACTCCTGGCGAACGGGGTGCGCCGCGCGCGCCCCGGGGTGGAAGAGGGCGGCCTAGTGTGCCACCAATCGTCTGCCGTTGCAGGGCACGCGCAAAGTGCGCGCCTGCTGCGCGCGCCCGCTTCTCGCGCAGCGATCGTTTCGATCTCGATTATTCATTTTTCGGCGTCGAGCCGCTTCGATAGAGTCGATGTGCCGGCTTTTACAAAGCGCTTTCGCGCATCGTCATCGAAGGATTCGTCATGCCTGCCCGTCCGTATTCCACGCCCTTTTCCGAACGCTTCGGCCTGCGCCTGCCGCTCGTGCAGGCGCCGATGGTCGGCGCGACCACGGCCGCGATGGTCGCCGCCGCATCGAACGCCGGCGCGCTCGGCAGCCTCGGCGCCGGCGCGTTCGAGCCCGATCGTCTCGCGACCGAGGTCGCGGCGATCCGCGCGGCGACCGATCGCCCGTTCGCGGTCAACCTGTTCGTGCTGCCGGACGCCGCGCCCGACGCGGCAACCGTCGCGCGCGCACTCGCGGCGATCGACCCGCTGAACGCGGCGCTCGGGCTGCCGCCGGGCGCCGCGCCCGCGCGTTATGCGCCCGACTTCCGCGCGCAGCTCGATGCGCTCGTGTCGCTGCGCGTACCGGTCGCGAGCTTCACGTTCGGCGTGCTCGACGCGGCCGATGTTGCGCGCCTGAAGGCCGCCGGCACCTATGTGATCGGCACCGCGACGCACGTCGCCGAAGGGCTCGCGTGGCAGGCGGCCGGCGCCGACGCGCTGTCCGCGCAGGGCGCCGAGGCGGGCGGCCATCGCGGCACGTTCATCGGTGCTGCCGACGATGCGCTGATCGGCACGTTCGCGCTCGTGCCGCAGCTCGTCGACGCGACGGGGCTGCCCGTGCTCGCCGCGGGCGGCATCATGGACGGCCGCGGGATCGCGGCCGCGCTCGCGCTCGGCGCGCAGGGCGCACAGCTCGGCACGGCGTTCCTGACCTGCACGGAAAGCGCGATCGCGGCGGACTGGAAGGCGCGCCTCCTGGCGAGCGCGGATACGTCGACGCAGGTCACGCGCGCGATCACCGGCCGCCACGCGCGCGGGCTGCGCAACACGCTGATGGCGCGGCTCGGCGAACGCGTGGCCGACGCCGCGCCGTACCCGGTGCAGAACGCGCTGACGCAGCCGCTGCGCCAGGCCGCCGCACGCGCGAACGATGGCGACTACCTGTCGCTGTGGGCCGGGCAGGGCGCGCCGCTCGCGCGGCGGCGCGGCGATGCGCTGACGACGTCGCAGCTCGTCGCTGCGCTCGACACAGAATGGCGCGCGTCGGCCGCCTGAATCGTTCGTATCGAACGACGAAACGCGCGCGTTGTCACGCGCGTTTCATTCAATGATCGCGGGCACAAAATACCGAATCGAAATGTCCCGGGAATCTTTTGAAACGACCTTTCGACAAGCCGCCGGAAATTAGCGGAAACCCTTATCCGGCGGGGCTTGCGGAGATATTCGAGTCATCGTTCCAAAGTGCGGATATCAGTAGTGTTACCACTACCCCAAAAAAGTCCCACAAATTAATTTGATCACCTACACTTGCGCGCAAGTACGGGCGGGTGGCTGCTAAAAGCGGCTGTTTTCACGTGCTTGAGGCCAAGTGCATGAACGATGCAACCGGCGAATCGTCCAGTGATTGCAAACACAGGGATGGCAGCGGGGCACCGGGCGATGGCGTTTATTGGGACCGAAACTGGAGACTTACATGAATATCAAAATGCAGAAGCTGTTGCCGATCACCGCTGCGGCGATGCTGTGCGTTGCTGCTGCAAGCAACGCGGCCGCCGATCAAGTCGTCAAGATCGGCCACGTCGCGCCCTTGACGGGCGGCATTGCACACTTGGGCAAGGACAACGAAAACGGCGCGCGTCTCGCCGTCGAGGAGATCAACGCCAAGGGTCTCACGGTCGGCGGCCAGAAGATCACGCTGCAACTCGACCCGCAGGATGACGCGGCCGACCCGCGGCAGGCCACGCAAGTGGCGCAGAAGCTCGTCGACGACAAGGTCGTCGCGGTGATCGGTCACCTGAACTCGGGCACGTCGATCCCGGCGTCGAAGATCTACAGCGATGCGGGCATCGTGCAGATCTCGCCGTCGGCGACCAACCCGGCCTACACGCTGCAAGGCTTCAAGACGACGTACCGCGTCGTCGCGACCGATGCGCAGCAGGGCCCGGCGCTCGCGAACTACGCGCATTCGAAGGGCATCAAGAGCGTCGCGGTGGTCGACGATTCGACCGCGTACGGCCAGGGTCTCGCGAACGAGTTCGAGAAGAAGGCGAAGGCGCTCGGCCTGAAGGTGGTGTCGCACGACGCGACCAACGACAAGGCGGTCGACTTCCGCGCGATTCTGACCAAGATCAAGGGTGAGAACCCCGACGCGATCATGTACGGCGGCATGGACGCCACCGGCGGCCCGTTCGCGAAGCAGGCGAAGCAGCTTGGCGTGCGCGCGAAGATCTTCGCGGGCGACGGCGTGTGCACGGAAAAGCTGGCCGACCTGGCCGGCGACGCGACCGACAACGTCGTGTGCTCGGAAGCGGGCGCTTCGCTCGAGAAGATGCCGGGCGGCAGCGCGTTCAAGGCGAAGTTCGAGAAGCGCTTCGGCCAGCCGATCCAGATCTACGCACCGTTCACGTACGACGCCGTGTACATCGTCGTCGACGCGATGAAGCGTTCGAACTCGACGGATCCCGCGAAGATCCTCGCGGCGATGCCGGCGACGAACTACACGGGCGTGATCGGCACGACGACCTTCGATTCGAAGGGCGATCTGCAGCACGGCGTGATCTCGCTGTACAACTACAAGGGCGGCAAGAAGACGCTGCTCGACGAAGTGAAGATGTAACGCAAAAAGCGGTCAACAGAAGGGGCGAAAGCGCGCATGCGGCAACGCATGCGCGCTTTCTTTTTGGGCGGCGTGCGCCGTGCCGTCAGATCTTCAGGTGCGCGAGCACCCTCGGCGCGATCGCCGCGACGAGCGCCGCGCACAGTGCGACGACCGACAGTCCGATCGTCAGGTTCGCGGCCTGCGCGACCGCGCCGATCACGACCGGACCGAACAGCAGTCCGAAATACGCAAGCCCGGCCACATGCGCGAGCCCTTCAGCCGCGTGGATGCCTTTCACGCGCGCGGCGGCTGCGAACAGCACGGGCATCATGTTCGCGAGGCCGAGGCCCATCAGCGTGAAACCGGTCAGCACGGCGGCCGAATAAGGCAGCAGCAGCGCGCCGATCATTCCCGCACACGCGAGCGACGCACTCGCGAACACGAGCTGCGGCGCGCCGAAGCGGGCACGCACGGCGTCGCCCGCGAAGCGTGCGATGGCCATCCCGCCCGAGAACGCCGCATACGCGGCGCTCGCGAGCGCGGGGCTCGCCGCGACGACGTCGCGCATGTAGACCGTCGCCCAGTCGTACATCGCGCCTTCGGCGATCAGCGCGACGAGCGCGATGCCGCCGAGCATCCACAGCGCGGGCGAGCGCCAGCGGTTGCCGCCGCCGTGCGCGTGTTCGTGGTGCGGCACATGCGGCAGCACGGCCGGGCTCGCGGCCACGAGCACAGCGGCGCTCACCGCCGCCGCGAGCGCGAGATGCACGGCCGGCGCCATGCCGGCCGACAGCAGCGCGCCGCCGGCCGCCGCGCCCGACATCCCGCCGATGCTGAACATCCCGTGCAGCGACGACATGATCGGTTTGCCGAGCGCGATCTCGACCGCGCTGGCCTCGGCGTTCATCGCGACGTCGAGCGTCGCCATCGAGAAGCCGAACAGCGCGAGGACGCCGAGCAGCATCCAGTAGTCGGGCACGACGAGGATCAGCGCCGCGCACGCGGACATCACGAGCCCGCCCGCGACGCATGCGGTGCGCGAACCGACGCGCGCGATCCAGCGTGCGATGGTCAGCATCGCGGCGATCGAGCCGCCGGCGACCGCGAACAGCGCGATCGACAGCAGCCCGGGGCTCAGCGCGAACTTGTCGCGCACGGTCGGCACGTGCACGCCCCACGACGCGTACATCATGCCGGCGACGAAGAACAGCGCCATTGACGCCGTGCGCGCACGCTGGCGGGCCGGGAGCGACAGCACGCGATGCGCGTCGGGCGGCGCGGCGAACGGGGACGACGATTCGGGGGAGGAGGATTCGGACACGGAAGGCTCGTCAAGAAATGCGCGGACGCACGCGGCGTCCGTCGGAATCGTCCGATTCTATCGAACCGCTTACGATCCTGCCGGGTGCTGCCCGTTCGGGCGATGATCCGGCGAACGGGCGAACGGGCGAACGGGCGAACGGGCGATCCGATGATCCTGCGATCCTGCGATCCGGCCACGTCGCGGCAGCGCACCGCCCGTCCGGTGCCTGGTGCCGCATCGGCCGTTCGACCGATACGCCGCACGCAGCGCCCGCGGGTAACATCGAAGCGCACGCGGCGTGCCCGTCGCGCCGCCTTTCGACCGCAGGAGTCCTCTTGAACATCGATCCCGCCTTCGCCCTGCATCTGCTGCACCGCTGCGCGCTCGGCACGCTTGCCACCCATGCGCGCGATCCGCAGGGCTTCCCGTATCCGACGGTCGTCCCGTTTGCACCCGATGCAAACCATCGGCCCGTGATCCTCGTAAGCGACCTCGCCGAGCACACGCGCAATCTCGCCGCCGATCCGCGCGCGGGTTTCCTCGTCGTCGACGCGCCCGACGGCGACGTGCTGAACGCCGAACGCGCGACGCTGCTCGGCCGGTTCGTGCCGCTCGGCGACGATCCGCACGTCACCGCGCGATACCGGCGCTACGAGCCGGATGCCGCGCGCTATCTCGCGCTCGGCGATTTCACGTTCTGGGCGCTCGATATCGAGCGGCTGCGCTATATCGGCGGCTTCGGGCGCATGGGCTGGGTCGACGGCACGCATCTCGATGCGCTGCCGCCGCTCGGGTTCGACCAGGAACAGGCGCTGTGGGACGCATACGATGCCGGCGATGCGCGCCGCGACGGGCTCGACTTGCTCGGCGTCGATCGCCACGGCGCCGACTGGCGATGCGACGGCCGCCGCGTGCGCACGCCGTTCGACGCGCCGCCGGCCGATGCCGGCGCGTTGCGCGAGCGGCTGCTCGCATGTGCGCGGGATGTGGCGTGACGTCGCGGGTAGCAGGTTTGTCCGTTCGGCAAGCTGCGCCATCCGATTTTCGCAAACCTGTCGTCCTATGAAAGCTTTGATTTTTCATATGCAGGGTAATTGCGTATGTTGATAGACCTAATAGGCAATCGCTAATGTCCTAATCTCTGTGGAGGAACGTAAAAATTTGAGAAAAGGCCGCGGCCGGTCAAAATGACATGTGCCAATTACAATTGGTCTCGGGATTTCCATGAATCTCGCTTCTATCAAATCTTTTTTGTGCTAATCTCTGCCTTCGAAAATCCGAGGCACATATATTTCATGAATGGTGAGCTGGCTGTAGACCGGCGCCATTAGTCAGATAGAAAGGGAAACTATGTCTTCTTACAAGGACCTGCTGGCCCAGCGGGAGAAGCTGGAGAAGCAAATCGAAGAAGCGAAGTCGCGTGAATACGCTGAAGTGCTGAATGACGTGAAGCAGAAAATTGCCGACTACGGCTTTTCGCTCGCCGAACTCGGTCTCAGCCGCGCGAAGGCAGGTAAGGTTGGCCGTCCGCGCGCAGGCGTGGCCGCGAAATACCGCGATCCGGAAACGGGCGCGACGTGGTCGGGCCGCGGCAAGCCGCCGCGCTGGATCGCAGGCAAGAACCGCGAACAGTTCGCAATTTAAACGTTTGTTTAAATTGTCTGCTCAAAAGAGCCGCGTGTCCGTTCAGGAGCGCGGCTTTTTTGTTTCCGGACGCCCGGCCGGTACGCGGAAAGTGTCATGGAAACGTAATAATTCCGTGTGAATGAAAATGCGACACGTTCGTATAAGCGGTTGATTTAAATAAGAAATTTGTGGGTATTGGCGGGGGGCGCGAGGCGCCTTTGATAGAATTGCGTACCGCACACCGATATCTCATATTTCATGTCCACGTTTTCCAGCGACGCGCAAAGCGCAGAAAAGCACGCGGTTGCGCGCAAGAGCACGTTCGTCAGTATTGTGCTGAATGTCGTGCTTGCGACATTTCAGATCGTCGTCGGTACGATTGCGCATTCGCAGGCATTGATTGCCGACGGTGTGCATTCGATTTCCGATTTGATCTCGGATTTCGTCGTGCTGGTTGCGAATCGGCATAGCGGCGCATCGCCGGATGCCGACCACAATTACGGACACAGCCGCTACGAGACGGTCGCGTCGCTGTTTCTCGGCGCGATCCTGATTGCGGTCGGAATCGGCATGCTCTGGCGCGCCGGTGATCGTCTCGTTAATCTCGAAAACATCCCGGCCGTCCATTTTTCCGCGCTGATCGTCGCGCTGACGGTGCTCGTGTCGAAAGAAGCGCTGTTTCGCTACATGCTGCGCGAGGCGCGGCGCGTGCGCTCGGCGATGCTCGTCGCGAATGCATGGCATGCGCGCTCGGACGCCGCGTCGTCGCTCGTCGTCGCAATCGGCATCGTCGGCAGCCTGGCCGGCGTGCGGCTGCTCGACCCGATCGCGGCGGCGATCGTCGGCTTCATGGTCGCGCGGATGGGCTGGACGTTCGGCTATGACGCGCTGCAGGACCTCTCCGACCGCGCGCTCGACACGACCGACACGGCCGAGATTCGCGCGCTGCTCGCGGCGACGCCCGGCGTGCGCGACGTGCACGACTTGCGCACGCGCAAGATGGGCGATGCCGCGCTCGTTGACGCGCACATCCTCGTCGATCCGAAGATCTCCGTCTCCGAAGGGCATTACATCGCCGAGACCGCGCGCGCACGCGTGCTGACCGACTCGCGCGTGCTCGATGCGCTGATCCACGTCGACCCCGAGAACGACGCGGCGCGCCGTCCGGCGCTCGCGCTGCCGCCGCGCGGCGAGATCGCGGCACGGCTCGAGGCCGCGCTCGCGCAGCGCCGGCTGCGTGCGGAGGCGATCAACCTGCATTACCTGAGTACGGGGCTCGAGATCGACGTGACGCTCGCCAGCGAGCCGGGCGACACCGATGCGGCGCTGGCCGGCCGGCTCGACGTCGACGCGCTCAAGCGCGAGTTCGGCGCGCGCCGGATCGGCTTCACGCGCGCGATGCCCGTGCAGGCGTGACGTGACGCCCGCGAATGCGGGCGGACCGTGCGGGCCCGCGCGTTACAGCGGCAGTTGCGTGTCGAACTTGATTTCGCGCAGCACGACGCTCGTGCGCACCTGCGACACGGCCGGGATCTTGAAGATGCGTTCGTGCAGGAACACGTCGTAGGCCTTGATGTCGGGCGCGACGATCTTGAGGATGTAATCGGCTTCGCCGGTCGTGCTGTAGCACTCGGTGACTTCCGGGCAGGTCGCGATTTCGCGCTCGAACTGCTCGACGCCGCCTTCGTTGTGGCGGGTCAGGTGCACGTGCGCGAGCGCGCAGACGTGCAGGCCGAGTTTCTCGCGATCGAGCAGCGCCGTGTAGCGCTGGATCACGCCCGACTGTTCCATGTCCTTGATGCGGCGCCAGCACGGCGTGCTCGACAGGCCGACCTGGTCGGAGATTTCCTGCACGGAGCGGCGCGCGTCGAGCTGCAACAGGCGAAGGATTTTTTGCGAAAAGGAATCGAGCGTCACCTGCGCCTCCATGCGGCAGCTACAACACGCTGAATGTTAGAGGGCCGGGAAAGGAAAGGCAATCTGGCGTGGCGCTGTTGAGCGAGATTCGCTAATTTGCTCGTGGATCCGTGGGGTTTTGTCCCGCCCCCGCGTTTTCCGACCGATCGGTGTCCGACACGGCGAGGCCCGCGAGCGCGGCCTGCTGCCGGCGCAGGTCGGCGAGCATGTTGCAGAACAGCGCGCCCTGCTCGATCGCGTCGTCGAGCGCGACGTGCGTGTGCGGATGGTCGTCGAACCAGTGCTTCGGAAAGCGCGGCTTGATCGCCTTGCGGTACGGCAGCCCCGTCATCGCGAACGCGAGCGTCTTGATGTCGAGCGCCGACCACGAGAACGGGCAGCGTCCCGCGAAGCGCATCATGTACCAGAACATGAACGTGAAGTCGAAACCGGCCGGCATCGCGACGAACACGGGCTTGCCGGGCAGCGCCTCGACCCAGTCGACGTACGCGACCAGCGCCGCCTCGGGCGCCAGCAGGTCGCGCCGGCACGCGGCCCATGCGTCGGGCTCCGTCTTCCACCACGCTTCCTGCACCGGATGCGCCTGCGCGCCGGGCAGCGTCTCGAGGTTCGCCGAGAACGTCGCGATCAACTGCTTGTCCTCGGTATAGGCGGCCGATGCGAAGCTCAGCATCGAGTGCGGGCCGGGAATCGGGCCGTCGGCCTCGACGTCGGTGCTGACGTAGATTTCCTGGATCGCGGTCTGGTTCATCCGTACACCTTGTCGGACACGAACGGGTTCGTGCGGCGCTCGTCGCCGAACGTCGACACCGGGCCGTGGCCCGGCACGAACGTGACGTCGTCGCCGAGCGGCCACAGCTTTTCCTTGATCGAACGCACGAGATCCTCATGATTGCCGCGCGGGAAATCGGTACGGCCGATGGAGCCGGCGAACAGCACGTCGCCGACGATCGCGACGCGATGCGCGCGGCTGAAGAACACGACGTGGCCCGGCGTGTGGCCCGGGCAGTGATAGACCTCGAGCGTCTCGTCGCCGAACTGCACGGTGTCGCCGTCGTTCAGCCAGTGGTCGGGCTCGAAGGTTTCGGCGGCCGGGAAGCCGAAGCGCTCGCTCTGCATCGGCAGCTTCTCGATCCAGAAGCGCTCCTCTTCCTGCGGCCCCTCGATCGGCACGCCGTAGTGCGTCGCGAGCGTCTTCGCGCCCGCGCAGTGATCGATGTGCCCGTGCGTGAGCAGCACCTTCTCGACCTGCACGTTCTGCCGCGCGACTTCCTGTTCGATCCGGTCGAGGTCGCCGCCCGGATCGACGACGGCGGCGCGGCCCGTCTTCTCGCAGACGAGCAGCGAGCAGTTCTGCTGGAACGGCGTGACCGGAATGAGCGTGACTTTCATGGAGGCACCGGCGGCTAAAAGGAGCGATTGTACCGGTCGCGCGCGCTGCCTGCCGCCCGAGTGGCGCACCGCGCGACGCGCGTCTACGGGCAATCCCGGGGCATGTCGATTGTTACCGCCATAGAGAGAATCAATGGTCCGGCCGGGCCGCTTTTCGAGATGGTGTTTTGATTTATGTATAATGCGCCCCATTGAGCGTGAGTTTCGCGCAATTCGCTGGTGTTTCGGCCCCGTTAAATGGGCGTCGAATTCGCCGTCAAGCATCAGCCGCCGGGGAGTCCGGCGGTGTATCCAGCACCGAGCATTCGGTGCTCACGTCTTGTCCGGCCGGGTGCTGCGCGCCCGCCTGCGGCCCTGCTGCCGCGCCGCCGGATGAGGCCTGTGCCGCCGTTCCTGTGCGTTGGTCGTATCGACGCGCGCGAACGTGAAGCCATGTTCGATGGCGGCATGTGGGGTCTGGTCAGGCTGTTGGGGACAGGTTGCGCCAGACGTGAAAGCTAATCAGGACGGTTGCGGCAAGACGAAAGCCGCGCCCATGCTAGCCGCCTGCTCGCATCCGAGCGGGGCGTGCACGCATTTGCCGTCCGGGCCGCGTGTCTGCGTTGCGAAGCAGCGCGTTGAAGAAGCGGCCCGAACCAGAAGGCGACACGTCGATGAACGTACGATTTCCGAGTCGATTCGGGACCATTGCATTATTTTTTGCGTTGACGGGCTGCGCGGTGCCACCCAGCCAGACCACCGGAAGCGCGAACCAGAAGAACGCGGTCGACAAGACGGCCGCTGCCGCGAAGGCGGACAACGACAAGCAGCAACTGAATTTCGATTCCGCGCTGGCATCGATGCCGGCTGCCGACGCCAAGGACGCGAAGAAGTCGTCGCTGGCGGAGGCTGAGCCGATCGACGGCAAGGACGTGTCCGACTTCCGCCAGACCGGCCGGGCGTCGTGGTACGGGAGGGATTTCCACGGCCGCCGCACCGCGAACGGCGAGCGTTTCAACATGAACGCGCTCACCGCCGCGCACCGCACGCTGCCGTTGTCGTCGTACATCAAGGTGACGAACGCGTCGACCGGCAAGTGGGTCGTCGTGAAGGTCAACGATCGCGGGCCGTTCAAGCGCGGCCGTGTGCTCGACCTGTCGTATGCGGCCGCCAAAGTGATCGGCCTCGTGCACGCCGGCACGGGCCGCGTGAAGATCGAAGGGCTGTCGCCGCAGGAAGCGCGCGACGCACGCGACGAAATGCTCGCGTCGGTTTCGACGAAGTAACGCGGCGGATCGTCCGCACATGCACAAAGGGCTGCCTTCCGGCAGCCCTTTGTCGTTTCCGCGCGGTGCCGCCGCGCGTCAGCCTTCCTTCAGCACGAGCGCACGCGCATACAGCGAGTTGCGCGACGCGCCCGTCAGCGCGGCCGCGAGTTTGGCCGCGCTCTTCACCGGCACTTCTTCCAGCAGCAGCCTGAGCAGCGCGTCGTGCGCGGTGTCGTCGGGTTCGCCGCTCGTCGCCGGCGCGCCTTCGACGACCAGCACGAATTCGCCGCGCTGCCGGTTCGCGTCGCCGGCGAGCCAGGTCTGTCCTTCGGCCAGGGTGCCCTGGAACAACTGCTCGTGTAGCTTGGTGAGCTCGCGCGCGATCAGCAGCCGGCGCGCGGGGCCGAATGCGTCGGCGAGCGCGGCGACGCATTCGGCGATCCGGTGCGGCGCTTCGTAGAACACCAGTGCATACGGGTGCGACACCAGCGCCTGCAGCGCGGTCGCGCGCTGTTTGGCCTTCGGCGGCAGGAAGCCCGCGAACGTGAATGCGCCGGCCCAGTCGCCGGCCACGCTCAGCGCGGTCACGGCCGCGCTCGCGCCCGGCAGCGGGATCACCGTGAAGCCCGCGTCGCGCACCGCGTCGACGAGTCGTGCGCCGGGGTCGGAGATGCCGGGCGTGCCGGCGTCCGATACGTAGGCCACGCGTTCGCCGGCGCGCAGCAGTTCGATCACGCGCTGCGCGGCTTCGCGTTCGTTGTGCTCGTGCACGGCGACGAGCGGCTTCGATATCCCGTAGCGGGCGAGGAGCTGGCCCGTGTTGCGGGTGTCTTCGGCCGCGATGCGGTCGGCGAGGCCGAGCACGTGCAGCGCGCGCAGCGTGATGTCGGCGGTGTTGCCGATCGGCGTGGCGACCACGTAGAGCGTGGCGCTCGGGTAGTGCTGCGTATGCGCGAGTTCGAGGAGGGCAGTCATGGCAGGCAATGCGCGCAATCGCGGCGCAAGCGGAACAAGGACGGCATTGTGCCACGCGGCGCCGGTGCGGCCGGATGGCGGGCGCGGTTTGCCGCGCGCGGGCGACAACTTTTCCGGTGCGGCGCGATCCAAACCGGTCGGCGCGGCATTCGAGCAGCGTGCGCGGCAGTTTCTCGAACGCCGCGGTCTCGTGTTCGTCGCGGCGAACGTGACGATGCGCGGCGGCGAGCTCGATCTCGTGATGCGCGAGCCTGACGGCGTGCTCGTGTTCGTCGAAGTGCGCGCGCGCCGCAGCGTCCGCCATGGCGGCGCGGCCGCGAGCGTCGGCTGGCGCAAGCGTCGGCGTCTGGTCGCGGCGGCGCTCCAGTTCTGGGCGCGGCACGGTGCCGGTGCCGCGTGCCGTTTCGACGTCGTCGCGTTCGAGGCCGGGCGGCTCGTGTGGCTGCGCGACGCATTTCGTACCGACGATGCGTAGCCGCGAGCTGTGACGAGATGTAAAGAGTTCTTGCCGGACCCCCGGAGAGGGCGCCGGAGTACGGTAAACTCGCCGCACCCACGATGTCGCGCGATGCGTGCCACGCGCCCAGTTCACCAGGAATCGATGTCAGTCGAACGTATTCAGCAACAATTTCGCGACAGCGCCGCGCTTCACGCCGAAGCGGCCGACGCGCTGTCGTTGCCGATCGCAGCCGCGGTCGACGCGATGTTCGCCGCGCTGGCGAACGGCAACAAGATCGTCGCGTGCGGTGACGGCCCGTCGGCGGCCGCCGCGCACTATCTCGCGGTGTCGCTCGTCGGCGGCTTCGAGCGCGAGCGTCCGGGCCTGCCCGCGATCGCGCTGTCCACCGATGCGTCGCAGGCCGGCCTCGCGGGCGCGGCGGCCGCCGAGCAACTGTTCGCGCAACAGGTGCGCGTGCTCGGCCAGACCGGCGACATCCTGCTGCTGCTCGACCCGACCGGCGCGTCGCCGCGTGTGCTGGCGGCCATCGACGAAGCGCACGAGCGCGAGATGACCGTCGTCGCGCTGACGGGCGGCAACGGCCACACGGTCGCGGCCGCGCTGTCCGACACCGATATTCCGATCAGTGTGCCCGCCGTTCGTGCGGCGCGCATCCACGAAGTCCATCTGCTGACCATCCACTGCCTGTGCGACGGCATCGACGCGATGCTGCTGGGTGAGGATTGAACGAAGGAGAGCCGTCGATGAATCAAAGCCGCGTCAAACAGACGCTCGTCAGAACCACGTTGCTCGCCGCGCTGACGGCGGGCCTCGCCGTGTCGCTGCAGGGTTGTGTGCTCGGGATCGTGGGCGCAGCGGCCGGCGGCGGCGCGTTGATCGCGACCGATCGCCGTACGCTCGGCGCGCAGACGGAAGATCGCGAGATCCAGGTCAAGGCGCTTTCGCAGATCAACAACGGGCTGCCCGACCAGTCGCACGTGAACGTGACGGTGTTCAACCGCCGCGTGCTGCTGACGGGTGAAGTGCCGAACGATGCGTCGAAGCAGCGCGCCGAGGAAATCGTGCGCGGCATCAACAACGTGAACGGCATCGTCAACGAACTGTCGGTCGAGCCGGCGGCGTCGTTATCGTCGCGCGCGAACGACTCATACCTCGAAGGGCGCGTGAAGTCCGAGCTGATCGCGACGAAGGGCATTTCGGCGAACTACTACAAGGTTGTCAGCGAGCGTGGCAACCTTTACCTGATGGGCCTCGTGACGGTCGACGAAGGCAATCGCGGCGCCGAAGCCGCGAGCCAGGTGCCGGGCGTCGAGAAGGTCGTGAAGGTGTTCCAGTACGTGAAGCCGCAGGATGCGCAGGCGCTGCAGGCCGCGTCGCCCGCGAGCGGTGCGTCCGGCACGCAGGCTGCCGCCGCGCCCGCGGACGCCGCGACGGTCGGTGCGGTGCCCGACGCGTCGGTGCAGTCCACGCCGCTGCAGCCGCCCGCACCGATCTCGAATTCGTCGAGCGTGCATCCGGGCAACCCGAAGGCGCCGTCGCAATGAAGATCGCGCGGATGAAGCAGATGAAACAGTGGATGGTGCAGGGTGCCGCGGCCGCGGCGCTCGTGGCCGGCACGCTGGGCGCCGCGCACGCGGACGTCGGCGACGGCCTGAAAGTGGCGCGCGGCAATGCGTGCATGGGCTGCCACGCGGTCGACCGCAAGCTCGTCGGCCCGTCGTTCAAGGATATCGCCACCCGCTACAAGTCCGATCCGCAGGCCGTGGCGAAGCTGTCGAAGAAAGTGAAGGAAGGCGGCTCCGGTGTCTGGGGTGCAATTCCGATGCCTGCGCACCCGCGCATGAACGACGCCGACGTCCGTTCGGTGGTCGAATGGGTGCTGGCCGGCGCGCCGTCAAAGTGACGCGTTCGGGGTGACGTAACCCCTATTGCCAAGCGCGGAAATGCGTGTGTATGATGATCGACTGATGGGGCGGTAGCTCAGCTGGGAGAGCGTCGCGTTCGCAATGCGAAGGTCGGGAGTTCGATCCTCCTCCGCTCCACCAAGAATTTCCTTTAAAACCGGCCGCTTAGGCCGGTTTTTTCTTGTTTTTCTTCTATATCAGTCCCAGTCTTTTTCGGTCCTTTCCAGTCTATTAGTGTCCCAGATTTGTCCCGCGTGAGACCCGTGTCGGATCGGCCGATGCGGCCACTACAGTTCCGTCCGCACGCGTGTCCTCTGTTGACTGATTTAAGCAGACCATAGACAATCCAACTCGATTGACCTTTGACTTGATCGGACGAGCCGATCAAGGCCCGTGTGGATAAGCACCCTCCGCGCGCGGTTAACGACATGCCAACCGACCGAATACGAACGGCGTCGGCGCAGCGCAAGACAGAGCGCAGCAGGGCATGGCGAAGGAGCCACTGAGGGCCATTCGGCCCGCCTCTTGGTACAACGCTGCGGCGTCTGGGCCATCGGCTGGTGCGCACGTTCGGTAGCTCACATGCACATATTGCTTGTGGGTCGCCGGAGTTCGCCCATGCCAAAAGATTATCCCGTCGAGTTGCTGACGCTCGGTCAGCTATGTCTTCTTCTTCATAGAAAGCCCGCGACAGTCTACGCAGACATTGCAGGGAAGCGTTTCGATCGCTTGCCGCCGATCGTTCGATTGCCCGGCCAACGGAAGTTGTTCTGGCGCAAGCAGGACGTCTTCGACTGGATTGATCGGCACGTCCAACCAGCAGTGGCTGCCACCGTTGTTAAGCTCAGGTCCCGCAAAGCGGTGCAAAAGGCCGAGGGGGTAGCCGAGTCCCGGCAATCACGTCGAAGCGGGCGGCCGACGAAACGCGAACAGCTTGAACGTCTGGCGGCAATGCGGGAGGGCAGATGAACTCCCTAGTTGAGCAGAACTTGCCGCCAATTGCCGAGGGTGTCGAGGATGCGCGGTCGGACATGAGTTCGTCCTCGTATTTCGTGTCGTCGACCGCATGTCGCCCGAAAGAGCCGACCCATGACGAGCAGGGCATTTCCCCGGCGCATATGGATGTGTTCGAGGTGCTTGTCGTTGCACATGACTGGTCGGTAAAGGGTGACTTGTCTTCGATGGAATACCCCATCTTCTCATTGAGCAAGAACAAAGACACCCGCATCCGTGTTTATTCTCGAGGCGGGAAGACGGTGAAGGTGATCCCCTCTGCCCTCGGGGCCGCTACGTTGTTCGACAAGGACATCTTGCTGTACTGCATCAGCCAGATCGTCAAAGCCCACGGCGCCGGCATCAAGGTGAGCCCCCGTCTCAAGATCGCAGTGCATCCGTTCCTGATCGGCACGCGGCGAAGCACGGGTGGTGCGTCCTACATGCGCGTGCTCGATACGTGCCGCCGCCTTAAGGGCACCACGATTGAGACCAACGTCAAAACTAACGAGCGCGAGCAAGTCGAAGGGTTCGGTCTGATCGAAGACTATAAGGTGGTGCAGTACACCAAGAATGGTAAGGGCGCGTTGGAACTAGAGCTGACGATCGCCAACTGGCTCTACAGGGCCGCCCTTGCCTCCGACATCCTGACGCTGCACCCAGACTACTTTTCGCTTGGCCAAGCGCTTGAGCGCCGTCTGTACGAGCTGGGCCGCAAGCACTGTGGTTATCAGCCCTGGTTCTCCATCGGTTTGCCGTTGCTCAAAGAGAAGGCTGGCAGCTCGCAGAGTGCGAGCCATTTTCGCCAAGAGCTGAAGGACATTATCAAGCTCAACCGACTGCCGGACTACCGGCTGGCCCTGGACGAATCGACCAAACCCAATCAGCTTGTCTACCTAACCCGCGACAGTAAGCGTCTCGTAACAGAAGCCAACCGCGCCGGTAAACTGAGCTGGCTTTCGGACCTACTCCAGCAGCCGATGCTGTTGTCCAAGCCTGTCACCCGATGACTTGCCTGTCGCCGCAAGTCGTCTATCGCCGACAAAACCGATTGCGCGCCTCAATCGGTCGATTCGTCTATCGCGGTGACTTTACTCGTCTTTCGCCGATGGTCGTTTTGCGCGAAAAGCCGCGCCGGAAGCGGGTCTTGAGCACACTGGGGCCGGAACGCGACCGAACTGCAGTCAGCCTGACGGCTGAAAACTACTCGTCTATCGCCGTAACCTTGGCCACTTGTCCACAGATTTTCCGTCATCGTCGTCTATCGCCGTCGCATTTGTCGTCTATCGCCGTGACTCTGACTCGTCTATCGCCGGACCTCAAATTCGTCTTTCGCCGATGTGAGGTCCGGAATATCTATTTTAAATCATCGGCTTGCGACGGCTTTCCACACCCTTAACACGCGTGCGCGTCTTAACGCTTTTTCTTTTAACGCCTTTAACGCGACACATCTCAAAGGACTTCGCCCCCTCTCCTCCAAGGCGCGGCGCCCCTTGGCCTTCGGCCTTACCCTGCAAGTCGTGCGCGCCCTCGGCGCGAGGATCGTTACAGGCCCGGCTGCGCCAGGCGGGCTGTAGGTAACCGTCATAGCAGCAGCCGTCTAAGCGGCTCAGGACCGCCGCAAGCGGCCATCCTGACCTGGCCCGCAAGCGGGCCACCCTGACGGGCGCTAAGACCCGGATAAATCACGCTGGCCACGTCTGCGCCGTGGCCAGCGCTCAACCGGGGCGCGTGTGCGCGCGGCTGTAAGCCGCGGTGGGGCGCGAAGGCCCAAGAGGGCTTGTAGAAGGGAGCGAGGGAGAGCGATAAATCGTCAACAGGCTTATGAACGAGCGTGGCATCCATCGAGGGATGTGTCCAGTATTCGTATTGACTGGTTGATGCGGGCGTTCTCTATTGCATTGCAAAAAAATCGGGCACGCTAACCGTACTTCGGTCGGTGAACTTATTTCGACCCAGAACGGTCGGCGCGAATTGACACGACGTCAGCGGCAGCATCTAGAGAACCATTGTGGTCCTTCGAGCAGTCAAGCTAAAGGTCAGCTACGAAGCGATTCCGATCGTGCGCGGCCGGCCACGGCATTGCCGCCTTTCGGCGGGCCTAACGGACGTTGGCCATCCTAGCGACTGCGCCTGGAAGGCCGTTATCAAGTCCGGTTGAAGGGGCCCATCTGCTGGTGGTGCTAAGGGTACAGAACATGCGGGGGGCGATCACCAAGATGACGCTTGTAGGTCGCAAGGTTCGAGGTATCGAGGGCGTATGCACGCAGAAGCCATCGTGACTGGCCTCCGACGTCCTCTCCGACTTCTCCCCGGCCGTGCAGGCTCAACCGGTTGTTGATTATGAGGATGTCGCCCGGCTGCACCACGACCGGCACGGCAACCCGGTTGCAAACCGCCTCGAGATTGTTGGCAGCTTGTTCTGCCGGCCCGCCCATTTCGGACGGAACGACGGCGCTATGGCTATAGCGCACGTAGGTGCCACCGACAACGTCCTTCAAAACGGGCTCGTCGACGACAACAAGCTCCTTTCCCAAGATGCGCTTCATGCCCTGAACGAAAGTCTTCTGGGAGCGAATCGAGTATTGCGGCTTCTTGAGCTCATCGATGTCGTCGGGCAGCATGGTAGCAAGCACGTCAGCCAGCGGCATCAGATTCGTCGGAACGTTCATAGGGTTACGCAGCCCCACGAGAGTCACAAGGTCAGGCGAAGGGGCGATGCGCACATCTTCGGCGTCATCTTCACCATTGAACGGGAAGCTCACGCCATCCGTATGGCCGCGCATACTCTTCCTCGATTTCTCGGCGAAGGCACCGTCCCCTGGCATCGCCACAAGGTTCACGAACAGGTTGCCGTCGTTCTCGGTGGCGTAGGAGATCGTTTCCAGATTCAGCGCGCCATGCACGGCGAGCACTGCCGCCCTGCCCGCCATCGTGGCACCCGTATCGGGAACGGGAAAGAACCCTTGGGGCGTGTCGATCAGCTCGACAGGGTCGAAGACGTTCTGCAGATGGCAATGCGCGGCCAGACTCACGAATCCTCGAGCGGCGGCCGGCGTATGGCCGCCGAGCATCAAATTGCGTTCCACGGCAGCGCCCAGTGTCGCACTCAGGGCAGCCGGATTTGCCATCTCGGCGTGCCGTTGGGCCAGTGCGGTCGTCTGCATCCAGTGGTCCACAGCCGCCCTGACGGCCGTGGCGAGGTCCGTCTCCGTCATAGGCTCCTCCTGAGGTTGATATATTATTGATACGCGCATAAACTGATGTCAAGGGGCGAACGTTCGCCTGCTATGCCATGGAGGGCGTTAATGAATCCCGCTCATGACCCTGTAGGCCTTGCAGAGGGACGAGCACTGCTGGCCCAACTGCCAAACCTTTACCTTGCCGCCTTGAAGAGTACCCAACTAGAGTATCCAGTTGGGGGCGGAGTGCGCTGCTCATTTGAACTCCCCACCTTAGGCAAGCGAACAAAGACAGCGCCTACTGCAAGGGAAGCTATCCACGCTGTCCTTATAGAGCTTTCTGATGTTTTGATGACCCGGATGCCATTTCACGATTGGCCAAAGGATGCGGACAAGCATGCCTTGCCTATTGCACCTTCGATGGGAAGTACATTGTCGTTGGAAAGCGAGAGCGCCGAGCGATTTCAGTCAAAGGATCGCCAGTTCACCATCGGGGTCACACTGCCCGTGACATTGAAGAAGGCGTTGAACGGCCTTGCGGAACAGCAAGGAACAAGCTTTGCGGGTGTTGCTCGTCAATTGGTAGCGGTGGGGTATGACGACTTCGACGATAGGTCGTTCTCGGAAGGGTCGGCGGGACTGCTCTCCAAGTTTGCTTCCGACGTTGGCAAATGGTTTCCCGCAGACACTGAGCAGGTAATGCTTAGGCTCGATCGACCCTTGGCAGTACGTCTTCGTTCTAGTGCAAAGGAGTACCGAAGGTCAGCATCCGAGTTTGGAGTGATGTGCTTGGCACATGGACTTGTTCTGCAGACTCAGCTAGTTGAGCTCGAGCAGAAGGTCGCAGCATTTCGCGGTGCGGCTGTTCGCAAACTTGCTCCACAGGTCGGTCTCGGAGCTCAGGCAGCTCTGCTCTCGGGAGTGCTCGCAGGTTCCATCCGTGCACCAAAGAAGGTGCTGAGGCGTCTCAGTGAGGTCTTCGATGCGACAGAGCTTGCTTTGACAGAGTTCTTCAAGCGCTCCTTTGAGAATCGCACTGTTCCAGCGTTCAAGGCAGAGAATGGAAAGCCTCAAGTCTCTCCTTCTGCGACGTCTTGGGAGGATGCTGTCAAGTCGTTGAACTTGCCAGCGGACCAAGCGAAGGAACTTCTTCAGCTCGACGAATAGAGCCATGAACCCATTTCAGCGTGCACGGAACGAAGCCAGAGCCACAAGAGAAAGGCTTGCCCCTGGACAGGCTGACACTGCTATTCCGGCAAAGGACCTTCTCGGAGCTATCGAGGACGAGCTCGGCCTAGCCATCGAACCCGTCGAACCGTCATATCCTGACCTTGGCGAGGGAAGCGCAGTACTGCAGCGCGAGCAGTTGTTCATCTATGTCAGCAACGAAGTCCCGTTGTGGAGCGATGTATTCTGCGGACTCGTTGCCCATGAGCTCGGCCACTGGTTTCTTGATGCAACCAAAGCACCGATAACGGTTGCTCACCTGAAGACTCTATTTGGGAGTGATGGTTCGCCCGCCGTCATGAAGGTGGAGGCCTATGGAGCCAGAGAGCGACAGGAACTTCAAGCCAACGTATACGCTAGAGAGCTGTTGTTGCCTCGGGACTTGGCGCGCAAACTTGCGCTTAGTGGTGTGGGCCCAAGCAGTGTCGCCAGGGACCTTGGCATTCCACTGGAGTTCGCTCGCCAGCAGATGCTTGACGCGCTGCTTCTGCCGGATGCCGAATCCGCTGCAAGTGCGCTGAATCCCCCGAGTCCCGACCAGCTCGCTGCTGCACGAGCCGAAGAGCGTGCAGCAAACGTCGTTGCCGGGCCTGGAACAGGCAAGACGTCGACGCTCATCCACCGGGTCAAGTATCTCGTTGAAGAGAAGAAGGTGGACCCAAGCCAAATCCTCGTTCTGACGTTCACGAACAAGGCTGCATTTGAACTTGTCGAGCGTTTGCGCGGCGCCGGCATTGACCGAGCAGCTGACATTTGGGCAGGTACTTTCCACGCATTTGGGCTCGAGTTCCTGCGCAAATTCCATCAACGGTTCAGGCTGGAACCCGACCTGCACGTCGCTGACCGTCTCACGTCGATGACGATGCTCGTGGCGGGGCTGCCGCAGTTGAGCTTGAGCTACTACCTGAGGGTGGAAGACCCATATGATTGGCTCAGCACAGTCATCGAGGGAATCAAGCGCCTCAAAGAGGAACTCGTTTCTCCTGAAGAGTACCGCGAGTACATCACCGAGAATCCAGCGGAAGACGCAGAACTTCAGCGCCGTCGGGAAGATGTGGCGACGCTCTTTGAAGCGCATGAAGGGCTGCTGGCGCAGGGCCGGACGGTCGACTTCGTCGACCTCATTGCAAAGCCGGCTCTAGCTCTTAAGGCAGACCGAACGCCATTCACCGAGCTCGCCGACAGGTTTCAGTACATCCTCGTCGACGAGTACCAGGACGTTACACACGCAATGGTCGAGCTGCTGCGCCAGTTGGCGCAGAAAGCGAAGTCAATCTGGGTTGTTGGCGACGTTCGGCAAGCCATCCATCACTGGCGCGGCGCCTCGCTTAAGAGCTTGTTGAAGTTCGACGCAGAGTTCAAGGCGCACGCTGGCGGCACAAAGATCCAGCGCTATCCCCTTGATACCAACCGTCGCAGTGCCCGCGAAATTCTCGATCTGGTGCAGGAGGTTGGGCGTCAGCACAAGCTTGAGACCAGCATGCCGCTCGACCCGATGTCGGCGGCAAAGGGCGCTTGTGGGGAAATGCCCAAGGTCATCACTTGCGCCAAGCGGGAGGAAGTCCTAAGTGCGGTTGTCGATAACGTGGTGGCTCTACAAAGGGCTGCAGTTCCCTTCGGTCGCCAGGCAGTATTGTGCCGAAACGGCAGCGATGTTCAGCAGGCTGCTGAAGTACTCGCCTCCCGAGGGATTCCGGTAATCTACATCGGCGAATTGGCGCAGCGACCAGAGATCAAGCGGCTACTCTGCCTGATGCAGCTGCTCGTGGAGAGACAACCGCGAGCACTATTGGGCCTCGTGGATGTTGCCGGATTGGCAATGCCCGTGGCCGACATCCACCGACTGCTGGAGGCGGCTAATGCTGACATGGTGTACCAGCGAGGCCGGTGGCTGGAGGACCCGCCGACAGGCCTTTCCGCTCCGGGCATGGCTGTCATTGCAAAGCTGAGCCAATTGCTGCGTGGCCATCGCCATAGTTCCAACCCCTGGGCCTTCGTTTGCGACATCCTGCTGGAGCATCACTTCGGTCTGCCGCCTCACGCAGACCAATCCGTCAGTGCGTGGGTGCAGCGGATCGCACTATGGCAATTTGCGTATGCTGTTCGCAACGGAGATGGCGAAATGAAGGAGGCACGCCTCTCGCGCTTCCTGATGCGTCAGCGCTTGCGACAGCGCATCGGTGAAAGTTACGTCGACCGCGAGCTGCCCCCCGAAGCCGGTGCTCTCGATGGCGTGCGACTGCTGACTGTGCACGGAAGCAAGGGGCTTGAGTTCGAAGCGGTTCACGTGGCCTATGTCAATGCAGGAAGCTATGGCGCGCAGATGCCCACGTGGGTGCCACCCGAGAACGTGTTGGACATCGTGCCTCCGGAAGTTCTTGGTAGCAGCCAGGCCGAATACGACGTTGAAGCGGCGGTCGAGCGAAACAATCTGCTGTACGTCGCGGTCTCACGTGCCAAGCGCCACCTCCATATCTATCAGGAGAACGAGTTCGGTGACGACACGCTCGCTCCGCAGCTCCAGCACTTTCCTCGCAAGTTCACCCCTGTTCGCTATAGCGGCTCGGCCATTAGGGTGGCTGCCGCGGCACCACACCGGGCATTTACGCCGCCGAGCGTCGTGAACTTTGAGCATTTCGACACCTATGTGATGTGTTCCCTTCAGTACTGGTACTCTCAGGTCGTAGAGCTCAGGAGCGAAGCAGATATCGACATTTCTCTGCGAGCGCGTTGGGCAGTCATGAGCGCTTTGAAGGCGGTGGCCTCGGGCGTGCCGGGTGCGCCGGATGCGCACCTGCTTTCGGCATGGACGGAGCAAAAACTTCCATCCGACCTTGAGGACCCATCTCTATGGCGAGATGCGAACTTCGCGTTCTCGCGAGGCCTTGACCTCATGCGATTGATTCTTAAAGAAGGCGGCCGATTTGCTGAACCCACCTCCCTCGTCGGTGGAGTAACCGTCCAGATGCCATGGGGCTTCGTCATCAAAGGGCCGTACTCCACTGAGTTCGCGATGATGCGCTTCGCCCGCCGTAGGGTGTCGGATATTTCGACGGTGTTGAAGCCTATGGTTCCCGGTCTCGACCTCCCTGGAACGAAGAAGCTAACTCTCAACCACGTCCTCTCCGACAAAGTCGACGACGTGCCAGGCGGCAAGCGCCTCGAGGCAACCAAGTCGTTCAAGGCGGCGGTCCGAATGCTCGCGGGCGACAACCGACCTACGAAGGGTAGGCACTGCGGCCGCTGCTCCTACATGACCATCTGCCCATCGGCACCAAGCTTGTAGCAATGCTGAGGAGAGGTCCACCGGTCGTTCGCCCCGACGCCTCTCACACGGCGGCAGACGCCGCAGTGCCATGACTGAGCGCACTTACCTTACGACCAGCTTCAACGGATGGACCGACTAAAGGCTCTTCACGCTCGACCTGCCACCGCGTCTAAGCAGTTAGCCGCGAATCCCATGTGCTGGTGACGGTGGGTTCCAAGTCGAGGCGCGACCAAATAACCTCGGCGGCCGGGCTGAAAAAAGAGACGGCATTCAGTCGTCGAGTGTTTCACGGAAGATTAAGAGACTTAACTGGCCCCTTGCACCGCAACGCTCTGGGCTGTTTTGAGGGGAAATGTTTCACGGTTGGAAAGGGTTTGGCGGCAAGCCCGCATTTCAACAGTGACATAACAGCGCTTATGTCAGATTTCATAGCTTGATCGTCATAGAAATGACGTTGTACGTAGTCGTGAATTGGACCACTGCGGCAAACCGTGTTAGGCCGGCCGTGTCGAGCGCACGGTACGGCGGCTTGCTAGGCGGGGTTATTTGGTCGCGCTTGTGTGATCCATGCGGCGAAAGTGCCCTTTCGAGGGGCCGCCAGTGGGCGTATGCTCACAGCAAAGGAGAACGCGCGATGTCAGCTGACAAGTTAGGCCGTTTTATGACGAGCCCCGAGTTCCTTGCGCGCGCGAACGCTGCTATCGCCAAGGCCGTGCGCGAACTGGAAATGAAAGGTATCCAGCCCGTATACGCCAATCGAGACGCGGGTCGTATTGTGGGTGCAGACGCATCGCACAAAAACAGCTCTTGCGAGGGACGATGCGTTATCGATATATTGAAGCGCGAAGCAAATCCAAAGGAGGGCGGAGAATGAGCGACAACGGGGCCGCGCTTGGCAGAGCGTTTACGGCTGAGCGGAATGCGGCAGACTGGAAGTCGTATGCGAAGAAACTTGAACAGCAACTTTTGGTTGCCCAGGCCAACCTTGCCGGTCACAAAGTGCTCAAGGAAATCGCAATTCGTGAACTGGCAAAGGCTGACCCCTCCCATTTTTTGACTACTCAACATAACCGACAACGGCTGTTTGATGAGCAGTTCGATGCTGTGATCTCCGGCAATCGTCGTGCCGCGTAGCGCATACGAAAAAGCGCTTTCAAACTGGCTCTCAATCAGCCCAAGTCTCGGCCTACACCCCCTGATGGACCGATAGACCTCGGCGGGTCTCCATCCCCACGCCCGAGTACAGAAGGAACTTGGCTCCGACCGATGTTGCCGCCATGCCCGATACCCGCACCGAACAGGCGATTCACACGATCCTCTAATTCCGGCATGCGCGACGCCATCTGACCGCCTACCCATGAGAACACCTGGTCAGGCACGATGTGTATCAAGCTGAACGTGTTGTTACATAGCGTTTGGCACATACCGACGTAGAGAACGATGTAGCCAATGATGCTCACGAGGCCTGTCGTGGAGTCGTATTGAGCGTTCTGCATGGCAACGCCGAACATCGAGTTGAGCAGCGTCCCGAGCACGACAATACCCGCGCCCGCTAGGACGAAGCCGATTTCCATGAAGACTGGTCGGAACATGACGTTCAGCAGAAAGATGTAGCCATGTGTAGGTCTTTGTCCCAACCCTTCGCCTTCGCCATCAAGGTGTGTCATCGCCCATAACGGCGAAGCGACCATCGACTCCCCGATGACGGCGTACCAGGACACGACGCCGCTGAACCAAATGATGAACGGAAGCATCGGGATGTAGATCGACAGCATCGCGCCGAAGAAGAATAGCGAGATGATCGTGATAACCACGAACGGCGCGAGCGCTTTTAGAATCCCTTTCGCTGCACCTGCAATGACATCGGACATGCCCAAGGTGGCGACATCAGCAGCGGCCGACGCGATCTTGCCTGCGGTGGTCTCCTTCGCCTCAGCTATCCCTTCCAACGCTGCATACCCGGCGAGACCGACCCAACCGGCGTCAAGGATATAGTCGCCCAGATTCTTCATGCCGATCAGTGGATTAGTCGTGCCTCCAGGGCCTTGGCCGGAGTTGAGGCTGACCGCCCATTTCATTAAGCCCTGGCCGTTGAAGATCTTCCCAAGAATGCTCTTCGCATCCGTCAGGCCGCTAACGCCGCTTCCGAACATACCGCTGGCATTTTGTGCAGTGGACACCGACGCGTCCTGCTGGTTTTGCTGCAAATACGCCGCACTTACTCTTCGGTATAGCTGCGGGTAGGGCATGTAGTCGGGATCGGTACCTGGTACCGCGGCGGCCGTCGCGTTGGCGAGGCTCGTTACCTGCGAGTTCGCCTGAGCAAAAGTTTGATACCACGCCCCCATCATGATCCAGCCGTCGCGTTGCAGGTTCGACTGTATTACGCTTGCCAATCCGTTGATCGCGTTCGAGGAATTCGAGATCGCATCTGAAACGGTCTTCTCGTACTGGAGCGCGGCCCGATTAATCGTGTTCTGAGGATCTGCCGGCTGAGCCTGCCCATTCACGGACGACACGTAAGCCTGCGCAGCGGACGACAACGTGGACTGAAGCGTGGTCAGCGCGCTCTGGTGCGCGCCAAGCATCTGCGAGTAGATCGATCCGGGGTCGAGCGAATAGACGGCCATACCGTCATACGACGGTAGTGTCGGCGGTTGCGTAATGTTGATCTCCGCTCCGCCGCACGAAAGTCCTCGCTGGTTCATGAGCACGACCTTGTTGCTCGTCGTGATCGCGTTGAAATTTTCGCCTGCATCGACAGACACGCCGCTTTCGTTCGGCATGTTGGCTATCGCCGTGTTAGCCGCTTGCGCGCAGAGGTTCGCTTCAAAGAGAGCCTTCGCGAGTGTGGTCGCCTGCGGCGAGGCTGGCGTCGCGATCATCGATCCGCCGCTGTTGAGCACGGACACCGCAGCGTCGAGCGACAGGTTCGCAATTCCCACGCCGAGCATCGTTCCCCAGAGCATCGCCATCTGCGCGCCACAGTAACCGCCGAAGACCGGAACGAGACCGGCAAAGCCGACACTCATGCGTATGATGAACCACGGCGAGGACTTTTTCTGTCCCATGAACTCGCCATCCTGCCCGGTTGCGATCATTGCAGAGCCAAAGTGATACATGGCCCATATCGCACCGACAGCGAGCATGCACGCGTTCACTACCAGGAACAGTTGCGCGATCATGCCGCCCGATCCACCGCCGGCTGCGAGCGGGTTGTGTACCACGGACCCGTAGACCAGTTCCAGCAACGACATGGACTTGTCGCCGCCGCGGTTCGCCGCGTTTTGAATGTCGCCCATGGACACGGTCGACTGCGCAAACGACGTTGCTGATGCAAGCAAGATCGCCAGCGCGATGGCGGTTTGCTTGCTTCGGCTCCGCGAACTGGCGTCGCCGCAGCACGTTCCGCTCTGAGCCAAGCGGCGACCGTTCAACATTTTCTGCGATGTAGTGCTCATCGTTGGATCTCTTGCTTGACTGCGTTCTCGGCCGTTGTGTATGCCTGTTTCAAGAAGAACCCCCAGAAAAAGACGATCCACGCGATGGCCATTGCGACACCGACCCAATTCATCCAGCTTCCGGCCTCACCGTCGTGGCTGCGCGCCCACCATAAAGAGGCGAGCGCGAAGCAATGCACGAGCACGCAGATCTGGACGATCAGGCATGCGTCTTTGAATTGCTCGCGGGTCAGGCGGCCCCGTGCCCGGCGACGGCGGATCACACGGGGAATGGCCGCGATCACATGTGTCAAACGACGGAGGTTGCGTTTCATGGCGTCGCTTCTAGCTTTGTCGGCAAACGGTGACCCACCCATTGCCCTCGCTGCCGCCCGAAACATCGGAAGGGGAGTTGAAAACGTTGAAGTAGTGGTTTTGTAAGATGCCTGAGGCCCAGAACGAATCGTATTGAACGCATCTCCAGGCCACGCCGTCGCCCGCCGTTATCCAGACACCGGATTGGCAAAACAGTGGGCCAGTTCCAGAATTGGCTATCAACCCGTTGGGAGAGCAGGCTCCGCCCGGTGCCGCCCATCCGTTCGGCTGGATATATTCGTTCGAGGTAAACCGCCCCGTCGTGATCAGTTGGCCGCTTCCGCCACCGCCGCCGACAATTGTCGCTCCCGAGCTGTTCCATGGCTTCAGGTAAAGGTTGCCGCCGCCTGTCTCAATGTACTGAGTGCCGGGGTTATAGATTTGGGTGTTGGCGCCCATCGTGGTGTTGCCGTTGATCTGTACGTTCCCGTTGGCAATCACGTTGCCTGCCTGATCAACGGAAAACAGTTCTCCGTTCCACGCGCCGTTTACTAGACGGAATCTGCCGTTCGAACTCTGCAAATAAACAGCTTGGTCATTGGCACCTACGAGGCCGAGCACTCCGCCCTCCGGAACTTGGTTGAAGGCGATCACTTTGCCATTGGCCAACGACACGGACGGCGCACCGAATGCACCGTCCGCGAGAGTCTGCAGGCTCTGGGACGTAATCGAGTTCCCGTTGGTGATGTTGTGCAGCGTTCCGGTCGTGCCTTTGAAGTTCAGGTCGCCTTCCATCGGAAGCGAGCCATCGCGACGAACAAACGCCGACCATCCGCTCGACCCGTAACCGACACGCATCGCAAGCACACCTGCGACGTTGCCTTTCGGATTTGGCAGTGACCAGCCGCCATCTGGGCCCGCTATGATGTCGGGCGTCACGATATCGGAATAACCCCCATCACCTCCGATCGCGGCCGCTCCGTCATCGAGAGTCAATGGGCGGCCGGTCGACGGGTCAGTAATGGCGCCGTCGATATACACCATACCTGCGATGTCACAACGGGGGGCGACGCACCCGACGGGCGTTTTCGCAACGGATATGACGTACGGTGCCCCATACACGCTTGTCGTTGAATAGCCGGCGGGGACGACATCGATTGCCTCGAGCTCTGCCATCGTCGGCGCGTACTCGTTCGCAACGCCTGGAATGGCTGTGCCATTGACCAGATTCGAGTAGTAGATGGACAGGTATTTGCCGTTGATGCTGTTGCCGATGTCGGCAAGTAGATTGCCTTGTGCGGCCATTTGCTGTGACAGCATCTCTTCACGCTTCTGCCACAGGCCAACGGTCGCGAACGCGATTGCTATGCTCGCTGCAATGCCGAGCGACATCAGATCATAGAAACCGCGCTGCCGAGCAGGAGAGCCGATCAGCATCTTGGTGAGCAGGCCTTTCTCCGGTGCATGGTAAGTTTGGTGCGTGTCGGGGCCAAATCGTGCGGTTACATCCAGCATGTGGTTAAAGCTCATTGGTTACCTCGCACGATGCAGCGTCAGCCATTGCCGCCGCGTCATAGGAATTTCCACGCAGATGCCGTTCACCACCTGCACCTCCATGGTTTGCTGGTTGTAGTAGTCCTCCCAGATCGCCACGATGTCCGGGGACGTGCCGGGCGGCTCGACGCCGAGCGGGTCGGGCAACGAGGTCTGGGCGACTGCCAGCGGCGACACTGCGAGCAGCGCCGCGGCGGCTTTCATGCATGCCTCCCGTAGCATCTCTGATCCGGTGAAGTGACGTTTTGCGTTGTGCATGTCAGTGCCCTCGTGCGTAGACGACAGCACAGCGCAGGTCATACAGGCCAAACAAATACCCACGCATTTCCGTGCCAGGCTCTGTGCTCTCGATGAGGCTTTCGAGCTGATCGAGCGGCATATGGAACGGATCGTTCAACTCGAACGCTATTGATAATTCGCTGTCGCTCGGAATGGAGGAAAGGGGGTGACTGCTAAAATGCTTATTAGCCATTGCGTAGCCTCTCGTACAGGTGACGTGGTGGTTAGGTGAGACGGCCGGTTCCAGCCGACCGTCGCACCGCTTTCTGTTATGGTTTTCTAATTAAAGATAATCAATTATCACCCTTGCAGATAATCGAGCAATAGGCGGGTTGCGCTATAGTTCAATGTCGGCAAAGTTTTTTTATATTCGTTGCGAAATTGCCGAAGCGCATGTGTCGTTAGATATAAGGTCGACCGACGAGAAGCTTCCTGGCAGTCACCGTAAAACTTAGGGCGAGGCAAAGTTGGCTGACGTCTGCGCGCAGCCAAAATGCTTGATATCAGTGAAATGGGAATTGACGAACGCGCAGCGAGTGCGCTTCGTCAACTATCCGTTCTGGGGCATTGATCGCCGGACCGGCGCTTGCATTGGCGCAGTCGGTTTTGCGGTTTGCATTTGCCGGAATTCAGACCAGGCGCTGCGGCGCGGTGCATAGTGTCGGCGCGCAGTGCGGGTCGAGCGGTGGCCGAGGAGAGCTGCAACCTCCTCGGCAGACGCGATGGCCTTCGCGTTCGCCGAAAATTGATGACGAGCGGAATAGAGCGCGTACGTTCGCTTGTCGTCGCCAGGCCACAGAGCGGCGCACGTTCTGCGAATTGCTTGTGTGCATCCCCTCTGAATCACGGAGAACTCAAGCCCGCGAGCGAGAAGCTCTCGGAGTGACTCGAGGTGAGCGCGGACCACTGGCAAGTCGTCGGCGCCAACGGGGACCACTCTGCTTATACCCGTCGCCCGGCCGTTGGTAGCTTTCGCGTTTAGTACGTTGAGAGCCCTGCTGTCTTCAGACAGCCGTGCGTTTTCCCATTCGCACGGACGCAACCCCGTCGCAAGTCCAGCCATTAGCCACAGTGCGGCGCGTTTCGAATAATCGCTAGCGCGGGCCGGACTGGCGAGGTTTGCTACCAGCAGATCGTAGTCGCGCCTGGGAATGCCTTTTCGTTTGCGCGACGACGTGTGACCGGGTTCGCGGTTCGACCGACAATCGGCAGACGGAAGGCTGCGGATCTCCTCTGCCGTCTGCTTGAACAGCGGATCTCGGTTTCGCTCGAATTCGATCTCGTATCGGCAAACAAGGCTGGCTTGGTACTGCCGAAAAGTTGCCCACTTCCAGTCTTTGGCGCGCCGCTTCATGTAGGCAACGACATCGCTTGGTGCCGGATAGGCATCCTCAGGTAACTCCAATTCTTCCGCGATCCGACACAAGAGGCCATGGGCGCGCGACAGGTAGGCAGCGATGGTCGGCTTCGTCCGGGTTTGGCTTCTGGCCGTTTGACGTGGGTCCTTCATGATGTCGATCCGGCTTCCCTTTTGGGGGCAATTGGTGGGTGATCTGCTTGGCGTGGTCGAGAAGTTGCGGTTTCAAGACTATCAGCTTTCGAATGGATTTTGCGTTCCACTCAATCGTATTCTGCGTGTTTCGGGATTCGTTACACGGTGAGGTATCACGTAGCGGCTATATTTCATATAGCCGCGTTACAGCTTCACTTGTAGTGAGCTGTAACGAACCATCAGGTGTCGAGAGAGCATCAGATACCGTGTTGGCTGGAATCCCTTCGTTGATAGGGCTCGCGCGGTATGACGGTCGCCGGCTTATGGTGGTTACCGTGTCGATTTTGGGCGGCGCGAAGGGTAAGCGCTGAGCCTTACGTGCGTCAAAATTGCGTCGTTTGCTTATTCGTTTGGAACTCAAGACTGGCGGAACGACGCAAAATTGCGTCGTTTGGGCGCGGTGCACACTATCGGCGATTGAGGTCATATACTAAAGACGTCGAATTTGCGTCGTTTCCGAGAAACGAGGTGACTCGTTAAACGGCCGTCCCGCGGGCCGGCGCACCGCGCAGGCCGGCACTCATCCTCACGGTGGGGCGCAATCGCGCCGTGCCTCGACGAGAGCTGGCGTCGCGAGGCCTTCGAGAGCGGGACTGGCCCCGATGCTAGAATTCGTGAAAACCGCCTTCCGCCGAAATGACCGACGCCCTCCATCTATCGCCAACTGTGCTCGATTGGGCCGCCAATCAAGCGGGCAGCTCCTTACGTGAGCTGGCGGAGCGCGTCTCTACGCGAGCTGCAGAGAGCATCGAGCGCGGCGAGCTTACGCCCTCGCAAGCAATGAAGTTCGCGAAGGAAGCCGGCGTCCCGTTCGGATACCTGTTTTTGCCGGAACCACCCGCTAAACGCGAGCCGTTACCCATTGCGGATTTCCGGACGCTACCAGATAAGCAACCTCTGAGCAGAGACTTCTACGACGTCTTTGACGACATGGAGTTCAAGCAGGCTTGGTATCGTGAGTACCTGTTGCGCGAGGGAGTGGCACCACTCCCGTTCGTCGGTCGCTTCAAGGGGCAACGGGTCAAGGCTCGCACGATTGCCGATGATATTCGCTCCACACTGAAGCTCGAAGCCGGCGGAGCCACAGCTCGCAACGCCGACGATCTATATTCGTTTCTCGTCACGAAAGCAGAAGCGGCAGGGGTACTCATCTTCAAGAACGGCATTGTTGGCAACAACACACATCGCCCCCTTTCCGTATCTGAATTTCGTGGCTTCGTGATCAACGACGAATTTGCGCCTGTGGTTTTCATCAATGGGGCGGACGCGCCAGCCGCTTGGCCGTTTACGCTGATGCACGAGCTGGCCCATATCTGGCTGGGTGAATCTGGTATCTCGGACAGCTCGCCAGCGAGTCATAACAAGCATGAGATACTGTGCAATGCAATAGCGGCCGAAGTACTCGTACCCCAGGAGCAATTTGCGAGCGCATGGTCGGCCGCCCGAGGAACCGCAACTGAAAAGGTCACGCTGCTGCGGCAGCAATTCCGAGTAAGCAGTCTCGTTGTTGCGCGGAGAGCGCTTGATCTTCGGCTTGTGCCGTATGAAGTTTACGATGCGTTTTACCAGGATGCGCGCAAGCGCTCGACACGCAAAGATGGGGAGGGCGGAGGCGATTTTTATTTGACGCTGGCTGTTCGCAATAGCAAGTCGTTTTCGCGGAAGGTTGCAGCGTTGGCGACTTCCGGCGGAATTAGCTTCCGGGACGCAGGTCAACTGCTGAATACGAATCCAAATAACGTAGCGGTCTTCCATGCCAAGCAACGAGCGCTTTCTGCTTGACTCCGACGTTTTGATCAGCGCGAAAAATCTCCACTACAACCCAAAATATTGCGGAGCGTTTTGGGATTGGATATTGCAAGCGCATCAGGTCGGAAAGGTTCTTAGCATCGATAAGGTGCGAGACGAGCTTCAGGTCGGCAAAGAGGAGGACCTGTTACATGCTTGGTCACAACGTCCCGAGTTGTCCGACTTTTTCGTGTCGAGCAAGGCGGCAACATCGCAATGGGGAAAATTAGCTGCGTGGGCAACTACTCGCACACCCACATATCTCCAAGCAGCCCAAGACAAGTTTCTGGACGTAAAGTCGGCTGACGCATGGTTGATCGCATATGCTTCCACGCAGACCGATGTCACGGTAGTCACCAACGAGAAAGCCGAACCTGCCAGCAAGAGATCGATCAAGTTGCCTGATGCGGCCATCGCCTTAGGTGTAAAAACTATTACGCTGTTTGAGCTCCTTCAGCTCCACGCGCATGGGACGTTCTTGTTCCAGATGTAGCGTATCAACACCTACCAGTGTGGACAGGGTGCCGACTTTGACTTTCAGGAAAGGAAAAACGCGGCGGGCGATGCGTTTCCACTCGCGTATGCTCTCAGCGAAGATGCAGAATTTAAACGTCACGGCCGTTGCCATCACGACTTCCTACATGCCGGATTCGGATATTACTATGCCAAAGAAAAATGAAAATAAAGCAATAAATTCAGTTGCGGATCGCTTGATTATCTGGGCCGTTGATTTTTTGCCCAATCTCGGAATTCCGATCCTGTTTATTGCTGCAATTTGGGTCACGCCAAATAGTTTTCTATCCCCTCTGGTCTCAGTGCTTCAAATTTTCAAAATAAATCTCGATGTTGGTTACATAAAGTCAATTGTCTCAATTGTTCTGCTGGTTGCGGCGATGGTTTCCTATTCTGGAAGAAGGTTGTTTGCCTATCTTGATGCGGAGCCGCAACCACCCGAGCAATCGCGGATCTTAAGTCTAGCTGAGAAAATAGAAAATAGATTTCAGAAGATAGACGATCAACTGGAAAATCTCCGTAATCAAACTTTCAATATAACCGACGCGGATCGCCAAAACCTTTATGCGGTCGCGTCCGAAAAACTTGCCGACCAAAGTATCGGGTATGCCATTTCAGCGTTGGAGGCTCGTGCGAAAGAAAATTTTTCAGTGCGGATAAGAGATCGAACAATACGTTTGCAGTTCTCTACCACGAGGCAGCGACTTTCGGCAGAAATTGATGCTTTGAAGCGCCGAGGAAATACCAATTTATTCCTTGGCATCTTGATAACTGGCGCTGGGGTGACAACTTTAGTTCTGACCTTAACTTCCTCTCCCACAGGGGTGGCCAGTGCATGGGATTTTTTCTCCCACTACTTCCCTCGGTTGACGCTGGTTGTATTGATAGAACTGTTTGCTTATTTCTTTCTTCGGCTATACAAATCAAACTTGGATGATGTCAAGTATTTTCAGAATGAATTAACCAATATTGAGGCCAAACACGTGGCGCTGCAAGCTGTTTTCTTCGCGGAAGATAAATCACTTTTGGCTGATGTTGTAAGAAATCTCTCAAATACAGATCGTAATCATCTTTTAAAGAAGGGGGAGACAACGGTGGAGCTTGAGAAAATAAGAATGGAAAGCGATAAAATAAATTCCATTATAAAAGAAACTGCATCTTCTCTAACGGCTGCTTTCGGGCGGCAAGAAAAGCGGGGGGCGGGCACGGCACGCTCTCGGGGGTAAGTCTGCGCCTTCAGGAAGGCATGAGGCTCGCAAATCTGGAAGTGGTGCAGGGTGAGGTTCGGGGGGAAGACCATGGCAACTACTGGTGACTACATACTTCGCCGAGCTGCGCCCGCCACGGAATCCCTGTTGAGAGCGAGCGGCGTTCATACCACCAACTGATACCAACGAGGTATAGCCCGCCCCTCGTCGCTGTAGACTAGGGGCGCTTTTTGCTGGCTTTATCACGCATGGGCTGGTCGCTAACCCTCGACGGGAAAATGAGGTTGGCGAAGCGCCTAAAAAAGCGGCAAACCTTTTTCGGTGCCGTCTTTGGTGCGGATCAGCAGATGTGATCCATCCGCCTGTTCGCTGTATAGATAGTCGTACACAGCGAGCGCACGCCGGATGACCTCGCCCATGCTGTCGGCATGAACGTGGTCACGCAGCCGTTCGAGCTGTTCCTTGACCTCCACCGGCATGTCCAGATTGAGTCGGACCTTCGGCTGCTTTCGGGCTGGGCGCATTTCACTTCCAATAACGGATGGGCACACCGCGGCGGTGTCAGGCGGGCCGCAGCGGTGCGCTGCTACCCGTCACGCGCGCTCGCAGAGCGCCCCCAAGATACCGACGACCGCAATCGCGATAAAGGCTTGCGCGGTGGTGGTGGGCGGCAGGTTTTTATAGGCTGCCAGCGCGCTGACGGCGACGGTCGAAACGATGGCCAGGTTCGCGCATTTCAGGCGCGTCACACAATGGATCGCTGCTGCCTTCCATGAGGTTACCGGCGCCGGGGCCTCAACGAGACCGTCGAACCGGTCGTAATGCTGTTGCAGTTTTTCTTCGGGGGTCATCTTCGTCTTCTCCGAGACAGTAAAAACTGCCTCGGAGAACACGGAGCGCGGGCGCACGTGGAGACACCCGATGCGGATCATCGGGCTCACGGGCTTGCGCTCCGCGTCCCCAGTTGCGTCCTCGGAGAAGCGCCCTTAATGGGTGGCTCCCGGTCAGGAATGGAGAAAACGGGCAGGTAAAGCAGGCACAACAGCCGACCGATTTCTTGTCGGTACTTCCGACACCCTAATTCCTGCCTCACATCGGGAGGACGCATGACGCCCGGTGTATGGTCTGGGTGCTACTGCAGTCAGATCCAGATGCTTGATCCGACGTGATTAGTTTTGCACGTTATCGCTTAATGCCACCTTGCGGCGTGAAGTTAATATACACATAGATTGCGGGTCATGCAAGATCTGCAAGTTTGAGGGAGCGATGTTTGTTATCTATATGTGATAATGTCCTTTATCACATATATAAGGGGAGATCATGGTGTCGGAATCGAACGAATCCGAAGGGGGCGGGCGAGACATAGTATTGCCTGGGACGGTGACGGATCTCATCAAGGGGGTGCGAGAGATCCTGGGGCTCGTGAAGGATCTGCGAGAGTTTGCCGGATGGGGCATTGATGCCCTGGACAAAGGACGGCGACGACGCGCAGCAAAAAGCGTGGACAAGCTGACCTTCGGTCCGGACTTGTCCCGGCAACCGCTCGAGCGCATCGCCGCTGGGCAGGGAACGCCGGAAGACTACGAAATGATCGCCACTCGGCTGGGCGAGTCGGCGGGAACTGTCAAGGAAAGTGTCGACCGTCTGGAAAGGTACCGAGACAAGTTGCGTGAAGAATATGGTCTCGCAGCATCGAATAAACTGAGAGATGTTATTCGTGGTGTCGGCGGCAAGATGCCGTTGCGACACTCTTTGTTTGAGCTGGTCGAAGCCTCGAAGGATGAACAATCTTCTCAAGAGGACCTGCAATTTCTGGCGCAACGGATCTTGCGTTCGATCGACCGACTAAACGCAAACTTGATTGAGCTGCACGATCTCATTGTGAGGCCTGCACAGCAATGACTGACAGGGCCGAAGTAGTCCCTGCTGTCACGCCTGCGCTGCCGGTGTTGGTCACGGTCGCCGGCGAACGCGCGGGTGTGCGCTTTCTCGAATTCTTCGCGTCGGCGATCCGCAACCCGCACACCCGGCGCGCGTATGCGCGCGCGGCTGGGGAGTTCCTCGCGTGGTGCGCCAGTGTCGGCGTCACGTCGATTTCCGACGTGCAGCCGTCGCACGTCGCGAGTTGGATCGAACAGCAGACCCGCACGCATGCGGCGTCGACCGTCAAGCAGCGTCTCGCGGCAATCCGGCATCTGTTCGACTGGCTGGTGACCGGCCAGGTCGTGCAGGTGAATCCGGCCGCGTCGGTGCGCGGTCCCAGCCACACGGTCCGCACCGGCAAGACGCCGGTGCTCGAGGCCACCGAGGCACGGCAGCTACTCGACGCCATCGATGTGAGTACGCCGGCTGGATTGCGCGATCGCGCGCTGATCGCGCTGATGGTGTTTTCGTTCGCCCGGATCGGCGCAGCGCTGGCGATGTGCGTCGGCGACGTCTACGTGCAGCAGAGGCGGCTGTGGGTGCGCCTGCGTGAGAAAGGCGGCAAGGCACATGCGATGCCCTGTCATCACGCGCTCGAAGCGTATCTGCATGCGTACCTAGACGGCACCGGGATCGCCGCCGAGCCAAAGGGGCCACTGTTCCGCACGATCACGCGCGGCACCGGGCGACTGAGCACCACGCCCTTGCCGCAGGCCAACGCCTACGCGATGGTGCGCCGGCGTGCGGCGGCGGCGGGCCTAGCAACGAAGATCGGCAACCACACGTTCCGGGCGACCGGCATCACTGCGTATCTGAAGAGCGGCGGCACGCTCGAGAATGCGGCGGTGATGGCCAATCACGCGTCGACGCGCACCACGCAGCTATATGACCGGTGTCACGACGACATCAGCTTGGACGAGGTGGAGCGGATTAATGTGTAGCTAAGGCGGTGTTCGATTCCCCTTCCACCAAGCAACCGAGCCGTGCGTGCAGAAGGCCCTTGATGAATTGAACTGGCTGCCTCCACCAAATTCGGTGCGGTTCATACTTCTCGCGTGGCTAAGCGCTTTTTTACCGCCTCAGATTCGTATTTGACCTTGGTTCACCTTGCCAAGGGTGCTTTTGACTGTAAAATCGCGCAAGAGAGCCCGTGTCATATTAGTGACAATAAATGAGTAGCGAAAAGTAATAAAGGGATGGAAATGGATGCGCAAGACATCGTGAGGGCGATTCAAGGGGGGCTACTTCAGCAAGACCGTCTGCTGAAACTCGATACCCCGCTCGGGGACAGTGTATTGCTCCCCCAACGCACTGTCGGCTGGTCCCGAATCGGCCGGCATTTCGACTTCACACTCGATGTCCTGTCAACGCGCAGCGACCTCAAGCTGAAAAAACTGATCGGGCAACCCGTTACGCTGTGGATTCAGCAGGCAGATCAGTCCTATCTCCCCCGAAACGGTTACGTCTATGCCGTGCGAAGACTGGGATCGGAAGGCGGGTTGACCAGTTACCAGATCTGTTTTGCGTCATGGATGCATTTCCTGAAGTTTCGCCGTGATCAGCGCATCTGGCAGGACAAACCCGTCGATGAAATCCTCCGGGACGTGTTCAACGCGCATCCGCCTGCGAAAGGCCGATTCGATTTTGCACTCTCAAAACCGCTTCCGCCGAGATCGTACTGTACGCAGTATGAGGACGATTGGAATTTCGTCCACCGATTGATGGAAGAAGAAGGCCTGTTCAGCATCTGGAAACAGGCCGACGACGGCAAATCCCATACCCTGACCATCACGGATCACCTGGATACGTGCGAGCCGCTCGCCGCGCGATCAGTTCAATTCTCGAGATACGGCACGAACAGCGAGGTCGATGCGTTGGTTCACTGGTCCGGCTTGCGAACCCTCCATAGCGCCATCCTGACCACGCGCACATTCGACTATAAGTATCCGTCGCCGCTCGCCAATCCGAAGGGCACCAATATTCCGACGGTGTCGCAGGAGTTGCCGGAACAGTTGGAGATGTATGAGTACACCGGCCCCTATACTTATCTCGAGCAGGAACGTGGCGATCACCTCTCCAAGGTGCGCATGGAGGAATGGGAATCACGCGCAAAGCGGTTTTATGGCGCGGGCGGGTTGCGTGGCGTCGACGCCGGGCGGTGGTTTGAGCTGACCGGGCACCCGGAACACGACCGCGAGCCTGGTGAGCGCAGCGAATTTGCCGTCATCGAAGTGGCCTGGTTGATCGAGAACAACCTGCCGGGATCGAGCCATCACGGCGATCTACCGCATAGTCTGACTGGGAGATTGGCTGAGGCGAAAGCAAACTTCGGAGGGCAACCTGCCTCCGGCCCCACGCATTTCGATGGCTCAGAGGGCTTCTTCCTCGTCGAGATCGAAGCGCAGCGCAAATCCGTGCCTTTCCGCAGCCCGTGCGAACACCGTAAGCCCGTTATGCAGATGCAGACGGCGACCGTGGTGGGTCCGCAAGGTCGACGCATTTATACCGACGAACTCGGCCGCGTCAAGGTGCAGTTTCACTGGGATCGGATCGGGCAACGCGATGAGCGGAGCTCCTGTTGGGTCCGCGTGAGCCATCCATGGGCGGGCGAGGGATTTGGGATGATCCATGTCCCTCGCATCGGTGACGAAGTTGTCGTGTCATTCCTGGATGGCGCGCCGGATCGCCCGATCATTACAGGGCGCGTGCCAAACGGCATCAACTTTGTGCAGTGGAAGCTCCCGGATAACCAGACGCTATCAGGTCTGCGCTCTCGTGACCTCGAGGGCACGGCGGCAAATCAGGTTGTGGCCGACGACACACCGGGGAAACTGCAGGTACAAGTTTCGAGCGACCACGAGCAGTCACGCCTTGTCGTCGGGTACAACACTCGCATTGACGGCAATGCGGGGCGGGCCGAAGCGCGCGGTACCGGCTGGGAACTGGCAACGGATTCCTGGGGCGTGTTGCGCGCCAATCGCGGCATGCTGGTGACGACCGAGACGCGCGCGGGCGCGACCGCAGCGGCGAAAGACATGAGCGAGACTGTCGATCGACTCGGGAAAGCGCAGCAACTGCATGATGCGCTGACGAAGATCGCGCAGCAGAGCGAGGCACAGGACGCTGACGGCCATCAGGCCGACCTCGTCAACACCATTGCGGCACAGAACGAACAGATCCGAGGCTCAGGCGCGAGCGGCAGCAACACGTTTCCGGAGTTGTCGGAGCCGCACTTGGTGATCGACGGCAAGGCCGGTGTCGAGATCACAACGCCAGCGACCGTGCATGTGGCGTCCCAACAGGCTGCGATCACGACGGAAGGTCATATTGGTATTGCCAGTGGCCGCAGCTTCTTCGCGACGGTGCGCGACACCCTTCGCCTGTTCGCGCAGACCGGTCCGATGCACTTGGTGTCGGCGGCAGGCGACATCGTATTGAACGCGCTGACGAAGTCCATTGTGGCGCGAGCGCAGAAGCAGATCCTGCTGGAAAGCGAGGAGATCCTGCTGCGTGCGCACAAGTTTCGCGTCGAGGTCAACGGCAGTTTCTTGAACATGGACGCGAGCGGCGTGGTGAGCGGCACGACGGGCAAATTTACTGCGTTTGCGGCGACCCACGACCTGCCGGGTCCGAAGGACCAGATGGTTGATCTGTCGCCGAAGAAGATCTGTGTCGAATGCATGCTTAAGGCGGCCCGGGGCGGAGCAGCCCTGGTGCCCCGTTAAACCGTAGACCTATTCACGATGACAGACCGATTTCCCCGTTACGCGCGACGTACGATCCAGACCGTCGCCCTCGTTGCGCTGTTTGGCCTCGGCGCATGCGACAAGCATCCCGGCGCCGTGGCGCAACAACTCGACTTGTCGAACCTGCCGAAGCACTACGACACGCTTGGCGCGAGTTCCTTGACGCTGAACTATACCCCTTGGTACATCCATCAATGGGGGATCGAGGGACCCGATGGGTCAGGGGTGACTGGTGGTGGCCCCAATGTATGGCCGGCGGGAGCGGACGGCAAGCCGTCCGGCGGTGGTAAGGAAACTTGCTGCAGTGACATCCCTACAGCATGGCAGCCGGATTTGAGGCTGACGGTGCGCTGGCTGGTTGACAAGAAGCAAGACGGTAAGACACCGGGGTATTGGTACAAGGCTGAAAACGTTCGGATACCGAAATATGGGCGAGTCATGGGCGGCTTGTGGGCCGTGTTCCTGCCGGGTGACCGCGTCCGCATCATGGTGGCCGATGGCCAGAGAGGCGATGCCAACGATCCGGGCATACGCCCCCCGGACAATGATCCGTACATCGCACATGGGGCGGTGGATCAGGAATGGAATCGGTTATACCGTGACGGAGGAAACGCGCAATGAGCCTCAAATGGGCCGACCCTATGCCTCAGGGAGGGCGTGTGGCGGGCAGTGTCACGGCGTTGAGAAAAGGGCGCGCGCTGGTGTGCGATGCTTTGATGTCCTGCCCCCAGACGCTCCACATCACACTGTTCTTTGACGGCACGAACAACAACGACGTACAGACCAATCCGTTGCGGGATTCGCTCGTTCGTACACATAGCAACGTTGCTCGACTCTACAACGCAGCGCAGGATAAGAACGAAGAGGGGATTTTCGCGTTCTACATTCCCGGCGTCGGTACTCCGTTTAAAGAGATTGGCGAGCTGGCGTACTCGACTGATGGTAAGTCGATGGCAAAGGGTTTCGGCAGTCGTTGCGTGTGGGGCTATACAAGGGTACTGAATGCCATTTACAAGGCCATTGCTACGGACAAAACCCGGATCCTGATTCCGGATGACAAAGCCAACGACATTTGCGCAGCCGTAGCCGATGGCCACAAACTCCCGCTGGTCGGCTGCACCGATCGACTGGGTCTCGCCCACAAGCAGGCCGTCGATGAGGGACGATATCCGCAGACGGTCAAGCAGATCTGGATCAACGTGATCGGCTTCTCCCGCGGGGCGGCATCCGCGCGCGTGTTCGTGAACAAGCTGATGAATGAATGGGCGCGGAATGGGCGGATTGGCTACCAGACTGGCAAGTATGCACTGAACTACAAGGTCAACTTCGTCGGTCTTTTTGATACGGTTGCCTCTGTCGGACCACCCGACTCGACGCGCGCAACCGTGGACTTCGGCGCGTTCGACGGACACTTCGCATTCGCTGACGACGGCAGGCTTAATATCCCGAAGGATGTGCGATTTTGTTATCACGCGTTCTCGGTACATGAGCAACGAATGAGTTTCCCGCTTGACTCGATCCGCAACGGGGACAGCTACGATGGCGGCATTCGTGAAGAGGTGGCCTATCCAGGCGTCCATTCAGACGTGGGTGGCGGTTACGCCCCCAACGAACAGGGCAAAGGAGGAGCCACGTCGAAAGCGAATGACGACAGCCACAAGCTTAGTCAGATCCCGCTGCACGATATGTACCTGAAGGCGGTCTCGTATGGTGTGCCGCTGGTGGATAGTGATTCGATAAGCAAACGCGCAGATTTGGTTGCCGACTTCGCGCTTGCCCCGTCATTGATTGATGCGTTCAATGCGTGGCGCAAGACCGTGGAGAATGTCAGTAGCGTAGAAGACGCGCTGAAGGTCGGACTGGGTCAGATGTTGGCATGGCGAACGCTGCGTGCGGATATCGGAAATCCACAGCGCTATGTCACCGGACAGCCATTCTTCAAGCGCGCCCACGAAGACCAGATGACGCCGCATAAGGTTCAGCAGGCGCTCCCGAAGGCGGCAGAGAACGATGCGACGATGAAGAAACTGCAGTCGCAATACGATCTCCTTCGGGCAAATGCTATGACATCGTCGATCGGCGGATACGCGTCGTACATGAGCTCGACACCACAGGTGAAGGTGGTTCGCGATGCAATGGACCGGCGCAACGAACAACTGGCCGGCGCGGTCGCTCATCCCGGGGTCAATAAGCCCAAGCCTGCGCGTCCGGGGGAAGGACCGCTGGATGTTGTGACCAATGATCAGACCGACCTGCGGCAGGGCGCGGAAGAAATGCGGCTGCTTCTGGGGCACCTGTATCCGGACCAGTGCGAACGGTGGCATGTGAAGCGCACGGAACATCGTCCGGTGGTGATCCCCGGCGGCGAAATGATCAAGGTGCCGCCAACTCTTGTTGTCGCGCACGATCAACCGGGGAGCGACTCTCCCTGCGTCACACTTGCGTATAGCGGAATATTGCTCAACTCGACCTGGTCGACGATTGTGCAACATTATCGAGTGCAGGACGACGTGATGGCTGCGCCATTGCCTGGCGTGGAATCATTCCTGCGCCAACATACGTCGCCCGACGCCGTGAACAAGTTGCCCGCGGCCGCCATTACCCTGTTTGACGACTACGTGCACGACAGCCGCTGCTGGTTCCGGATACCGTATTTCCATGAATATGCACCCGGGGGATATGGTTTCCCGCGAGTCATATTTGCAGGCGGGGACAATCGCAAGGCCTATCTCGGCCTCGCATCAAACGCTTCGCAACTGGACCTCGGCACTGGCCAAACCCAAGCCGGCTGGGCGTGAAGTGGGCTGGAAGCCGCTAATCTGGATCTTCGATGGAACTACAGACTACGTCCCCGCCAGCGCGCCTGATGGGGTTGATCGACGCGGCGGTATGTCCGCCGAAGGTCGTGCCTTTACTTGAACGCTCCGGCGTACCGTTCCGCTCCGTTTTCGCCGGGCTGCCCGAAGAAGAGCTCGGACCCGCTTCGCTGTTCTTGGTGCCAGTGAGCGATACGGATGCGGACTGGTTTGCGGAGCTCGATCAGCTCGACATTCAAAGTCCATGTCTGTCGTTGATCTGGAGCCGGGTCGAAATGGATGCGCTCGTCACGCACCTGCAAGCGTTCCTGTTTGCGGACATTGGCGACAACATGACCGCTATGGTCCGGTTCTTTGACCCGCGTAACACCGGGGTGGTCTTTGACGCATGGGGCGAGCAGGTTCGCGCCATGTTCATGAGCCCGATCGAGCAGTGGATGTATCGGGGGCGCCACAAGGCGTGGCAGCGCATCCAAAACGATTCGACCTCCAACGCGCGGATATGCCGCTCCGTCATGGTCCAGTTCGAGCAGGCTGATATTGACGTCCTCACGGCACATACGGAGCCGGACGAGATTCTTGCTGCACTGATCGAGTCCGGTGATGCCAACGGCGATCGCCCCTATTTTGACCGGTTTGAGGACTTCATTCCCCGATACCACCGCGCGGTGCAGTGGGGAATCACTGAGCCGGGGGATCGCCTGGTTTTCTGCCAGTACACCTACCTGTACGGCATCGATTTTGATCGGCATCAGTTTATCCATGATCTACTAACTCGGCGTCAGCAGTCGCACGAATTGTTCGGCGTCGCCATCGCCCGGGTCCCGATGAATGTCTGGGCAGAGGTTGAGATACTGACGGCGCACGACACGGAGCCTGCGTCGCAGTCAGTCACGCTATAAGGGGAGCAAGATGGCATTACAGATGATCGTAGTCGGTGATGAAACCTCGCACGGCGGGCGAGTGATCACCGGTTCGGAAACCCACAGCATCGACGGCAAAAAGATTGCACGCCTGCATGACCTCGTGGACTGTCCAGAAAAATATCCGGACGGTCGACCGCACGGCATCAACAAAATTATCGAGGCGCATCCGACGGTGACGATCGATGGCCAGCGCGTCGCGTTGCACGGCCATCATACCGAGTGCGGGTGCACCTTGATTGGCAGCATGACTGCCCGCGTCGGCGACTGAACCAACGACGTCCGAAGCGGACCTCGTATGGCACAGATTTGATTTCTTCGTTAACCGGCAAGGCTGACGAAGAGCACTCCCGGCGAGCAACGCACCGCCGCGTAGCCGTGACCACCCAGTCCGGGCGCCCCGACTAACGCTCTTCCTGCAAACCATAGGGCGCGGGCAGCCCTCCGGACGGCTTCGTCCTGTTACCGTAAACGCACCCGGCTATGCGGCGAGCGGCCAGCGGCCGCATGGCGCGATTTGTCCGGGGTTTACCCACTCGCCGGTCGTTAGGCGGGCGGGCGAGTTTGACCGGAGCGCCGCCGGCGCGGGCGTTCCGGGGCAGCCAACCCGGAACGTCCGCCGTTAGGGGCGAGATCGCCTTCACCTGATCCTAATCGAGCTTTTTGGCGAGGTCTTCGGCCTTCGGGTGGTAGTACCGCATTAGCATCTTCGTGTCGCGATGGCCTGTAATTTTCGCTAGCTCATGGAGAGGAAACTTCTCGGCAAGCCTCGACGTGGCCTCATGTCGCAAGTCGTGAAAACAGAGGTCGATGAGAAATTTCGGGTCAGGGGGCGCGCCATTGCTAGCACAATCCTCCTCGTACGTTTTCCGTGCTCGTGCGACTGCTCTTTCGAAGGCTCGGGTCACTGCGTCGGCACGGAGGGGGAAGAACAGTTCACGTTCATCCTTGCTTAGCTCTTCAAAGACGGCAATCGCTTTGCTCGAAAGCGGGACGTCTCGCGCAGTCCCATTCTTCGTTATGGCGAGCCGCGCAACGCGCTTTGTTAGATCAACTTGGGCCGGACCGAGCGAAATCAACTCGCTTCTTCGCATTGCCGTTTCGACTGCAATGTCGATCAGGGCTGGCAAGAAAGCAGACGCGGACGCAGCCTTTACGTAAGCAAGTTCGTCGGTCGACGTACCTCTGTGGGGGGCCGGTTCGATGTTGGAAATGCGTCGGGTGCGCTCATTCTTGACCGTAGGTTTGCGAACCAGTTCGACCGGGTTGGAAAGACTCTCGAGTCCCCATTCCTTGCGCGCGATCGTGAAGAGGTGTGAAATGACCGCGAGGCGACGGACAACGGTTGCAGGGCTATGCGTCTCGCACCATTCATCGCGCAGCTTTGCGATGTCGGCACGCCTTACACCGGCGAGCGATCGCTTGGCCAGCCATGAATCTCGCAGCATGCGGATGATTGATTTCTCCTGTGTGGCGCCTCGCTTGTTCGACGCAATTTCGCGCTCGTAGCGGTTGAGCGCCTCCGTGAACGTCGTACTTTCGGCCTCCGCGCTGCTGACGAAGCGACCCCGGTCCATCTCACTTTCGATCGCACGTGCCCATTTTTCAGCATCGGCCCGGGTGTCAAATGTTTTCGACTGTTGTGGGTAGCCCTTCCGGCGTATCTTGGCTTGCCACTGAAGATCGCCGCGCTTGGTGAACGTTGCCATGGTCTGTTTAGGACGTGATTGTCCCGGCAGTGTCCCAAAAACTCAAATATCGGTCAATTAGCCTTTGTTTTGGATCATGTCCTTCTGATTCGCAATGCGAAGGTCGGGAGTTCGATCCTCCTCCGCTCCACCAACGGATTTCGAAGGGCTCGATCGCATGTGAGACAGGAAGGATAATTTTGCACCGGGTGCAGGGTTATGCTTCCGTTTACAAAGTGCAGCCTTATGCTTCGCAAACAAAAAGCCGGCCTTGAGCCGGCTTTTTGTTTGGTCGCGTTGGTGGCGGTTGAGTCTAGTCCGAGCCATCCCCGGATCCGATCCAAAACCGCGGGAGCCACTCCCGCTCCTTCCTCATACCGCGTTCCTGCAAGCTGTTGCGAGTGCCTCCGAAAACGCTCGCCGTGCGGCCTCGAACCCTTTCCGCGCGGAATGCGCGCTTCGCGCACTGGTCGAGCACGGACGCTGCCGGAACGATCGCGTCGACGCCCTACGCATGTTGCCCCATGCAACGCGCAGGGTTTTTGCACCTTGCGTTGGCCCTCATATCTGCCATGCTGAATCGCACAAGGGACGCACTTTCGACGTGAGTGGCGCTAAAGCCAGACGAGTGGCGCTTTCGGTACCTGAGTGCTGAAGTTGGACTGTCGGCGAGGAGGTCGTATGGAACTGCACATTCAATCACACCATTGGGAACGGCGCGTGCCCGACTGGCTCGCTGCGGCCGTGGCCGGTCTTGCGGGCGGTGCGTTGGTGATCGTGCTGGAATTCTTCTGGTCGACCATGGTGCTCGATGAAAGCCCGTGGCAACCGACCCACAAGATCGCGGCGATGGTGATGGGCACGAGTGCGCTCAATCAGATGGCGGACTTCAGTCTTGGCATCGTGGCGATGGCGCTGCTCCTGCACTACGTGCTCGGCGCCATCATGGGGATGATGCTCGGAGCGATCATCGCGCCTTTCCACTTCGATTCGAGTATGGGCATGGAGGCTGTCGTCGGCGTGGCCTTCGGGATCGTCGCGTATGTGTGGAACTTCTATGTCATGACGGCCGTGTTCCCATGGTTCGTCTCGGAGCGCGGATCCGGCCCCTTGTTGGCAAACCTGCTGTTCGGTGTGGTCACCGCCATCGTCTACGGCGCGCTGGCGCGACGGCGCGCGCAGAACGCGATGCAGTGACGCGTCGTTGATTCCCGCCGCGCCGATAGGGTCTGTTCACGTGTGCGCACGTCGCACACGTGAACAAACCTGAACACCCGACGCCCTCGGGAAACAGCCGTCTTGGCAACCCATGCCGGAGGCGGTCGTTTTGCACTGCGTCGCGGCTAGTGACCCCTGCATTCGCGCGATCCGCATGGGGCGCGCGCCCCGTTGCGCTGCCTTGCACGACGCAGGGGAGAGGACTACCTTTGTTCCAGAGCCGCTTACAACGCTGGCGAATCGGTCCCGGCCGGACGTGCCGGCGCAGACAGTACCGAAGTGCGGCATGGCGGCACCACAACGCCGCCAGGCGCGTTGTGTCAGCGGCTCCAGCGAGTGACGCGCAGCGAGGTGGGCTATGGCGCTTGCGATTGCCCTGATCCTGATCATCGTATTGGCGGTGGGGTTTCACTTTGCCAGTCCGTGGTGGATCACGCCGATCGCGTCGAACTGGGTGCGCATGGACGACATGCTGACGATCACGATCGTCATTACCGGCGCGTTCTTCATCGCGATCAACCTGTTCATCGTGATCGCACTGGTGCGCTACCGCCACCGCAGCGGTCATCGCGCTGCTTACGAGCCGCACAACAAGCGGCTGGAATGGTGGCTGATCGGCCTCACCGCTGTCGGCGTGGCGGCGTTGCTGGCACCGGGGCTCTTCGTCTACGCGGACTACATACGGCCGCCGCGCAACGTGCTGCAGATGGAGGTGCTCGGCCAGCAATGGCAATGGCGCTTCCGCTTTGCCGGCCCCGGCGGCAAGCTGGGCACGACGGACGTGCGCTACATCAGCAACGACAACCCCTTCGGCCTGAACCCCGGCGACCCCAACGGCCGTGACAACTACCTGATCGAGACGCCCGAGGTGCACTTGCCGCTGAACCGGCCGATCCAGGTCCTGACACGGTCGCGCGACGTGCTGCACGACTTCTACGTCCCGCCGTTCCGTGCGCGCATGAACATGGTGCCCGGCATGGTGACCACCTTCTGGTTCACGCCGACCAAGGCAGGTCGTTACGACATCCTGTGCGCGCAGCTTTGCGGTATCGGGCATTCCAACATGCGCGGCGTGGTGGTGGTGGAAGACGAAGCAACGTTCTCGCGCTGGCTGGCGCAGCAGGGCACGTTCGCGCAGCGGCAGCAGGCCAGGGTGCAGGCCGCGGCCGCCGTTGCAGGCGGCGGCGCCCAGGCGCTTGCCGACCAGGGCAAGACGCTCGCGGCGGCCAAGGGCTGCATCGCCTGCCATACCGTGGACGGCAGTCCGCGCGTGGGCCCCACCTGGAAGGGCCTGTACGGCAAGACCGAAACGATGGCCGACGGCAGCACCGCGAAGGTGGACGAAGCCTATCTGCGCGCCTTCATCCGCAACCCGACGGCTCGCGTCGTGAAGGGCTTCGCACCCATCATGCCGCATTTCGACCTGAGCGAGCAGGAGCTGACCGCGCTGGTGGCCTACATCGAATCGCAAGGCGGCCCGGCCGCCGGCAGCGCAGCCAACCCCTCGCCCTAGCGGAGCAGACGCAATGACCTACGCGCACACCGACCACGTCCCGCAGAGCTTCTGGACCCGCTATGTCTGGAGCCAGGACCACAAGGTCATCGCCGTGCAGTATTCGCTGACGGCCATCGCCATCGGCCTGGTCGGCCTCGTGTTGTCGGACCTGATGCGGTTGCAGCTCGGCTTTCCGGGCAAGTTCAGTTTCATCGACGCCAACCACTACTACCAGTTCGTCACCATGCACGGAATGATCATGGTGATCTACCTGCTGACGGCGCTGTTTCTGGGCGGCTTCGGCAATTACCTGATCCCGCTGATGCTGGGTGCGCGCGACATGGTGTTCCCGTTCCTCAACATGCTGAGCTACTGGGTCTACCTGCTGGCGGTGCTGGTGCTGACGGCGAGCTTTTTCGTGCCGGGCGGGCCGACCGGCGCGGGCTGGACGCTGTATCCACCCCAGGCCATCCTGCCCGGCACGCCGGGCGTGGAATGGGGCATCGTGCTGATGCTCGTGTCGCTGGCGATCTTCATCGTCGCGGCAACGATGGGCGGCCTGAATTACGTCACCACCACGCTGCAGGCGCGCACCCGCGGCATGACGCTGATGCGCATGCCGCTCACGGTGTGGGGCATCTTCGTCGCGACCATCATGGCGCTGCTGGCGTTTCCGGCGCTGTTCGTATCGGCGGTGATGATGCTGCTCGACCGGACGCTCGGCACCAGCTTCTTCATCCCGGCCGTGGTGTCGATGGGGCAGACGCTCCAGCATGCCGGCGGCAGCCCGCTGCTGTTCCAGCACCTGTTCTGGTTCTTCGGGCATCCGGAGGTCTACATCGTCGCGCTGCCGGCCTTCGGCATCGCGTCCGACCTCATCAGCACGCACGCGCGCAAGAGCATCTTCGGCTACAGGATGATGGTGTGGGCCATCATCATCATCGGCGTGCTGAGCTTCGTGGTCTGGGCGCACCACATGTTCGTCGCCGGCATGAATCCGTACTTCGGCTTCTTCTTCGCCACGACCACGCTCGTCATCGCCGTCCCGACCGCCCTCAAGGTCTACAACTGGGTGCTGACGCTGTGGCGCGGCGATATCCACCTGACCGTGCCGATGCTGTTTGCCATCGGCTTCGTCAGCACCTTCGTCCTGGGCGGGCTGACCGGGCTCTACCTCGGCAACGTGAGCGTGGACATACCGCTGTCGAACACGTATTTCGTGGTCGCGCACTTCCATATGGTGATGGCCGTGTCGCCGATCCTGGTGGTATTTGGCGGCATCTACCACTGGTATCCGAAGGTGACGGGCCGCATGCTCGACGACACGCTCGGGCGCGCGCACTTCTGGATCACCTTCCTCGGCACCTATGCGATCTACTTCCCGATGCACTATCTCGGCATCCTGGGCATGCCGCGGCGGTATTACGCGTATGAGGGCTACAGCTTCATTCCACACTCGGCGCAGACGCTCAACACGTTCATCACCGTCGTTGCGCTGATCGTTGCGGCGGCGCAGTTGCTGTTCCTGTACAACCTGGCGTGGAGCCTTGCGCGCGGCAAGCGTGCCGACGGCAACCCGTGGCGGGCCACCACGCTGGAATGGCAGACGCCACAAACGCCGCCAGCGCACGGCAACTGGGGCGCCGCGCCGCCCGTCGTCTACCGCTGGGCGTACGAATACAGCCCGCCGGGGCACGAGGAAGACTTCGTCCCGCAAAACCGGCCGCCTGCGACGCCGCCTGAACCGGCCCACCCGACGCTTCAACCCGGCGAGGCACACGAATGACCGCACTGCCACGCACCTTCGTTCCCGAACCGCCGCCGGTGTTGCCGAATGCGAGCCGCACCGGCCTGATCGTCTTCATGGCGGTGGCAACGACCTTGTTTTCACTGCTGCTGCTCGCCTATGGCATGCGCATGCGCGAACCCGACTGGCAGCCGATCCCGCATCCGGCGCTGCTGTGGTGGAACACCGGCGTGCTGGTGCTGGCGAGCATTGCGATGCAGCGTGCCCGGCAGTTGACCTTGCACCGCGCGGCGTGGCTGGTATCCGGCGGCGTGCTGGCGGCCGTGTTCGTGCTCGGGCAACTGACCGCCTGGCGCATGCTGTCGGCGGCCGGGCAGACCGTCGCCGTCAATCCGTCCAATAGCTTCCTCTACCTGCTCACCGGCCTGCACGGGTTGCATGTGCTGGGCGGGCTGGTGGCCTGGGTCATGACGATCGCGCGTCTGCGGCGCGCGGACCCGTTCCGGGCCCAGCGCGCCATCGCACTGTGCGCCCTCTACTGGCATTTCCTGCTGGCTGTCTGGCTCGTGCTGCTGGCGGCGATGTGGTGGCTCACCCCCGGGATCGTCGCCGCCATCTGCGGGCCGCTGTATGGAGCCGCGCCATGACTGCACCCACCGGCCCCGCCGAATCCGCCGCCGCCGCCCCAACCGACGCCGGGCCCGACGGCTGGCGCGGCATCGTCACGGACTGGTCGGCCGACCGCGAAGCCTTCAAGGTGCCGTGGGGCAAGGCGATGATGTGGATCTTCCTGCTGTCGGACACCTTCATCTTCAGCAGCTTCCTGATCGGCTACATGACGGTGCGCATGTCGACCACGGCGCCGTGGCCCGACACGTCCAAGGTGTTCGGGCTCACGGTGGGCGGCGTGGATGTGCCGTTGCTGCTGATCGCCATCATGACGTTCATCCTGATCACCAGCAGCGGCACCATGGCGATGGCCGTCAACTTCGGCTACCGGCGCAACGCAAAGCGCGCCGCCGCACTGCTGCTGGCGACCGCGCTGCTGGGCGCGAGCTTCGTGTCGATGCAGGCCCTCGAATGGACCAAGCTGATCGTCCATGAAGGTATCCGCCCCTGGGGCAACCCGCTGGGCGCGGCGCAGTTTGGCGCGTCCTTCTTCATGATCACCGGGTTCCACGGCTTTCACGTGACCTGCGGCGTGATCTACCTGCTGCTGATCGCACGCAAGATCCTGCGCCCGGGGTTCATCGAGCACGGCAACTTCCAGATCGTCGAGATTGCCGGCTTGTACTGGCACTTCGTCGACCTGGTGTGGGTGTTCATCTTTGCGCTGTTCTATTTGTGGTGAGGCAGGCCATGGACCATACCGATCCCGCCCATCGACCCGACGCCGCGCACGGCCAGCAGCATCCGATCGGCATCTACCTGAAGATCTGGGCCCTGCTGTTCGTCCTGAGCACGATGTCGTACCTGGTGGACTACTTCCGCGTGCAGGGCCTGCTGCGCTGGGTGCTGATCGTCGTGCTCATGATCGCCAAGGCCGGGCTGATCGTGTCGATTTTCATGCACATGATGTGGGAACGGCTGGCGCTGGTGTACGCGATCCTGATACCGCCGCTGTGCCTGCTGGTGCTGCTGGTGCTGATGGCTGCCGAAGCGCATCACACCTTCGGCATGCGGGAACTCTTCTTCCATTGACCCCGTTCGCCGGCCGTTTCTGGCGGATTCGGGCAGCCCGCAGGATGCGGCCGTTCGCGCGGTCGGGTAACCGTCCCGGGCGGCGCGGCCTGCAGTCGGGTTCGAGCCGGCCAAATGCGCCAGCCCCGCTCCCTTCACCCCCGCCCGATACTCGGCCGCTTCGGATCGTACGTCCACCCCGGCACGAGGTAGCGCATCGCGACCGCGTCGTCGCGCGCAGTGCCGCCCACCTCGTTGTACAGCGCATGCGCGGCCTCGACCTGCGCCATGTCGAGCTCGATCCCGAGCCCCGGCCGTTCCGGCACGGCGACCTTGCCGCCGACGATCGCGAGCGGCTCGCGCGTGAGCCGCGCGTCGCCTTCCTGCCAGATCCAGTGCGTGTCGATCGCGGTGATCGTGCCGGGCGCGGCCGCTGCCGCATGCGTGAACATCGCGAGCGACACGTCGAAATGGTTGTTCGAGTGCGAGCCCCACGTGAGCCCCCAGTCGCGGCACAACTGCGCGAGCCGCACCGAGCCCTGCATCGTCCAGAAGTGCGGATCGGCAAGCGGAATGTCGACCGCCTGCAGCCGCACCGCGTGATCCATCTGCCGCCAGTCGGTCGCGATCATGTTGGTCGCGGTCGGGATGCCCGTCGCGCGGCGGAATTCGGCCATCACCTCGCGGCCCGAATAGCCGCCTTCCGGTCCGCACGGATCCTCCGCGTACGCGAGCAGGTGGCCCTGGCCGCGGCACAGCGCGACGGCTTCGTCGAGCGACCACGCGCCGTTCGGGTCGAGCGTCGTGCGCGAGTCCGGGAAACGCGCCTTGATCGCCGCGATCGCTTCCATCTCGTCGGCGCCGGCCATCACGCCGCCCTTCAGCTTGAAATCGGCGAAGCCGTAGCGCTCGACCGCGGCTTCGGCCTGCCGCGCGATCGCGGCCGGCGTCAGCGCCGCTTCGTTGCGCAGCCGGAACCACGCGTCCGCCGCGTGCGTCTCGTCGCGATACGGCAGGTCGGTGCGGCGCCGGTCGCCGATGTAGAACAGGTACGCGAGCATCGGCACCGCGTCGCGCTGCTGGCCTTCGCCGAGCAGCGCCGCGACCGGCACGTCGAGATGCTGGCCGAGCAGGTCGAGCAGCGCGGCCTCGATCGCGGTGATCACGTTGTCGAGCCGCAGGTTGATCTCGTGCGGCTGGCGCAGTACGGCCGCTTCGCCGGCCGACGTCACCTCGTGCCGGATCGTGCGGCCCGCGCCTGCACCCGCGCCGGACAGCGCCGCGCGCACCGCGTTGAGCGTCGCCTGGTAGCGTCCGATCGACTGGCCGACCACGAGATCCGTCATGCGCTCGAGCGCGTGGCGGATCCCTTCGCCGCCGGGCACTTCGCCGACGCCCGTGTGCCCGCTGCCGTCGTCGAGGATCACGAGGTTGCGCGTGAAGTAGGGCGCGTGCGCGCCGCACAGGTTGAGCAGCATGCTGTCGCGGCCGGCGACGGGAATCACCTGCATGCGCGTGACGCGCGGCGTGCCGGCGCGGCTGGGTTCGGACATCGGTTCGCTCCTGGTTCCGGTGGTGCGCGGGCCGCCGGACGCGCCGGCGCGGCCCGCGCCGTTCAATGAAGCTCGACGCGGCGGATCTCGCCGACGACGAACAGGTAGCAGATCACGGCGACGAGCGCGTGCGCGACGACATAGACGAGCGCGCCGTTGAACGAGCCGCTGCGGTCGACGATGTAGCCGATCGCGATCGGGGTCGTGATGCTCGACAGATTGCCGCACGTGTTGAGCAGCGCGCCGCTGAGCCCCGCGATCTGGCGCGGCGCGGTGTCCGCGTTGACGGCCCAGCCGAGCGCGCCGAGCCCCTTGCCGAAGAACGACAGCGCCATGAACAGCACGACGAGCACGTGCGAATCGGTGTAGTTGCAGACGATCATCGACATCGACAGCAGCATGCCGAACACGATCGGCACCTTGCGCGCGACCGACAGCGACCGGCCCTGCTTGAGCAGCGCGTCGGACACGACGCCGCCGAGAATCCCGCCGAGGAACCCGCACACGGCCGGGATCGACGCGACGAGCCCCGCATTGAGGATCGACATCCCGCGCGCCTGCACGAGATAGACGGGAAACCACGTGATGAAGAAATAGGTGAGCGCGTTGATGCAGTACTGCGCGACGTACACGCCGATCAGCATCCGGCTCTTCAGCAGCGCCTTCACGTGACGCATCGACGGGCCGCCGCCGTGCGCGCCCGTCGCCTGGTCGATGTTGACGAGCGCGCCGCCTTCGGCGAGGTAGTCGAGTTCCGCGCGGTTGATGCTCGGATGGTCCTTCGGGTCGTACATCGTGCGGTTCCACACCGCGACGAACGCGAACCCGAGCACGCCCATCACTGCGAACACCGACTGCCAGCCGAACGCATGCACGAGCCAGCCCATCAGCGGCGCGAACACGACGGTCGCCGCGTACTGCGCGGCGTTGAAGATCGCCGACGCGGTGCCGCGCTCGGCAGCCGGGAACCACGCGGACACGATCCGGCTGTTGGCCGGGAACGACGGCGCCTCGGCCGCGCCGACCAGGAAGCGCAGCCCGAACAGCAACGCGAACGCGGCCGCGCCGCCGAAGAAGCCGATTCCACCCTGCAACAGCGTGAACAGCGACCAGAAGAAAATGCTGAACGCATAGACGATGCGCGACCCGTAGCGGTCGAGCAGCCAGCCGCCCGGCAGTTGCGCGACCACGTACGACCAGCCGAACGCGGAGAAGATGAAGCCGATCTGCACGTGGCTCAGGTGCAGCGCGCGGGCGAGGCTCGGGCCCGCGATCGCGATCGCCGCGCGATCCGCGTAGTTGATCGTCGTGACCGCGAACAGGACGGCCAGCACGAGCCAGCGCACGCGTGTGCGCCGGACCGTTGCCGACGCAGACGCCGGCAGCGCTTGAAGCGGATTCATGACTGTCTCCTCCGAAAGGCGGAAGGTGCCGTCGTGCGGCAGGCGCGTCGGGTGCGCGCGTTATTTGTGCAGGTTCGGCCGGCCGGAGGCCGGGCGCCGGACGCCGATGCAGGCAGGGCGTCCGGGCCATTCTGTCATGTCGATATCTGCGCTTTCATGCCAATTACTGACTTGATCGATTCAGCATTTGAATCGATCAAGTCAGTCGAACGCCCCGGCGCGCATGCCGTCCACCCCGGCGCCATGATGGCGCTCCACGTGGCGCGCGAGAAACTCGACGGCGGCGCGCACGCCGGGCAACTGGCCGCGCCGGTGCGGCATCAGCAGCGTCGTCGTGACGGTGCCCGCCCGCCAGCCGGGCAGCACGCGCGCGAGCGCGCCGGACGCAAGTGCATCGCCCGCGATCCAGTCGGGCAGGCAGGCCATGCCGAGACCGGCCATCGCAGCCTGCAGCAGCAGCGTCGATTCGTCGGCCTGCAGGCGGATGCGCGGCGCCACGTCGACGGTGTCGCCGCCGCGCTGCAGCCGCCACGCCTGCTGGCCCGGGTGGAGCCCGTCGTGCCGTGCGAGGTCGGCCGGCTCGTCCGGTGCGCCGGCACGCGCGAGATAGCCCGGCGATGCAACGACGATGATCGGCGACGTCGCGAGCGGCCGTTGCACGAGCGCGGAATCGGGGAGCGGGGCGAAATGGCTGCGCACCGCGATGTCGAAGCCTTCCTGCGCGATGTCGACGAGGCGGTCGCTCGCATGAATCTGCAGCAGCAGCTTCGGGTGCGCGATGGCCAGCGCCGGCAGGCAGGGCGCGAGGATGTGCTGCGCCACCGGCACCGAACTCGTGATCCGCACGATGCCGGCCGGTTCGGCGGCCTGCCGCAGTACCGCGTCGCGCGCGCTTTCGGCCTCGATCACGGCCGCGCGCGCATGCTCGAAGAATTCGGCGCCCACCGGCGTCAGCCGGAAACTGCGCGACGTGCGATGCACCAGCCGCGCGCCGAGCGTGCGCTCGAGCTCGGCAACGCGCTTGCTCACCGTCGATTTCGGCAGGTCGAGCCGGCGCGCTGCCGCCGACATGCTGCCTGCGTCGACCGCTTGCACGAACAGATAGAGATCGTTCAGATTCACTGTCAGCGTCCACCAGAAGAAACGACAGGTTTCGATTCTAGTGGCTACTGCGTCATCGTTCGCCGTGGGAGCATGACCGCTCGTTCAACTTCTGCGGAATACCCCGATGTCCCCGATCCTTCTCTACGGCATTCCCGCCGGCTGCTCGTTCGGCTCGATCGTCGCGCTCGAATGGGCCGGCCACCCGTACCGGCTGTCGCGCATCACGATGCCGGGCCTTGTGACGAGCGACGCGTTCCTCGTGCTGAATCCCGCCGCCGAGACGCCGGCGTTCGTGACCGCGAACGGCGACGTGCTGACCGAAAGCCTCGCGATCCTGGGCCACGTCGGCGCGCTAGCGCTCGACAGCGGCCTCGCGTTCCGCCAGGGCAGCACGGATTTCGACCGGCTGAACCGGATGCTGGCCTGGTTGAACACGACGTTCTTCAGCGCGTTCGGTGCGCTCTGGCATGTGTACGAACACGGCAGCGAAGGCGCCGAGAAAGCGGCCTTGCAGGCATACGGTCGCGGCAAGGTGCTGAAGGCGCACCGGCATCTCGAAGCGCTGCTCGCGCGAGGCGAGGGCCCATGGCTGCTGGGCGCGCGGCGCACGCTGGCCGACGCGTACTTCGCCGGGATCGCCCGCTGGGCTGACTATCACGCGGTGTTCGAGCACGATGCGTTCCCGCGCATCGCCGCGCTGCGTGCGCGGCTCGCCGACGACGCAGGCGTGCACTTCGCGCATGCAGTCGAGGAAAACCTGCCGCTGCCGGCGTCGTCGGCGTTCGAAGGACATGTCACGCTCGACGACGTACTCGCAAGCGCGCGTGGCCTGGCGATTCCGGCCCGGACGATCTGACCGCGCAATGCGGTCGCCCAAAGGGCGGGCGGTGGCCATATTTTTACCCGGATGATATTGACAGCCTATTTATACCCGGATAAAAATAACGCCATTCCGATTCCTGCCTGCGGGCGACCACGATGACAACCTCCACGCTTCTTCCTTCGTACACGGCCTTCGACGGCCATCGGCGACTCGCGTCGGGCCCGCTCGCGACGGTTGCGCTCGCGGTCAGGCAAGCCGGCGACGCAATGTCCGGCACGATCCTGATCTTCGACGACGCGACGGGCCGCTCGATCGACCTCGACCTGCGCGGCACGGCGGACGATATCCGCGCGCGCTATGCACCGCCGCCGGGCGACGCGCCCGGTGCCGCCGGCGAGCCGGCCGGCACGGGCGAGCAGCGCGGCCGCGGCCGGCCGAAGCTTGGCGTCGTGTCGCGCGAGGTCACGCTGCTGCCGCGTCACTGGGAATGGCTCTGCGCGCAGCCAGGCGGCGCGTCGGTCGCGCTGCGCAAGCTCGTCGAGGACGCGCGGCGCACGCATGCTGCGGCCGACCGACGCCGCGACGCGCAGGCGCGCGCGTACCACTTCATGTCGGCGATGGCGGGCGACCTGCCCGGTTTCGAAGAGGCCGCGCGGGCGCTGTATGCGAACGACCCGGCACGGCTGGCCGAGCTGATCGCCGGCTGGCCGGACGACGTGCGCGACCATGCACTTGCGCTGGCGCGCGGCGACCTGCCGCCGTCCACCGAAGACTGCTGACGGAACGCTCGATGCGATGACCACATTTGACCTGAACCGCGGCGCGATCGCGCCGGTTGCCGATGAAGTCGACGTCGTCGACCTGCGCGTGACCGGCGCCATCCCGCGCGAACTCGACGGCACGCTGCTGCGCAACGGCCCGAATCCGCCGGGCGGGCGCTTCGAAGGGAACGACGTGCTGTCGTGGTGGCCGGAGGCCGCGATGCTGCACGCGATCGCGTTCGAAGCCGGCCGCGCGGCCGGCTACCGGAACCGCTGGGCGCGCACGCGCCGCTGGGCCGCCGTGCATGCGCCGGCGCAGGCGCCGCATCTGCCCGACACCAATCCGAACGTGAACGTGCTGCGGCACGCCGGCGAATTGCTCGCGCTGGCGGAGGGCGGCGCGCCGTTCGCGATCACCGCCGCGCTCGATTCGCTCGGCGTGTCGGCGCGGCACGCGGGCTTCGACGGCGGGATGACCGCGCATCCGAAGGTCGACCCGGAAACGGGCGAACTGATCGCGTTTCGCGCGGACTGGCGCGCGCCGTGGCTGCGCTACGGCGTCGTCGACGCGCAGGGCGGGCAGCGCGTCGACCTCGCGATCGAGGTGCCCGCGCCGTCGATGATGCACGACCTCGCGATCACGGCAACCCGCAGCCTGCTGCTCGACCTGAACGTCGGCTACGACTTCTCGATGCTGAAGCAGGGCCACCGGATGCCGCTGCGCTGGCACGACGACCGGGCGGCGCGCATCGGCGTGATCGCGCGCCACGGCGGCGACGTGCGCTGGTTCGGCGTCGAGCCGTGCTTCATCCTGCACGTCGTGAACGCGTACGACTGCGACGAATCGTGCATCGTGCTCGATGCGGTGCGCTATCCGTGGTACCTGCGGCTCGACGCGCGCACGGGCCGCTTTGCCGACAACCCGGTCGGCGAGTTGTGGCGCTACGTGATCGATACGGCGCACGGGCTGATCGACGAAGGGCCGCTCGCCGACGGCGGCATCGAGCTGCCGCGCATCAACGAAAGCCGGACGGGGCGGCGCTACCGCTATTTGTATGCGGCCGAACAGCCGAACAATGCGGAAATGCGCGGCGTGATGCGCTTCGACCACGCGCGCGGCACGACGACACGCTACGCGGTGCCGGCAGGCGACCAGAACGGCGAGCCCGTGTTCGTGCCGCGCCCGGGCGGCATCGACGAGGACGACGGCTGGCTGCTGGTGATGGTGTACCGCGCGGCGACGGATACGAGCGACGTCGTGATCCTCGATGCGCGCGCGATCGATGCGGGGCCGGTCGCGACCGTACACCTGCCGCGCCGCGTGCCGGCCGGGTTCCACGGCGCGTGGGTGCCGCGCGAGCGCTGAGCGGCCGCGCGCGTCACTGCGCGCGCAGCGCGTCGACGATCTTCAGCCGCGCGGCGCGCATCGCCGGCAGGAACCCGCCGACGAGCCCCATCACGAGCGAGAACAGCAGCGTCTTCACGACGATCGCGGGCGTCAGCACGAAACGGAACGACAGGTCCGAGAAGGTCTGGAAGTTGGTCGTCGAGAACGACGCGAACTGCATCAGCGACGCACACGCGAGCCCCGCGACGCCGCCGACGAAGCCGAGCAGCAGCGCTTCCAGCAGGAACGCGGCGAGCACGTTCATGCGCTTGAAGCCGAGCGCGCGCAGCGTGCCGATCTCGGCGACGCGGTTCGCGACCGACGCATACATCGTGATCATCGCGCCGATCATCGCGGCGATCGAGAAGATCGTCGACAGCGTGATGCCGAGGATGTTGATGAACGTCGACAGCGCCTTCGACTGGTCGCCGTAGAAGGTCTGCTCGCGTTTCGCCTCGTCGGTCAGCCGCGGGTCGACGTCGATGTCGGCCTTGAAGCGCGCGAAGCCGTCGGCGTCCGGGATGCGCAGCACCATCGACGAATAGCTCGTGCGCCGGAACGACTGCATCAGCTGGTCGACGTCGCCCCAGATTTCCGAATCGAAGCCGCTGCCGCCCGCGTCGAAGATGCCGACGATGGTCCAGTCGCGCTGCGCGAAATGCAGGCTGTCGCCGAGCTGCGTACCGCTGAAGCCTTTCGCGATCGCGCTGCCGACGATGATTTCCGACGAGCCGGGCACGAACATGCGGCCGGCCACCAGCTTCACGTGCGGGCGCAGCGCGAGGCCGGACGGCGACACGCCGCGGATCACGACGTTCGACGGCTTGCCGCTCGACGTCTTCACGAGCGAGATCAGCACGACCGCTTCCTTCGACACGAGCGGCCGGCCGTCGCGGCCGAGCGCGACGGCCGGGTGCATCTCGAGCGCGTTGGCCTGCTGGTGGTCGATCGAACTCTGGATCTCGGTTTCGGCGCCCTTGCGGATCACCACGGCGTTGTCGGGTTCGCCGGTCGACACGAGCGTCTGCGTGAGCCCCGCGTCGAGCATCTGGACCGTCGCGAACACGAAGATCACGAGCGCCATCCCGCCCGCGGTGAGCGCGGTGGTGAGCCGCCGGGTCCACAGGTTGCGCGCGATGTAGGTGAGCGGGATCGCCATGCTTCTACCCGATCGCCCGCAGGCCTTCGACGACGCGCACGCGCGCCGCCTGCCACGCCGGCACGATCGCCGCCGCGACGCCAACCGCGACCGAGCACGCGGCCTGCAGCACGACCGTCTCGGTCGACACCCTGAATACCGGGAAGATGCCGCCGGCCGCCTGCTTGAACAGGCTCGCGGCGGGCGGCGTCGCGAGTATCCCGAGCCCGCCGCCGGCCACCGCGATCACGACCGATTCGCCGAATACGATCAGCGCGAGAAAACCGGGGCCGAAGCCGAGCGCCTTCAGCGTCGCGTATTCGGCCGTACGTTCGCGGGCGCTCATCGCCATCGCGTTGGCCATCACGGCCATGATGATCAGGATCACCACGTACGACACCAGGCGGATCGCCGCGATGATCTGGTTCGACATCGCGACGAAGCCGAGCTGGAACGCCTGCTCGGTCTCGGTCAGCGTCTCCGCGAGCGAGTTCTTGAACACCGCGTCGACGTTGCGCGCGATCGTCGCGCCGTCGTCGGGATTCGCGACGCCGAGCACGAATACGCCGACCTGGTCGGCCTGCTTCGGCGTGCGCTGGCGCACCGTCTCGTTCAGGTAGTCCCAGTGGAACACCAGCTGGCGCGTGATCGTCGAATCGTCGCGGCCGTCGAGGATCCCGCGCACGACGAAGTCCCACGTGCCGGGATAGATCGTGCCCTTGAGCGGGATCACGTCGCCGATCTTGAAGCCGAACTGCGTCGCGAGCTGGCGTCCGACCAGGCAGCCGCGGCGGTCGCGGTCATAGTCGGCGCGCTGCTGCGCGGGCAGGATGAATTCCGGATACAGGTCGAGATAGTTCTCCGACACCGCGAAACTCGCGAAGAAGTTCTTCGGGTCGCGGTAGATGCCGCCGAACCAGTTCGAGCGGACCACGGCCGTCACGCCTTCGACGCCGCGTATCCGGTTCTCGTAGCTGACGGGCAGCGGAAACACCAGCGAGATCGCATTGCGCGTGACGAGCCGTCCGCTGGACGCGGCGGCCGCGCCCGCGTACCACGCGTCGACGACCGTGTGCAGCAGCCCGAACGCCAGCACCGCGATCGTGAGCCCGAGCACGGTCAGCAGCGTGCGCAGCCGGTGCCGCAGCGTGTTGCGCGCGATCAGTTTCAGCACGTACATCGCGCGCGCTCCCGCAGCCGGTCAGCCGGCGTGCCCATCGATCAGCTCCCCTTTTTCCAGATGCACGAGCGACCGCGCGGCGCCGGCCGCATGCGCGTCGTGGGTCACCATGATGATCGTCTTGCCGAGCTCGGCGTTCATCCGCTGCAGCATCGCGAGCACGTCGGTGGCCGACGCGCGGTCGAGGTCGCCGGTCGGCTCGTCGGCGACGATCAGCACGGGATCGGTGATCAGCGCGCGAGCGATCGCGACACGCTGCTGCTGGCCGCCCGACAGCTCGGACGGGTAGTGGCTGGTCCGGTCGCCGAGGTTCACCATGTCGAGCACCAGCTCGACGCGCTCGCGCCGCTCGCGGCGCGACAGGTGCGTGAGCATCAGCGGCAGCTCGACGTTCTCGAACGCGGTGAGCACGGGCATCAGGTTGTAGAACTGGAAGATGAAGCCGACGTTCGCCGCGCGCCATTCGGCCAGTTGCGCCTCCGCGAGCTGCGAGATATCGAGGCCGCCCACGTGCAGCTCGCCGCTGTCGGGCCGGTCGATGCCGGCCACCAGGTTCAGCAGCGTGCTCTTGCCGGAACCCGACGGCCCCATCAGCGCGACGAAGTCGCCTTCGCCGATGTCGAGCGTGATGTCGGTCAGCACGGGCACGATCTGGTTGCCGCGCCGGTACGACTTCGCGACGTGGCTGATCTCGACGAGGGGCGGCGGCGCGTCGTTCACGCTGGCGGCTACTTCTTCGCGACGGTCACTTTCGCGCCGTCCTTCAGCTTCGCGCCCGGCGCGAGCACGATCGTGTCGCCGGGTTTCACGCCGCGGATCGCGACGAGCTCGCCGATCCGCATGCCGGCCGTGACGGCCGCCGCGTGCACGGTGTCGTCCTTCACGACGAACACGACCGGCCGGCCGTCGCGCTCGACGACCGCGCTTGCCTGTACGGCCGTCACGGGCTGCCGGTCCTGCGCCGACACGGGCTTCGACAGAAACGCGATCTTCGCGCTCATGTCGGGCAGCGCGCGGTCGTCGCGGTCGACGAAGCGCACCTTCACGAGCACGGTGGCCTTCGAGCGGTCGACGGTCGGCACGATGCGCGACACGCGGCCCGCGAAGCGCAGGTCGGGCAGCGCGTCGAGCAGGATCTCGCAGGGCTGCTCGGCGCGGATTTTCGCGATGTTCGATTCGGCGACGTCGGCTTCGACCTCGAGCGTGTCCATGTCGGCGATCGTCACGACCGCGCCCTTGCTGTCCGACGCGGACGAGAACGGTGTGATGTTGTCGCCGACGTTCGCGTGCTTCGCGAGCACGATCCCGTCGAACGGCGCGCGGATCACCGTCTGGTCGACTGCGACCTGCGCGGCCTGCGCGTTGGCGTCGGCGGACACGATCGTGGCCTCGCCGCTGCTGAGCGACGCACGCGCCTTGTTCACGCGGGCCGTATCGATGTCGAGCTGCGCGGCCGGCACGGCGCCCCTCGGCGCGAGCGCCGCAGTGCGGCGCAACGCGATTTCGGCGTCCTTCAGCTCGGCCTGCTGCACGCCGAGGTTCGCACGGGCGACCTTCGCCTGCGCCAGCGCCTGTGCCCGCGACGCCTCGACGTCACGGCTTTCGAGGCGCGCGATGATCTCGTCCTTCTTCACGCGCGTGCCTTCGAGCACGCCGAGCCATTCGACGCGCCCCTGGCCCTTCGACGCGACCGCGGCCTTGCGCTGCGGCACGACGTAGCCGGTCGCATTGAGTTGCGTGTCGTTCTGGTACGGGTACGCGGACGTGACGGACGTGGTTTCGACCGTCGGCCGGCCCGTGAGCGCGACGCCGGCGACGATCGCGACGACGGCGAGTGCGGCGGCGACCGCATAGCGGACCCACCGGCGCCGGCGTGGCGCCGGTGCGATCGGACGCCGGTCGATTTTCAGTTTGTCCAGATTGTGATCGGGCAATTTGAGCGCCTCGCGACGGCGGCGGTCTGGCGACCGGCCGCGATCCGGTTTCCGGGGAAAGGGACGGATGGACGCCCAGTATAGCGTCGCGGGGCAGCGCGCGAGAGCCGGTTTGCCGGGCCGCCGCGGCCGCCGGCGGACGGGCCCCGCGATGGCGGATACGCCTGCCGGGGTGGCCGGAAGCCGGCGTCGTCGGGGAAAACCCGAGACGCGCGAGCCGCGTGTCAACTCGCCGCGACGGCGGCGCGTTATGGAGCCAGTACGTCAGTCTTTGTCGCGGCGAAACGGCGCAAGCCGGCCGCCCGGCGGCGGCCGGAAACCCCGGCGCGACTGGCGTTCCGATGCGAATGCCTCGCATCTCTTACCGGTACGTTTGACTATTTCTCCGCTAAAGGAAGAACAATGAAGAAGACGCTCGCTTCGATCATGACCGCAGCATTCGCACTCGCATCGGTTTCGGCATTCGCACAGGAGACGGCATCGGCGCCGGTAGGCGACGCGATGGCTCCCGCTTCGGCACCGATGAAGAAGGATCACAGCAAGCCGAAACACCAACTGAAGACCCACGGTTCGGCGAAGGGCAAGGCGAAGGCCGCTGCTGCTTCGGCTGCTGGCACGAACGACAAGGGCGCGGCAAACTAAGCGCTTCGCCCCGGGGCCGGCATTGCCGGCCGTCCGTCGAAAAACCCCGCATGCTTCGGCATGCGGGGTTTTGTTTTTTCAGGCGTCGCCACGGCCGGACAGAGGCGCCGGCGCGCGCATCGCGTCGACCACCGAACGCATGCGCCGCCAGTGCGAGCCTTCCCAGAACACGCGCCGGCACACGTCGCACGCGGCGAAGCGCCGGTGCCGCTGCCGGACGCCGTCCGGCACGCGCGGCGCGGCAGCGGCCGCGTCGAGCGGATGCAGCGGAGCATTGCAGCGCAGGCACAGCCGGAACGGCCGCATGTGCGGCGCGAGGTCGAGCCGCTCGAACAGCTCGCGTAGCTGGTCGGCCGGCTGCAGCGCGTGCAGGTAGCAGCCGCGTGCGACCGCGCGCCGCTTGAGCAGCTCGCGGTCGCGGGTCAGCACGATCCGGCCCTCGCGGCCGGCGAGCGCCGCGAGCTCGTCGTCGCGGTAGTGGTTGTCGTAGCAGGTGTCGAAGCCGGCGAGGCGCAGCAGTTGCGCGAGGCCGCCGAGATGCGCGTCGGCGACGAAGCGCCATTGTTCCGGTTGCGGCGCGGTTGCACCGTTCGCCGCCGGCTGCGCGCGCTCCGGAAAGGCTTCGACACGGTCGCCGTCGTCGAGCGGGCGGTCGAGCGCGGCCGGCGTGTCGTTCACGCGGAGCCGGCCGATTTCGGTATGCGGTACGCCGAGCGCCTCGATCGCGTGCTTCACCGTCGCATCGCGTGCGCACGCGTGCCCGAACGCGCGGTCGCGCTGTGCGCGCGGGAGAAAGGCGTTCAGTTCGCCATGGAAGCGGAAGGTCGCGGTCGCCATCCGTGCAGTATCGCACCGCGCATGGCCGAAGGCAGGCGCTGCAGACGGCCGGCATCTGTGTTTAACTCCCCGCTTCACGGAGCGAAGGAGCGGGCAATGGATCTCGGGTTTATCGGGCTGGGCGAAATGGGGCAGGCGATCGCGACGAACCTGCTGAAGGCGGGCCACACGGTGCGGGTCTGGAACCGTTCGCGCGAGCGTGCCGAGCCGCTCGCGGCATTCGGCGCGCAGATCGTCGACACGCCGGCCGATGCGTTTCGCGGCGACGCGGTGTTCTCGATGCTCGGCGACGACGCGGCCGTGCGCGCCGTGTTCGACGACGCGCTGCTCGCGCAGGCGCCGCGCGGCCTGATCCACGTGAACATGGCGACGGTGTCGGTCGCGCTGGCCGAATCGCTCGCGCATGCACACGCGTCGCGCGGCCTCGACTACGTCGCCGCGCCGGTGATGGGCCGGCCCGACGTCGCGGCCGCCGCGCGCCTGACGATCATGGCGGGCGGTCCCGCCGAGGCGATCGACCGCGTGCAGCCGCTGTTCGACGCGATCGGCCAGAAAACCTGGCGCTTCGGTTCGTTGCCGCAGCATGCGAACGTCGCGAAGATCGCCGCGAACTTCACGCTAGCGTCGGCGATCGAGACGCTCGGCGAGGCGTCCGCGCTGCTCGGCGCGCATGGCGTCGCGATGCGCGACTTCCTCGACGTGATCACGAACAGCGTGTTTCCGGGGCCCGTCTACGAAGGCTACGGTTCGATGATCGCCGAGCGGCGCTACGAGCCCGCGCGCTTCAAGGCGCGCCTCGGGCTGAAGGATGTGCGGCTCGCGCTGGAGGCCGGCGACGCCACGTCGGTGCCGCTGCCGGTGGCGAGCGTCGTGCGCGACAGCCTGCTCGACGCGCTCGCGCACGGCGGCGGCGAGCAGGATTTCGCGGTGCTCGGCGAAGTCGCGCTGCGCCGCGCGGGCCGCTGATCCCGGGCGCGACAGAAGCGCGGTGCGCACGGCATAATCAGCGTTTCTTCTTTCTTCTTTCTTTCAGGCTGAGGCGGTCATGAACCTGCATACGTGGTGGCTTTTCGTGGCGACGGTGTTCGTCGTGTCGGCGATTCCTGGCCCGAACATGCTGCTCGTGATGACGCACGGCGCGCGGCACGGGCTGCGGCGCTCGTCGGCGACGATGGCCGGCTGCCTGACCGCGCTGGTGCTGATGCTGTCGGTGTCGGCGGCGGGGCTCGGCGCGGTGCTCGAGGCATGGCCGGCGATGTTCAATACGCTGCGTTTCGCGGGTGCGGCTTACCTCGTCTATCTCGGCGTGAAGGCGTGGCGCGCGCGCGTGGACGACGCGCCGTCGGCCGCCGACGTCGAAACCGTGTCGCGCCAGGCTGCGCCGGCGTCGCGCTGGACGCTGTTCCGCAACGGCTTCCTGGTTGCGGGCAGCAACCCGAAGGCGATCCTGTTCGCGGCTGCGCTGCTGCCGCAGTTCATCAACGCGGCCGAGCCGACGCTGCCGCAGATCGGCATCCTCGTCGTCACGTTCGCGGTGATCGAGGTGAGCTGGTATCTCGTCTACGCGTCGTTCGGCACGCGTATCGGCGCGACGCTGAAGAGCCAGAGCGTCGCGAAGGTCTTCAACCGGCTGACGGGCGGGTTGTTCGTCGGCTTCGGCGCGATGATGGCGCTGGTCCGTCACTGATTCCGGGCTGACCGAGGCACGCCGAACGCCCCGTCCCTTGCAAGAGGGCGGGGCGTTCGTCTTTTCGCGTCCGCTTCACATGCGCGGGCGAATCGACGCAGCCGCGCCGGTCCGGCGTCCGGCCGAGAGCTCGAACAGGGCTGCCGCGCCGGCAAACGCGAATCCGACCCCGACCCCACACACGGCACTCCATCCGCCCCAGGCCCACGCGCTGCCCGCGAGCGCCGCGCCGAGCGCGCCGCCGCCGACGAACAGCCCGTTCAGGCGGCCGCGCGCGGCGCCGGCATCGGCATTGCGCCGCCGAACGCGCTGGCGCGCAGTGCGCATCGCGATGCGCTGAGGGTGGTGGAAACGGCGGGGCTGGAGACGCGGATCAACGTGTGGATCGTGCACGGCGCGCTGCCGGGCCGGCTGGTGCGGCCTGTCGCGCTGCTGCGCGACGTGCTGGGCGAGGTGCTCGACCGGGAGAACGGGAAGGGGTCAGATGAAGTGGAAGCGAACTAGAGGCAGCATTCGAGGGAAAATCCTTATTTTCTCTACGGAAATGTTGCATTGCGGAAACCGATTCGCTATAGTTGCACCTGTCTCCTCCATGTCTCCTCTGATATGGATTCAGCCCGCCTCTTAGGCGGGCTTTTTTTTGCCTGCGATTTTGCCGCGGCTTTCCATTCGTCGTCCGTCGCCGGGCTCAGAACTTGTAGGTCATCCCGACGTAGCTGATGATCGGGTCGGCTTTCAGGTCCGATTTCGACTCGGCGAGCACCGAACCATCGGCTGCCTTGATCGTCACCGTCGACGTCGTCTTCAGCGGGATGTACGTCACCGACGCGATCAGCCCGAAATGCTCCGTCATGTTGTACTGCAGGCCCGCGTTGAACACCGGCTGCCATGACGACGACGCCTTCGCCTCCACCGATGTCGTACCCGGCTTGCCCGCGCCCGCCGCGAGAATCGCGCCGAGGTTGTCCTGCGTCTGCTTGATGAAGTTCGTGTTGAGCTGCAGGTCGCTGAACCAGTTGTACGACACGCCGAGGCCGAGGAACGGCCGGAACTTCGCGGTTGCCTGCCCGAAGTAGTACTGCAGCAGCACGGCCGGGCTCCACTGCCGTACGCTCTTCACGATCGGGTTGACCGACGCGAGCCCGATGTTCTGCGTGCCGAGCGCGCCGGCCGGGCCGGGCGGCTTGATCGTGCCCTGGCCCGACACCTTGAACACCGGCGGCACGCCGGCCACCGACGTGACCGCGATGTGGTCGGTCAGGAAGTGGCTGACCGTCAGGCCGACGGTGTCGGCGCCGCTCGTGCGCAGCCCCGTGCCCGGCGACGTGAACGACGGCGGCAGCCGCAGCGGCGTGTTGATCGGCGTCGGCGCGACGTTGGTCGTCATCGGCGTGCTGCTCTGCTGCGGCATCACGTGGAACCAGCCCAGCGTGACGACGTTGCTGCCGGCGCTCTGCGCGTGCGCCGCGAGCGGCGCCAGTGCGGCGGCGCCCGCCGCCGCGCAGAGAAGGGTTTTCTTCATCACGGCTTCCCTCCGCTTACTGGACGAACGCGCCGATCGTGAAATACGGCGTCGATCCCGCGTTATCGAGGAAACCGAACACGCCACCCGAGAAGATGAACTTGCCGGTCGGCGACGTGCTGCCCGAACCTGTGTGGATCGTCGTGACCGTGCCCGGCACCTTCTGCGTGTAGTCGAGGTCGAGCACTCTCGTGAGCGACGCCTGAGACGGCTGGAACGGATCGAGCAGCGTCGCCTGGGTGTTGATCAGCGCGGTGGTCCGGTAGTTGAACTCGCTGTCGACGCCGATGTACTCGCCGTTCTGCGAGCCGGCGGCGATCGCCGTCTGCGGCGCGAGGATCGAGATGCTCGATTCGTCGTCGGCGGTGAGGCCCGGCACGCCGTTGCTGTCGGGCGTCGGGTTCGGGTTCGCGACGCCGGTGCGCACGAGGATCGGCACGAGCTGGTTGCGCAGCTTGCCGACGATCATGAAGCCCTTGCCCTGCGGCGTTGCCGACAGCGTCGGCTTCAACTGGCTGCTGTAGTTGTTCGACTGGAACGCGCCGCTGCCGTCCGCGGACTGCACGAAGTTCGTGCCCTGCTGCAAGCACGCGCCGCCGGCGAACTGGCCGGTCGTGTCGCACTTGGTCCACGAGCCGTCCGCGTTGATCGTCACCTTCGCGTCGATCGACGCGGGCGCGAAGTTCTGCGACGGTACTTCGCCGAAGCCGACATGGCTGTATGTGCCCGCAACGTTCGCGATGTTGGTCTCGATCGACGAGAAGCCGATGAACGGGTAGTACGGGAATTTCGTGTCGGGCACCGCGGCCTGGCCGAGCACGCCGTTGAACTGGATTTCCTTGCCGGGAATCGTGCCGCCGGCGACGCCGAAGCCGACGAAGATCCGTGCCGGGCGCGTCGCGTCGAGGCTTGCGCCGTTCAGGCGGAACGCGCACTGGTTCAGCTTGTTGGTCGGCAGCAGCGTTTCCTGCGTGAGCGTGCCGCTGTCGACGGTGCCCGCGCGGGTCGGCACGACGGTGCCGGTCGTTTGCGGAACCGGCGATTCGACGTACGTCACCTGCCAGGTCATCTTGGTCGTGTCGAGCTGGACCTTGGCGAGTTCGCCGCTGCCCGCGCCGCCCGTAAACACGGTGCTGTAGTCGAGCGACGCAGGACAGAGCCGGTCTTCGACGAGCGGGGGCGGGTTGTCGCTGCCGCCGCCGCAGGCGGAAAGAAGGGGGGCGGCAAGGGCCGCCGCCAGAATGAGGTTGCGCTTCATGTTGCTCCTCCAGATTTGTCTTGTGTGGCGGCCAGCTCCCTGTCGGCCGCTTCTGTTGCTTGTGCTCGTCCTGCGTGCGCGGTGCCGCGCGCTTCGTGCGTCACGCGGCGGCGGGCGGGCCGTCGCCGCGTCCCGGATCGCTACTTGCTGATCTGCGCGCCCACGCCGAAGTACGGTGTCGACGAAGTCGTCGAGTTCGCCGACGTCGACGTGACGCCGCCGTTCACCGTGCCCTGCACGAGCGCCGCGTACAGCCCGCCCGTCGCGATCACCACGCCCGAAGCGGACGGGTAGGTCGCGCCGCTCGGCGGCGTCGTCTTCGCGTTCAGCAGGCCCGGCGTCGCCTGGCCGTAGTCGAGCGTGAAGCCGTCTTCCTCGGCCTGCGTGGTCGGGTTGATGAACGACGCGTTGCTGCCGCGGATCAGGGCGGCCGTGTACTTGAAGTTCGAGTCCGCGCCTGCGTAGCCGCCGTCGATCGCGCCCGACGTGATCGCCGTCGCCGCGCCGAGCACTGCGATGCCCGATTCGTCGTCGACCTGCGCGTCGGTGTGCAGCGGCGGCGTACCGAGGTTCACGTTGCCCGTGCGCACGATCACCGGCACCGTCGCGCCGTTGAGCTGGCCGATCACCATGTGCGCGGTCGCCGACTTGCCGGTCGCGCCGACGATCGGCAGTTGCGTCTGCGGCAGCGTCTGCGGTGCCTTCGTGCTGTCGAAGTAGCCGCCTTTCGCGCTCGTCTTCCACGGGTCGCCGGTCGTCTGGCAGCCGCCCGAACCGGCCGACGTGCATGCGCCGTTCGCGTCGAACGTCTCGCTCGAGTTCGAGCCCTTCGTCGCGTAGTTGCCCGACGGCACGAGGTGGTAGATCAGCGCGTTGTACGTGCCCGGCAGCTTCGACAGGTCGGTCGTCGTGTTCGCGAAACCGAGGAACGGATAGAAATCGAAGTGGCGGTTCGGCACCTGGCCGACGTTCTGCACGACGCCCGGGATGATCGTCAGCCCGTCGTACTGGATCGTCGCGCCGGGAATGCCGCCGCCCGCGACGCCCATGCCGACGAGCAGCATCGGCGGGTTCGCCTGGTTGAAGTCGGCGGCCGTCGAGTAGGTCGAGCCGTCCGGCGCGGGGCCCGTGCCCGGCGTGAGGACGAACGCGCAGCGCGTCTGCTCGGCGGTCGGCAGCGTGCCGGTCGGCGGGTGGATGACCTTGCCGGTGATCGTCGTGCCGACGCGGCTGGGCGTGACGGTGCCCGTCTTCAGCGGAATCGGCGATTCGAGCCACTTGAGCGTGTACGTCATCGCGACCGCGTCGATGTTGACGCTGACGATCTCGCCGCTACCGGCACCGCCGAGATACGTGCTCTTCACGATGTCGGCGTTGGCCGGACACAGTGAACCGTTGACGGGTTGTGACGGCGGCGGCCCTTGCGTGCCGCAGCTCGATCCGGAACATTGGGGCGCATTGATCGGCGCGAGCGCGCCGCCGGAATCCCCTCCACCACATGCAACCAGGAAAGGGGCAATGGCAAAGGCCGTTGCCACCCCCTTCGATAAGGCGTGCGACATGCCGCTGTCTCCAATCGTTTAATTGTGCGAGCTAATGTCGCCGCCTGGATTTTTGCTGTCAATTGATGAACCCGTCTAAAAAAGGCGATTGAAACGGGTGTCGCGTTTTCAATCCTTGTCCGACATGGCATTCAGTAAGAATTAAAACGGGCGAGGGGCTGCCGAAAGCTGCCGGAGTGGGGAATGTGCGACGCCGGGCAGGCTGTCGAAGGGCCTTCCCGCGTATAACGGCAGCGTTTAAAGCAGCGGTATCCGGTTTATCCCTATTCGGGATTGACTGGATAAAGAGGCGGTTGGTTAATTCGCTGGTAATCGCGCAATGGAAAGCTTGTAAATATTTGTAAATGCGCGAACAGGATTTTATTTATTGCCTGATACGGGTAAATAAAAAGCCGGCCAGCGGCCGGCTTTGCATCGCAAGAGAGGATGATCAGCGCGTGAGGCCCGCGTCCTCGGCCGAGCCGATGGCGAGGTTCATGCACTGGATCGCGGCGCCCGACGCACCCTTGCCGAGGTTGTCGAGGCGCGCGACCGTGACGAAGCGCTCTTCGTTGCCGAACACGAACAGGTCGACCCGGTTCGTGTCGTTGTTCGCCTGCACGTCGAAGAAGCCGCTGTCGAGGTTGGCGTCCGCGTCGAACGGCGCGACGCGCACGAACGCTTCGTTCGCGTAGTACTCGGCGAACACGCGCTGCACGTCCTGCGGCGTCGCGCGCTTCGCGAGCTGGTCGGGCGTGAAATAGGTCGTCACAGCGAGACCCTTCAGGAACGGGCCGACGATCGGCGTGAAGATCGGCGGGTTCGCGAGGCCCGTGTGCGCGGCCATTTCCGGCAGGTGCTTGTGCGTGAGGCCGAGCGCGTACGGGCGCGGGCTCGCGAGCTTGCCGCCCGGTGCCGCGTTCTCGTAGTCGGCGATCATCGACTTGCCGCCGCCGCTGTAGCCGGTGATCGAGTAGCTGTGCGCGGCGAACGTCGGTGCGACGATGCCCGCATCGACGAGCGGGCGCATCGCGAGCACGAAGGCCGATGCGTGGCAGCCCGGCACTGCGACGCGCTTCGACGTGCGAATCTTCTCGCGCTGCGCGCGGGTCAGTTCGGGCAGGCCGTAGGCCCAGTCGGCGCTGGTGCGGAACGCGGTGCTCGCGTCGATCAGCGTCGTGTTCGGGTTCTCGACGAGCGAGGCCGATTCGCGCGACGCGACGTCCGGCAGGCACAGAAACGTGACGTCCGACGCGTTGATCAGGCGGCGGCGCTCGTCGACGTCCTTGCGCTTCGCTTCATCGATGCGCAGGATCTCGATGTCGTTGCGCGCCGACAGGTATTCGAAGATCTTGAGGCCGGTCGTGCCTTCCTGGCCGTCGACAAAAACTTTGGTGCTCATTTCGCTCTCACTGAATGAAACGGGGGCCCGCGCCCGGAAACCGCCATTTTAAGACGTCATCCGGCGGGCCTGCACCGCGCGGGGCGAAAAAAAGACGGCCGGCGGGCCGTCTTGTGTCCCTTTGACGCCCGCCGGCGCGGGCGCCCGGGGCCGGCTCAGCGGCTGCCGGCAACCCAGCGTGCCGTCGCTTCGGCGACGCGCCGGCCAAATGCCTTCCCGGTCTCGAGGTCGCCCGGCAGCGGGCCCTCGTCGGGCGTCGCATCCGCCGGCGACTGCGCGAGCAGGCCCGTGGAGCCGCCGAGGTAGTTGATGTCGTTGCGCGTGGCCGCCTTCGAGTTGGCCGGCATCAGGCTCGTGCCGACCCACACCATCCCATGCTGCATCGACAGCGTGACGAAATATTGAATCGTCGAGAACTTGTCGCCGTTCATCGTCGCGGAGTTCGTGAAGCCCGCGGCGATCTTGTCTTTCCACTTCTGCGTGAACCACGCTTTCGACGTCGCGTCGGCAAACTGCTTGAACTGTGCCGACGGGCCGCCCATGTAGGTCGGCGCGCCGAAGACGATCGCGTCGGCCGCGTCGAGGGCGGCCCAGCCCGCGTCGTCGAGGTCGCCGACGGCGATCAGGCGTACGGTCGCGCCGGCGTCCTGCGCGCCCGCGTGAACGGCCTCGGCCAGTTTCTGCGTGTGACCGTAGCCGCTGTGATAGACGATGACGATGTTCGACATGAAGCGTTCTCCGGAAAGGGACGGGAACGGCGGCCGCAGCGGCCTGCCGCGTCACGCGTCGCCGGCGGGCGGCGCGACCGATGCGCGGCGTGTGGGGCCGCGACCGGTGACGACGAGTCTAGCAAGCCGAAATGACGGGAAAACGCGCGCATGCGGCGCACTGAAATTCACTGTGGCCGGCAATCGCGGCGCGGCGTCCGTCACTGCCCGTAGCTGACGGTGAATTGCGCGGTGCCGATCGCGAGCGTGCCGATCTCGTGCTCGAACATCGGCGCGGGGCGGCCCTGCGCGACGCGCAGGTCGCTGCCCTTCAGCGCGTAGACGGTGATCACGTAGCGATGCGGCTTGCCGGGCGGCGGGCACGGGCCGCCGTAGCCGTCGATCCCGAAATCGTTGCGCGCCTCGCTCGCGCCGATGCGCCGCAGGAAGCCGGACGCGCTCGCGTCGGCGGGCAGGCTCGTGACCGTGGCCGGGATGACCGCCACGGCCCAGTGCCACCAGCCGTGCCCGGGCGCGTCGGGATCGAAGATCGTGACCGCGTAGCCGCGCGTGCCGGGCGGCGGGTTGTGCCAGCTGAGTTGCGGCGAGCGGTTCGCGCCCTTGCAGTCGCCGCGATCGAACACGTTCGCGGCGCGGACGCGCCCGCCGGGCGTCAGGTCGTCGCTCGACACGGTGAACGGGCCTTCCGGATGCGCGGGCAGCGCCGCGAAGACGGCGCTGCAAAGGAGGAGGGCGAGGAACGGAGACGGGCGACCCGATGGCGCAGGCGGAGTGATCCGGCGATCCACACGCATATGGCGCTTCTCCCGTCACGTGGGCCGGGCCGATGCTCCCGGCGTTGTTGGCGTTGTGCGTTGCCCGCGTCGCTGATGGCGACGATGGATCAAGTCTAGCATTAGGGTTCGATGAGCGATGCACACCGCGACCCGCGGTCGCGACCGGTTCCTGCGCGGGACGAGGGACGAAAAAAAGCCGCCTGCGGTGAAGCAGGCGGCTTGTTCAGCCAGGGCGCCGGCATGCGTGCCGGCGCGGCGTCACTCCTGGGCGCCCGTCGCGCCGCCGTGCGCGGCCGACCACTCGGCCGGCGCGTGCAGGAACTTCTCGACTTCGTCGAGCGTCTTCGTCTCGAAGTAGCCCGATGCCTTCGCGATGCGCAGCACGTCCCACCACGTCGCCAGCGCGTGCAGGTCGACGTCGATGTCCTTCAGGACCGACACGCTTTCCTTGAAGATGTTGTAGTGGAACAGCACGAAGCAGTGGTTCACCGTCGCGCCCGCGGTGCGCAGCGCGTTGATGAAGTTGATCTTGCTGCGGCTGTCGGTCGTCAGGTCTTCCACCAGCAGCACGCGCGAGCCTTCTTCCAGATGGCCTTCGATCTGCGCGTTGCGGCCGAAACCCTTCGGTTTCTTGCGCACGTACTGCATCGGCACCATCATCCGGTCCGCGATCCACGCCGCGAACGGGATGCCGGCCGTTTCGCCGCCCGCCACCGCGTCGATCTGCTCGAAACCGATGTCGCGCAGGATCGTCGTTTCCGCCATTTCCATCAGGCCGCGGCGCACACGCGGATACGAGATCAGCTTGCGGCAGTCGATATAAACGGGGCTTGCCCAGCCCGACGTGAAGACGAAGGGTTTTTCGGCGTTGAAGTGCACCGCCTGCACTTCGAGCAGCATTTTGGCGGTCGTATCCGAGATCGACTGACGATCGTAGCCTGTCATGGGCATTCCTTGGGTGTTGAGCGAGGAGCGGGCGCGGGCCCGGTGGCGCAGCAAGGGGAACCTGCCCAGAGGGCCGGGGCGCGATCGGAGGACCAATCGCATCGCTGCGCGCGTAGCCCGACATTTTACCCGATTCAGGCCGGTTTTCGGCGGAATTCGCGCAGGTTCGCGATGCGGCTCACCACCGGTGAAACAAGCGGGGGCGGACCGCTCGCGTGCCGATGCCGGGGATGCCGCGCTGCACCAACATGTGTCATGCGCGGGGTGTACACTAGGCGACCCTTAGAAATCGTTCAGTACTTTGTACTTTCCTCTTGCCACCCGCCAAGGTTCGATGGCGTGCCCACCCGGCGCGTCGCGTGCCGTCTCGCAGTCGACCATCCCCTCGATTCAGGCAGACGCGGCCCAAGGTGCTGTGTACTGAACCGTCAAAATTTCGCATGTCTCTCGCAGGTCAATCATGGACGAACAACTGAAGCAGGCCGCTCTCGCTTATCACCTGAACCCGAAACCCGGCAAGATTTCGGTCACCCCCACCAAGCCGCTGTCGAACCAGCTCGACCTGTCGCTCGCGTATTCGCCGGGCGTCGCCGCTGCGTGCGAGGCGATCCACGCCGATCCGCTCGACGCGCAGAAGTACACGTCGCGCGGCAACCTCGTCGGCGTCATCACGAACGGCACGGCCGTGCTCGGTCTCGGCAACATCGGCCCGCTCGCCGCGAAGCCGGTGATGGAGGGCAAGGGCTGCCTCTTCAAGAAGTTCGCGGGCATCGACGTGTTCGACATCGAACTGTCGGAGTCCGACCCCGACAAGCTCGTCGATGCGATCGCGATGCTCGAGCCGACGCTCGGCGGCATCAACCTCGAGGACATCAAGGCGCCGGAATGCTTCTACATCGAGCAGAAGCTGCGCGAGCGCATGAAGATCCCCGTCTTCCACGATGACCAGCACGGCACCGCGATCATCGCGTCGGCCGCGATCCTGAACGGCCTGAAGGTCGTCGGCAAGAAGCTGTCCGAAGTGAAGCTCGTGTGCTCGGGCGCCGGCGCTGCGGCCATCGCGTGTCTGGACCTGCTGGTGAATCTCGGCCTGACGAAGTCGAACATCCTCGTCGCCGATTCGAAGGGCGTGATCTACGAAGGGCGCGGCAATCTCGATCCGTCGAAGCAGCGCTATGCGGCGACCACCGACGCGCGTACGCTCGCCGACGCGATCGTCGGCGCGGACGTGTTCCTCGGCTGCTCGAGCGCGGGCGTGCTGAAGCAGGACATGGTCAAGACGATGGGCGACCGGCCGCTGATCCTGGCGCTCGCGAACCCGGAACCGGAAATCCGCCCGGAAGACGCGAAGGCCGTGCGCCCGGACGCGATCGTCGCGACCGGCCGTTCGGACTACCCGAACCAGGTCAACAACGTGCTGTGCTTCCCGTTCATCTTCCGCGGCGCGCTCGACGTCGGCGCGACGACGATCACGGAAGAAATGAAGCTCGCGTGCGTGCGCGCGATCGCCGAGCTGGCCCAGGAAACCGACCAGAGCGAGGAAGTCGCGAAGGCGTATGAAGGCCACTCGCTCGAATTCGGGCCGGACTACCTGATTCCGAAGCCGTTCGACCCGCGCCTGATCATCAAGATCGCGCCGGCCGTCGCGCAGGCTGCGATGGATTCGGGCGTCGCGACGCGTCCGATCCAGGACATGGACGCGTACCGCGAGCAGCTCGGCGCGACCGTCTACCGCACCGGCATGGTGATGCGCCCGGTGTTCGCGACCGCGAAGAAGAAGCAGGCCCGCGTCGTGTTCGCCGAGGGCGAGGACGAGCGCGTGCTGCGCGCCGCGCAGTTCGTGCTGCAGGAAAAGATCGCGCAGCCGATCATCGTCGGCCGTCCGTCGGTCGTCGAGATGCGCCTCGCGAAGATCGGCTCGAAGCTGAAGGCCGGTGTCGATTTCGAAATCGTCAATCCGGAAGACGACACGCGCTACCACCGCTACTGGCAGGCGTACCACGACATCGCTGCGCGCGACGGCGTGACGCCGGAAGTCGCGAAGGCCGCGATGCGCAAGTTCAACACGCTGATCGGCGCGATGCTCGTGCACCTGGGCGATGCGGACGGGATGATCTGCGGGATGATCGACACGTTCCACAGCCACCTGAAGTTCATCGAGCAGGTGCTGGGCCGTGCGCAGGGCGCCGAGCATTTCGCGGCGATGAACCTGCTGATGCTGCCGGGCCGCAACCTGTTCCTGTGCGACACGTACGTGAACGAGCAGCCGAGCGCCGAACAGCTCGCCGACATGACGATCCAGGCCGCGGCCGAGATCGAGCGCTTCGGCATCGCGCCGAAGGCTGCGCTGCTGTCGAACTCGAACTTCGGCAGTGCGCCGTCGTCGTCGTCGCGCCGGATGGCCGAGGCCCGCAAGCTGATCGTCGAACGTGCGCCGAACCTGGAAGTCGACGGCGAAATGCACGGCGACGCAGCGCTGTCGGAAGTGATCCGCAAGCAGGCCTTCCCGGGCACGACGCTGTCGGGCGAAGCGAACCTGCTGATCATGCCGAACGTCGAAGCCGCGAACATCGCGTACAACCTGCTGAAGATGGTCGGCGGCGAAGGCGTGACGGTCGGCCCGTTCCTGCTCGGCGCCGCGCAGCCGGTCCACATCCTGACGCCGGCCGCGACCGTGCGCCGGATCATCAACATGACGGCCGTCGCCGCCGCGAACGTGAACACGAAGTAAGTTCGCGCCTGCGTGTGCCGCGCTTCAGGCGCGGCGCAATGAAAAACGCCACGGAACCCGCGTTCCGTGGCGTTTTTTTATCGTGAACCGCTGCCGGCGCGGGCGGGCGTCCGAGCTGCGAATACCCGCCGCGTGCCGTTACGCGACCTGCTGATGCGACTGGCCGCCCGCCGGCGAACGCCACTTCGTGAGCAGCGTGTTCCACTTCTGGCGTACCGCGCGCAGGTTGTTCTCCTTCACGTGGCCGTAGCCGCGAATGCCGTCCGGCAGCGCCGCGAGCTCGAGTGCGAGCGGGCGGTTGGCCGCGTTCAGCTTGGCCGTCACCTCGTCGATCAGCGCTTCGTACTCGCCGATCAGCGCGCGCTCGGTGCGGCGCTCCCCGGTGCGACCGAACGGGTCGAGCCCCGTGCCGCGCAGGAACTTCGCCTTCGCGAGCAGCCGGAACGCCGACATCATCCACGGGCCGTACGCCTTCTTCACGAGATGGCCGTGCGCGTCCGTCTTCGCGAACAGCGGCGGCGCGAGGTGGAATTTCAGCTTCCAGTCGCCTTCGAACTGCGCGGACAAACGTGCGAGGAATGCGGGATCGGACTGCAGCCGCGCGACCTCGTATTCGTCCTTGTAGGCCATCAGCTTGAACAGGTTGCGCGCGACCGCTTCGGTCAGTTGCTCCTGCACCGTGTCGCCGTCCGCCAGCGCGCGCTCGGCCGCGCGCACCTTGTCGACGAACGCCGCATAGCGCGATGCGTACGCGGCGTTCTGGTACGCGGTGAGGAATTCCACGCGCTTCGCGATCAGTGCGTCGACCGCCTTCTTCGTGTGCAGCGCGATCACCGTGGCGCCTTGCGCGGAGCGCGCATCGCCGGCCGCGGCGTGCTTCACGCTTGCCAGGTCGTACGCGGCGCGCCGGCCCCAGTCGAAGGCCGCGCGGTTCTTCTCGACCGACACCGCGTTCAGCTCGATCGCGCGTTCGAGCGACGCGAGCGTGAGCGGCAGCCAGCCTTTCTGCCACGCGTAGCCGAGCACGAACGGGTTCGTGTAGATCGCGTCGCCGAGCAGCGCGACCGCGAAGCGGTTCGCGTCGATGAAATCGACGGCAACGCCTGCCGCCGCGCGGATGTCGTTCTCCGCGGATACGCCGGGGAACGTCCAGTTCGGGTTCTTGATGAACTCGGCGGTCGGCGTTTGCGCGCTGTTGACGACCACGCGCGTCGTGTCGTGCCGCATCCGCGACGTGCACTCGTCGCCCGCCGTGACGATCGCGTCGCAGCCGATCACGAGGTCGGCTTCGCCCATCGCGATCCGCGTCGCGTGGATGTCGGTCGGCGCGTGCGAGATCTGCACGTGGCTCATCACGGCGCCGCCCTTCTGCGCGAGGCCGGTGACGTCGAGCACGGTCACGCCCTTGTTCTCGAGGTGCGCGGCCATCCCGAGCAGCGCGCCGATCGTGACGACGCCCGTGCCGCCTACACCCGTGACGAGCACGCCGTACGCGCGGTCGATGTCCGGCAGCGTGGGTTCCGGGATCGGCGGCAGCGCATTGCCGTCGACCGAAACCGCCTTCGGCTTCTTCAACTGGCCGCCCTCGACCGTGACGAAGCTCGGGCAGAAGCCCTTCACGCACGAGAAGTCCTTGTTGCAGCTCGACTGGTTGATCTGGCGCTTCGTGCCGAACTCGGTTTCCAGCGGCTCGACCGACAGGCAGTTCGACTGCACCGAGCAGTCGCCGCAGCCTTCGCACACCGCTTCGTTGATCACGACGCGCTTCGCCGGGTCCGGATAGGTGCCGCGCTTGCGGCGGCGGCGCTTCTCGGTCGCGCAGGTCTGGTCGTAGATCAGGATCGTCGTGCCGGCGATCTCGCGCAGCTCGCGCTGCACGTCGTCGAGCTGGTCGCGGTGATGGATCGTCACGCCCGGCGCGAGCAGCGCCTTCTGGCTGTCGTACTTCTCCGGCTCGTCGGTGACGATCACGATCTTCTTCGCGCCTTCGGACGCGAGCTGGTGCGTGATCTGCGGCACCGTCAGCACGCCGTCGACCGGCTGGCCGCCCGTCATCGCGACCGCGTCGTTGTAGAGGATCTTGTAGGTGATGTTCGCCTTCGACGAGATCGCCGCGCGCACCGCCAGCAGGCCCGAGTGGAAATAGGTTCCGTCGCCGAGGTTCGCGAACACGTGCTTCTCGTCCGTGAACGGCGCCTGGCCGATCCACGGCACGCCTTCGCCGCCCATCTGGCTGAAGGTGCTCGTGCTGCGATCCATCCACACGGTCATGTAGTGGCAGCCGATGCCGGCGATCGCGCGCGAGCCTTCCGGCACGTTGGTCGACGTGTTGTGCGGGCAGCCCGAGCAGAACCACGGCTTGCGCTCGGTCTGCACGTGCGGCTTCGCGAGCGCCATTTCCTTCGCGTTGATCACCGCGAGCCGCGCGGCGATGCGTGCGCGCACGTCGGACGGCAGCTCGAACTTCTCGAGGCGCGTCGCGATCGCCTTCGCGATGATCGCGGGCGACAGTTCGTAGTGCGCGGGCAGCAGCCAGTTGCCCATCGGCACCGACCATTCGCCGCCGGCGCCGTCCTTCTCGTCGAACTTGCCGAACACGCGCGGCCGTTGCCCGTCGGGCCAGTTGTACAGCTCTTCCTTGATCGCGTATTCGAGGATCTGGCGCTTTTCCTCGACCACCAGGATTTCGTCGAGGCCGCGCGCGAATGCCTGCGCACCCTGCGCTTCGAGCGGCCACACGCAGCCGACCTTGTAGAGCCGGATGCCGATCCGCGCGCAGGTTTCGTCGTCGAGGCCGAGATCGGTCAGCGCCTGGCGCACGTCGAGGTACGCCTTGCCGCCGGTCATGATCCCGAAGCGCGCGCTCGGCGAGTCGATCTCGATCCGGTCGAGCTTGTTCGCGCGCACATAGGCGAGCGCCGCGTACCACTTGTAGTCGAGCAGCCGCGCTTCCTGCACGAGCGGCGGGTCGGGCCAGCGGATGTTCAGGCCGCCGTCCGGCAGGATGAAGTCGGTCGGCAGCACGATCTCGGTGCGATGCGGGTCGATGTCGACCGACGCCGACGATTCGACGACGTCCGTCACGCACTTGAGCGCGACCCACAGGCCCGAGTAGCGGCTCATCGCCCAGCCGTGCAGGCCGAAATCGAGATATTCCTGCACGTTGGACGGGAACAGTACCGGCAGCCCGCAGGCCTTGAAGATGTGCTCGGACTGGTGCGCGAGCGTCGACGATTTCGCCGCGTGGTCGTCGCCGGCGAGCACCAGCACGCCGCCGTGCTGCGACGAGCCGGCCGAGTTCGCGTGCTTGAACACGTCGCCGGTGCGGTCGACGCCCGGGCCCTTGCCGTACCACATGCCGAACACGCCGTCGTGCTTCGCGCCGGGATACAGGTTCACCTGCTGCGAGCCCCACACGGCGGTGGCGGCGAGATCTTCGTTGATGCCGGGCTGGAAGACGATCTGGTGGGCCGCCAGGTACTGCTTGGCTTTCCAGAGCGACAGATCGAGGCCGCCGAGCGGCGAACCGCGATAGCCGGAGATGAAGCCGGCCGTATTGAGACCGGCGGCGCGGTCGCGTTCCTGCTGGAGCATCGGCAGGCGTACGAGGGCCTGGATGCCGCTCATGTACGCGCGACCGCGTTCCAGTGTGTATTTGTCATCAAGCGTGACGGACTTCAGCGCGGCTTCTAGCGACGCGCGTTGGCCTGCGTCTAGCGGGGCATTCATTAACAGTCTCCTCCACCCAGTTTGGGATCACCAAAACTCGACTGCTCCGGCGTCTTGTGAACGCGTCGGCAGTGGCCGGCATATTGGCCGGTTTTAAGTGATGGTAGCACTGGGGCAAACCCGCCGCCCGTCGGCCGGAATGCGGCGGCGCACGGGGGAAAAAGGGCTGGATGATGCGTTACATCATGTAAAAGCGTGTAAAGCCGGCTCGATCTCCCGGCAAATACCGTTAATCTTGTCGGCCTGCCGGAGGTGCCCGGCCGCGTCGGTTCGTTTCGATGCAATCGGAGAGGCGCCGGCAGTTTTACAGGAGGTGCAATGAACACACGTCATATCCAGAGTTTCCTGATCGTGTCCGCCGCGTTTTTCGCGATGACCGGCCCGGTGCGCGCGCAAGGCGCGAGCGCACTGGCGGCAGCCGGCGCGCAGATGCTTCAGATCGTGCCGGCCCAGGACGCCGTCGCGCAGCCGTCGGCCGAGCGCGCCGTCGAGTCGAAGGCGAACGCGCGTTGATCCGGTCGCGCGGCCTGCGGGCCGCGCCGGAATGCAAAAAGGGCGGGAATCCAAGAATTCCCGCCCTTTTTCTTTGTGACGCCGGATCGTGCGGCCGGCCCGGTTGCCCCGTGCCGCCGCGCACCGGATCCGTCAGGCCTTGTCCTGCACGACGCCGCGGCGGATCTGGTCAAGCTCGATCGATTCGAACAGCGCCTTGAAGTTGCCTTCGCCGAAGCCCTGGTTGCCCTTGCGCTGGATGATCTCGAAGAAGATCGGCCCGATCTGGTTCTCGGTGAAGATCTGCAGCAGCAGGTCGTCGCGCGCGCCGTCGATCAGGATCTTGCGCTTCTTCAGTTCGTCCAGCAATTCACCGTGGTTCGGTACGCGACGATCGACCAGCTCGTAATACGTATCGATCGTGTCGAGCAGCTTCACTTCCTTGCCGCGCAGGCCGTCGACCGCGCCGTAGATGTCGTTGGTGCCGAGCGCGATGTGCTGGATGCCTTCGCCATGATACGCGTCGAGGTATTCCTGGATCTGGCCGGCCGTGTCCGAGCCTTCCTCGTTGATCGGGATGCGGATCTTGCCGCACGGCGACGTCATTGCCTTCGACTTCACGCCCGTCACCTTGCCTTCGATGTCGAAGTAGCGCACTTCGCGGAAGTTGAACAGGCGTTCGTAGAACTCGGCCCATTCCTGCATGCGGCCGCGATGCACGTTGTGCGTCAGGTGGTCGATGTAGGTGAGGCCGTGACCGGCCGGGTTCGGGTTCGCGCCGGCGATCGGTTCGAAGTCGACGTCATAGATGCTGATGTCGCCGATCGAGCCCGGCTGCGCGCCGTTCTTGCCGCGCCAGCGGTCGACGAAATAGATCAGCGAATCGCCGATGCCCTTGATCGCCGGGATGTTCAGCTCCATCGGGCCGGTCTTGTTGTCGAAACCCCATGCGCCGAGTTCGAGCGCGTGCTTGTATGCCTTCGCGGCGTCCTGCACGCGGAACGCGATCGCGCAGATCGACGGGCCGTGCAGGCGCGCGAAGCGTTGCGCGAACGAGTCGGGTTCGGCGTTGATGATGAAGTTGATGTCGCCCTGGCGGTACACCGTCACGTCCTTGTGGCGGTGGCGCGCGATCGCGGTGAAACCCATCCGTTCGAACAGTTGTCCGAGCGCTTTCGGGTCCGGTGCCGTGTATTCGATGAATTCGAAGCCGTCGGTGCCGACGGGGTTGTCCCAGTTGGGGATCTGCATGGCGTGTCTCCTGTGCTTGGCGATCGGCCGGGGCGATGTGCGCGTGCCCGGCCCGGTTCGATGTCGACGGCGGCACACGTGTCGGCGTGCGCAACGAATCGGTACGTGCGACAGAGTGTAGCGGGCGGCCGCGAGCGGAAACTTGCGAACTTAATCGTCCGTGCCTACGATGACGCAATTTCCAGTCTCTAAATAATCATTGGAGGGCAGAAGATGGCGCAAGCCGAATTGGATGCCATCGACCGGCGGATTCTCGCGATTCTTCAGGAGAACGGGCGCCTGTCGAACCAGGAGATCGCCGAGCGCGTGAACCTGTCGCCGAGCCCGTGCTTGCGGCGAATCCGGCGGCTCGAGGAGATCGGCGTGATCACCGGTTATGTCGCGCTGCTGAACCCGCAGAAGCTCGGGCTCGACCTGCTCGCTTACGTGAGCGTGCGGCTCGAGAAGCGCGGCGGCCTCGCGCCGATCCGGGTCGACGAGACGTCGGCGCGCGCGGGCGCGACCCATGCGGAGCTGTTTCGCGCGGCCGTGCAGACGTGGCCCGAAGTGGTCGCGTGCCACGCGATGACGGGAGACATGGATTACCTGCTGCGCGTGCAGGTCGAGGACATGGCGCATTTCTCCCGCTTCGTGCAGGAGCATTTGCTGCATCACCCGTCGGTCATCGACGTGAAGACGAGCTTTTCGCTCGAATGCTTCAAGGAGACGACGGCGTTGCCGATTCGTTCGGTACGCTAGCGCGCCGCGATGGCGGAGGGAGGGGAAGGGGAGGCCGGGCGCGCCGCAGCGGCGGCCCGGTCGGCCGATGTTACGCCGTCAGCGCGGCGGGCATCAGCGATTCGATGAACTTCGACGTGCGGTGCGCCTGGCGCTTCAGCGCGTAGTCGAACACCGCGGCCTGTTCCTGCAGCATCTCGGCGATGATCGTCGAGTGGTCGGCCGGCGGCAGCGACAGGTACGCATCGGCTTCGCCGTATGCATACTCGATCCGCATCCCGGATTTCTTCGCGATGTGCATCATCGTCGCGTTACGCGACAGGCAGTGCATGTACAGCATCGTCACGCGCGTGTTGCGGCTGCGGATCGCTGCGCGCTCGAACAGCTTCGAGCCGACGCCGCGGCCGCGTGCGCTTTCGAGCACCGACACGCCGAATTCGGCCGTGCGCTTGTCGCCCTCGGCCGGCAGGTAGGCCAGGTGGCCGACGCCGATCAGTTCGAGTTCGTGGTCGAACACGCCGAACACGGTGTCGCGACCGAAGTCGATCGTGCGGACATAGTTCTCGATCACGTGGTCGGGTACCATTTGGCCGAAGCGCAGCAGGCGGTCCTCTTCGTCGAGCGAGAGAAAGTGGGTGAGCATCTGCTCACGATCTTTGGAAGCCAGTTCCCTGACGAGAACCGGCGCACTACCGGCGGTGCCGACGACATCGGCATTGCCGTTCAATTGCGTGTTCATCGTGGGTTCCTCAAATGTGACCGTACAGCGGGTTGTGCAATGCAGCAGCATTTTACCCGACCGTCAGCCCCCGGATTGGGGAAAACCCGTATTTAACCTTATTTATGCTGGAGGATGAATTCTAAATCCGCTTAGTTAATCTCGTATCTATTTGATTTTAAACTGATTTAAAATTCATCATATGAAATGCGCGGCGGGCGATCGCAGTGTGCCCGTCACACAACGCTTGTTGCTGTGCGGCAATCAGGCCGCCGTCGACAGCCCGCGCTCGATCAGGTCGATCACCTGTTCGGCGAAGTCGCGGTAGCCGAGGCGGCCGCCCGGCTTCAGCCACGTGAACGTCCAGTTGATCATCCCGAACACCATCATCGTCACGGATGTCTGGTTTTCCTTCGAGATGCGGTCCGGGTACGCGCGCGCGAGCTGCCGCGTGAACGCGGCGACGATATCGCGCTGGCGGTCGAGCACGATTTCGCGCTGTGCGTCCTCGAGATACTTCACGTCGTTGAGCAGCGCGACATGACGGCTGTGCGACGTCTCGTATTCGGCGAGGAACGCGCGTACGAGCTCAGCGAACGCGTCGCGCTCGCCGAGGCCGCGCCTCTGGCTCGCCCCTTCGACCTCGGCGATGATCAGCATCAGCCGCTTCGTGTAGCGGTCGAGCAGGTCGAACAGGATCGCTTCCTTGCTCTCGTAGTAGTGATAGAGGCGTGCCTTCGACGTGCCGCTCGCAGTCGCGAGATCGGACATCGACGTGCTCGGGTAGCTCGTCTGCGCGAATTTCTCGGCGGCGAGATCGAGGATCTGCTCGCGCTGGGATTCGTGGTCGGGCGCTCGGGTACGGGCCATGGTCGATTGCGGAAGATTAGCGGTGCGCGGTGGCCGCGCGGGCCGCGCGCACCTGCGTGGAAGAGAGGGCGGCGGGCGCGTCGTCCTGCAGCTCGAGCCGGCCGGCCGCCGCGAGTTCGCGGCAGCGCCACCAGGCAATCGAATCGCTGACGAACAGGCCGCCGCGGTCGGCGTCGGCCATGATGCCGCCGACGAGGCGCCGCGCGGGCAGCCAGTCGGTTTCCGCGCGGGCGACGATCAGCGCGTCGAGATCGGCGTAGTAGCCGCTCTTGATCGTGTTGCTGACCCAGTAACGAAGTTCGGCGTTCAGGTGTTTCGCCTCCTGCCATTCGAGCGCGAGGCGGCCGATGCGCAGCACCGAGATCGGCGCGGCCACCGGCCGTTTCCGCGCGAGTTCCGCGGGCGAGAACATCCCTGTCGAGCACGCCTGGTCGGTGCGCGACAACGACGCACGCTGCGCCGTGTCGAGATCGGCGGCCGACAGTCGCACCTCGTTCAGGCGCTGCGGGACATTGCGCAGGTGATAGGCGACGCGGCGCAGCAGCAGCTTGTCGCCGACGCTCGGCGCGTGCCAGACGACCACCTGGCCCGACTCCGTCGCGAGCTGGTCGAGGCGCGCGAATTCGTCTTCGATTTCCGCGTTCCAGTCGGGGATCTGGTCGCCGAGCACGTGCTGCCAGAAGGCGGCGCGCGTGTCGGGCGTCTCGTCGGCGCCCTTGAGCGGCCCGACGCCGAGATCGTCGAGCAATCCGACGACGCGCTCGTCGCGTCCGGCTTGCGCGAGTGCCTCGCGCAGCGACGCGGCGGCGGTGCCGCCCTGAATCACATGAATGGTACTCATCGGCCTGTCGTCAACAAAAGAAAACCGCCGGCCGGGCGGACGCTGCGATGTCCAGCCGGCCGGCGGCCCCTAGTGTAAGCGAGATGTGTGACGGCGAGAAACCGTCCGGCGCCGCGCCGCCGCTCAACGTTCGTCGTAGCTCACGACGACCTTGTCGCTGACCGGATGGCACTGGCACGTGAGCACGAAACCGTCCTTCACTTCGTGCTCCTCGAGCGTGTAGTTCTTCTCCATTCGCACTTCGCCCTCGATCACCTTCGCACGGCACGTGCAGCACACGCCGCCCTTGCACGCGTAAGGCAGCGCGAGGCCCGCGCGCAGGCCGACATCGAGCAGGCTCACGCCTTCGTACGGCAGGCGCAGCTTGCGCTTCTTGCCGTCGAGCACGATTTCCAGGTCGGCGGCCGGCGTCTGGTCGGTGATCTCGACGACCGGCGCGCCGGCCTGCGGCAGCGGCGTGCCGAAGCGCTCGACATGCACCTTCGCCTGCGGCACGCCGGCTGCCTTCAGCGCCGCTTCGGCCGCGTCCATCATCGGCGCGGGGCCGCAGATGAACGCTTCGTCGATCGCGTCGGCCGGCATCAGCGTGTCGAGGAATGCCGTGCATTTCGCCTGGTCGAGCACGCCGTTGAACAGCTCGACGTCCTGCTGGTCGTCCGACAGCACGTGATAGAGGACGAAGCGGTTCATGTAGCGGTTCTTCAGGTCCTCGAGCTCCTCCGCGAACATGATCGCGTCGACGCTGCGGTTGCCGTAGATCAGCGTGAACGTGCTGCGCGGCTCGAGTTCGAGCGTCGTCTTCACGATCGCGAGCAAGGGCGTGATCCCCGAGCCACCGGAAAACGCGATGTACTGCTTGCCGTGGTCGGCATTCAGGTGCGTGAAGAAGCGGCCGTCCGGCGTCATCACGTCGATCGTGTGGCCCGGCTTCAGCGAATCGAACGCGAAGTTCGAGAAGCGGCCACCGCGCACGCGCTTGATGCCGATGCGCAGTTCGCCGTCACGGTCGTAGTCCGTCGTGCCGACGCAGATCGAATACGAGCGGCGCGTCTCCTCGCCGTCGATGTGGGTCTTCAGCGTGACGAACTGACCCTGCGTGAAGCGGTACGCGTCGCGCAGTTCGGGCGGCACGTCGAAGGAGACGGTAACGGCGTCGGCGGTCTCGGGCCGCACGTCGCGGATACGCAGCGGATGAAATTGCGGGGTCGACGACGACCCCCGTCGGGCCGCCCCAAGGGGGGCGTCCGCCCCCTCGGGGGGCAGCGAACGAAGAGAGCGTGGGGGCTGTTTCATCTCAATAGGGTTTGAAGTAGTCGAAGGGTTCGCGGCAGTCGACGCAGCGATACAGTGCCTTGCAGGCCGTGGACGCGAATTGCGCGAGACGCTCGGTGCGGGCGGAGCCGCAGCGCGGGCAGGCGGGCGCCGCGACGGGCCGCGGCACGAAACGCACGACGTTTTCCCGCGGCGCGGCGCTGCCGCACTGACCGACCGGCGGCGCGATGCCGTACGCGCGCAGCTTGTCGCGCGCTTCCCGCGTGATCCAGTCGGTCGTCCACGCGGGGGCGAGCACCGTTGCGATCCGGTGCGGCGGGAGGTCGGCCGCCTGCAGGGCGGCAGCGACGTCCTCGGCGATCTGCGACATGGCCGGGCAGCCCGAGTAGGTCGGCGTGATCACGACTTCGAGCAGGCCGTCGTCCGCGCGGCGGACGTCGCGCAGGATGCCGAGCTCGCGGATCGACACGACCGGGATCTCCGGATCGGGCACGGCTTCCAGCACGTCCCATGCGCGGGCGAGCAGCGGATCGTCGTGACGCGCGGCGGGCGCGGCGTTGGCGGGGGCTGCGGTCTGAACGGACATCGTCGGGCTCCGTGGCGTTGGCCGGTTACCAGGTCGCGCCGGGGTGCTGGCGCGCGAGGCTCTGCATTTCCGCGAGCAGGTAGCCCATGTGCTCCGAGTGCTCGCCCTGCTTGCCGGTCGTCACGTGGTTCACGGGCGCCGGCAGCGTGAGCGTCGCTTCGGCGAGCGCATCGTCCACGTCCGCGCGCCATGCGGCTTCGATCGCGGCCGGTGCCGAGCCGATGCCCGATGCGGCGATCGCGTCGTCGATCGCATCGGCTGCGAAGAATTCGCGCGTGTAAGGGGTCAGGTAGTCGAGCGCGTCCTGTGCGCGGCGGTGCGATTCGTCGGTGCCGTCGCCGAGGCGAACGAGCCATTCGCGTGCGTGCTGCACGTGATAGCGGGTTTCCTTCACCGATTTCGCGGCGATCGCGGCGAGCTGCGTGTCGGCCGACGTTTCCAGCGCGGTCCACACGTGCAGCATCAGCGCCGCGTAGAGGAAGTTGCGCACGATCGTGACCGCGTAGTCCTTGTCGGCATGCGCGGTACCCGCGAGCGGGCCGTAGTGCGGCAGTTCCACGAGCGTGAAGTTCGCGAACTCGCGCTCGGTCCGGAAGTACGCGTAGTCGTCTTCCGTCTTCGCCGCGCCGTTGAGCTGGCGTTCGAGCTCGGCCGCGTGCGCATACAGCATGCGCGACTGGCCGATGAGGTCGAGGCTCATGTTGGTGAGCGCGATGTCTTCCTCGAGGATCGGGCCGTGGCCGCACCATTCGGCGTTGCGCTGACCGAGGATCAGCGCGTTGTCCGCGAGGCGCAGCACGTAGGAGAGGTGTTCGGGCGTGATCGTCATGGCGCGGGCGTTACATGTGGTTGACTTCGTCGGGCAGCGTGTAGAACGTCGGGTGACGGTAGATCTTGTCGCCCGCCGGCTCGAACAGTTCGGCCTTCTCGTTCGGATCCGACGCGGTGATCGCCGACGACGGCACCACCCAGATGCTCACGCCTTCCTGGCGGCGCGTGTAGACGTCGCGCGCCATGCGCAGCGCCATCGACGCGTCGGCGGCGTGCAGGCTGCCGCAATGCTTGTGGTCGAGGCCCTGCTTGCTGCGCACGAACACTTCCCAGATCGGCCATTCCTTGTTCATCACTTTCTCCTGATTCCTGAATTCGATGGTTGCCGCTCAGGCGGCGTGCTGTTCGGCGCGGGCGCGGCGCTTCGCTTCGTGCGCGAGCGCGGCTTCGCGCACCCATGCGCCGTCCTCGTGCGCTTTCACGCGGGTCGCGAGACGTTCCTTGTTGCACGGGCCGTCGCCGTTGACCACGCGCCAGAATTCGTCCCAGTCGATCGTGCCGTAGTCATGGTGGCCGCGAGCGTCGTTCCACTTCAGGTCGGGATCGGGCAGCGTCACGCCGAGCACCTTCGCCTGGTCGACCGTCGCATCGACAAACTTCTGCCGCAGGTCGTCGTTGGAGATCCGCTTGATGCCCCATTTCGCGGACTGGCTGCTGTGGACCGAATCGGCGTCGCTCGGGCCGAACATCATCAGCACCGGCCACCACCAGCGGTTCACGGCCTGCTGGACCATCGCGCGCTGTGCGTCGCTGCCCTTCATCATCGACAGCAGCGCGTCGAAACCCTGGCGTTGATGGAACGACTCTTCCTTGCACACGCGGATCATCGCGCGCGCGTACGGGCCGTACGTGCAGCGGCACAGCGGGATCTGGTTCATGATCGCGGCGCCGTCGACGAGCCAGCCGATCACGCCGACGTCGGCCCAGGTCGGCGTCGGGTAGTTGAAGATGCTCGAGTATTTCGCCTTGCCTGCGTGCAGTGCGTCGATCAACGAATCGCGCGACACGCCGAGCGTTTCGGCCGCGCTATAAAGATAGAGGCCGTGGCCGGCTTCGTCCTGGACCTTCGCGAGCAGGATCGCCTTGCGCTTCAGGCTCGGCGCGCGCGAGATCCAGTTGCCTTCCGGCAGCATGCCGACGACTTCCGAATGCGCGTGCTGCGAGATCTGGCGAACCAGGGTCTTGCGATACGCGTCGGGCATCCAGTCTTGCGGTTCGATCTTGCCGTCCGCGGCCATCACCGCATCGAACCGCGCCTGCTCGGGCGACTCGGCTGCGGCGTCGAGCGGCGCGACGTTGCCGGGGATGTCGAGGGATTGCGTGTACATGGCGAGGTTCTCGTCCGGTTGAATGTGTGCGAAGTATAAACCAACCGACCGGTCGGTTAATAAATTTGTTGTGGATTTGCGGCGGGACTCGGGTAAACGAGGGACGTCGGGGCGCGATCGGGCGTCGCAAGCGCGGACCGGCGCGTGAGTCCCGCGTCTTCTGCGGCACAATGCCCGCTTTCCGATGAGGATTTTGCCGATGTCATTTCGAAGCAGTTTCGCCGCGGCCGTGCTGGGCGCGGCCGTTTTCGTGTCGCCGCTCGCGGCTTTCGCCGCGCCGGCAGGATGGGTTGCTGCGTGGGCAACCGCGCTGCAGCCGATTCCCGATCTTGCCGCGCCGCCGCCGCTCTATCGCGCGCCCGACGTGGCCGGGCGGACCGTGCGCCAGATCGTCTACCCGGCGGTGTCGGGGCGGGCCGCGCGGATTCGCGTGAGCAATGCATATGGTCACGCACCACTGGTCGTCGAGGCGGCGAGCCTCGCGCGCGCCGGCGACGGGGCTGCGCTCGCCGGCGGCGCGGCCGTGCCGGTCCGGTTCGGCGGCAAGGCGTCGGTCACGCTCGCGCCGGGCCAGGAACGCGAAAGCGATCCGGTTGCGATCGACGTGACGGCCGGGCAGCCGTATGCAATCAGTTTCCAGATGGGACCGGGCCAGCGGATGACGGTCTGGCACCGCGTGTCGAACCAGTTCAACTATGTCTCTGCGCCGGGCGATCACGTGAACGATCCGGGTGCCGCCACGTTCCGCACCCGTTTTACCCAATATGCATGGGTGACCGAACTGGCCGTCGAGGCCGGTTCCGCGCGCGCCAGCGTAGCTGCGATCGGCGATTCGATCACCGACGGGCTGCGCTCGAGCGTGAACCGGAACCGCCGCTGGCCGGACGCGCTGACGCGTCGGCTGACGGCGTCGGGCGCCGATTCGATCGGCGTCGTGAATCTGGGCATCAGCGGGAACCGGCTGCTCAGCGATTCCGCGTGCTACGGCACGTCGCTGGCGTCGCGGTTCGAGCGCGATGCGCTGTCGCGCTCGGGCGTGAAGGCAGCGGTCGTGCTGATCGGGATCAACGACATCAATTTCGCGGCGATGCCGCCGCGTGCGGGGCTCGATTGCGACCATCCGCATACGCAGGTCACGGCCGCGTCGCTGATCGACGGCTATCGCCGGCTGATCGAGGCGGCACACCGCCAGGGCGTGAAGGTCTTCGGCGCGACGCTCACACCGGCCGGGCTGCCGGCCGGACGCGAGGCGATCCGGCTCGAGGTGAACCGGTGGATCCGGACCGGTGGCGGGTTCGACGGCGTGGTCGACTTCGACGCGGTGCTGCGCGATCCGGCGCACCCGAGCGTGCTGCAGCGCCGATATGACAGCGGCGACGGGATCCACCCGAGCGACGCCGGTTACACGACCATGGCCGACGCGGTGCCGGTCGAGCAGTTGAGGGCTGCCGTGGGCGGCAAGTGACGCGCTCCTGCTCCTATATATAGAGAGGGAGAGGAAGCGTTGCCGGCGGCCTGGAGGCCAATGGCGATACCCGGTCCGTCGAGCCCCAAGCCACCGTGCGCGCGAGCGCACGGTGGCTTTTTCAAAATATTTTCACAAAGGGGCTTGCGCGAAGGGGGCGGGCTGCATAGAATCACGCCTCTTTCGCGCTCACGGAAACGCGGCGCGGGAGAGGGAAGCGGAGTCGGTGGTGTGCAGCAGGTTGGGCGCACGGCTGGCGACGGAAGATGGGCCCCGCAGTCGCAACGAAGTCGTTCAGAAAGTTGTTGACGCGCTGCGAAACACGGTTCATAATCTCGCTTCTCTGCTGCTGAAAACGCAGCGCTGCCGGGAAACGAAGCCAACGCCGAATTTCTCGCAGAACCGCTCTTTAAAAATTAACAGCCGATAAGTGTGGGCGCTTGATGGAAGCGAGCTGATCTTCGGATCAGATAGCGAAAGTATCAAGAGTCTCACACTAAAGTAAGTCAGGTTTATGAAGCAATTCATATTCCTGTCAGCTTTGAGTGAGCGACCGGTTCTTAACTGAACCGAAAACAGTAACAGGTTTAAACTGAAGAGTTTGATCCTGGCTCAGATTGAACGCTGGCGGCATGCCTTACACATGCAAGTCGAACGGCAGCACGGGTGCTTGCACCTGGTGGCGAGTGGCGAACGGGTGAGTAATACATCGGAACATGTCCTGTAGTGGGGGATAGCCCGGCGAAAGCCGGATTAATACCGCATACGATCTACGGATGAAAGCGGGGGACCTTCGGGCCTCGCGCTATAGGGTTGGCCGATGGCTGATTAGCTAGTTGGTGGGGTAAAGGCCTACCAAGGCGACGATCAGTAGCTGGTCTGAGAGGACGACCAGCCACACTGGGACTGAGACACGGCCCAGACTCCTACGGGAGGCAGCAGTGGGGAATTTTGGACAATGGGCGAAAGCCTGATCCAGCAATGCCGCGTGTGTGAAGAAGGCCTTCGGGTTGTAAAGCACTTTTGTCCGGAAAGAAATCCCTGGTTCTAATACAGCCGGGGGATGACGGTACCGGAAGAATAAGCACCGGCTAACTACGTGCCAGCAGCCGCGGTAATACGTAGGGTGCGAGCGTTAATCGGAATTACTGGGCGTAAAGCGTGCGCAGGCGGTTTGCTAAGACCGATGTGAAATCCCCGGGCTCAACCTGGGAACTGCATTGGTGACTGGCAGGCTAGAGTATGGCAGAGGGGGGTAGAATTCCACGTGTAGCAGTGAAATGCGTAGAGATGTGGAGGAATACCGATGGCGAAGGCAGCCCCCTGGGCCAATACTGACGCTCATGCACGAAAGCGTGGGGAGCAAACAGGATTAGATACCCTGGTAGTCCACGCCCTAAACGATGTCAACTAGTTGTTGGGGATTCATTTCCTTAGTAACGTAGCTAACGCGTGAAGTTGACCGCCTGGGGAGTACGGTCGCAAGATTAAAACTCAAAGGAATTGACGGGGACCCGCACAAGCGGTGGATGATGTGGATTAATTCGATGCAACGCGAAAAACCTTACCTACCCTTGACATGGTCGGAATCCTGCTGAGAGGCGGGAGTGCTCGAAAGAGAACCGATACACAGGTGCTGCATGGCTGTCGTCAGCTCGTGTCGTGAGATGTTGGGTTAAGTCCCGCAACGAGCGCAACCCTTGTCCTTAGTTGCTACGCAAGAGCACTCTAAGGAGACTGCCGGTGACAAACCGGAGGAAGGTGGGGATGACGTCAAGTCCTCATGGCCCTTATGGGTAGGGCTTCACACGTCATACAATGGTCGGAACAGAGGGTTGCCAACCCGCGAGGGGGAGCTAATCCCAGAAAACCGATCGTAGTCCGGATTGCACTCTGCAACTCGAGTGCATGAAGCTGGAATCGCTAGTAATCGCGGATCAGCATGCCGCGGTGAATACGTTCCCGGGTCTTGTACACACCGCCCGTCACACCATGGGAGTGGGTTTTACCAGAAGTGGCTAGTCTAACCGCAAGGAGGACGGTCACCACGGTAGGATTCATGACTGGGGTGAAGTCGTAACAAGGTAGCCGTATCGGAAGGTGCGGCTGGATCACCTCCTTTCCAGAGCTATCTCGCGAAGTTGAGCGCTCACGCTTATCGGCTGTAAATTAAAGACAGACTCAGGGGTCTGTAGCTCAGTCGGTTAGAGCACCGTCTTGATAAGGCGGGGGTCGTTGGTTCGAATCCAACCAGACCCACCATTGTCTGACGTGTCGGTGATCGTTAGCGCTTTAGCGCTTACGCGTACCCCAAGCCGACCGGCTAACACCTGAGATTCTCTGTACATGGGGGCATAGCTCAGCTGGGAGAGCACCTGCTTTGCAAGCAGGGGGTCGTCGGTTCGATCCCGTCTGCCTCCACCAATCTTCAATGGGAAGCGTTTGGATCACACGAAAGTGACGTGTGAGACGAGCATTTGCCATTGGCGATTGAGCCAGTCAGAGTGATATGAGTAACACCATATCGGCTGTCGTTCTTTAACAATCTGGAAGAAGCAAGTAATTTGGATAGCGGAAGCGTCTTGAGATGGACGTGAAAACTATCCGGGTTGTGATTGTATCGATGTATCTCAAGATGATTCGAACTTCATGTTCGACTCGATTGGAATACGGCACAACGCGAGAACTCAACCTGTAGCGACTGTCGAAGAGACAGACTCGTTATAGGGTCAAGCGAACAAGTGCATGTGGTGGATGCCTTGGCGATCACAGGCGATGAAGGACGCGGTAGCCTGCGAAAAGCTACGGGGAGCTGGCAAACGAGCTTTGATCCGTAGATGTCCGAATGGGGAAACCCGGCCCTTTTGGGTCATCCTGGACTGAATACATAGGTCCAGTGAAGCGAACGCGGTGAACTGAAACATCTAAGTAACCGCAGGAAAAGAAATCAACCGAGATTCCCAAAGTAGTGGCGAGCGAAATGGGATGAGCCTTGTACTCTTTATTTGTATTGTTAGCCGAACGCTCTGGAAAGTGCGGCCATAGCAGGTGATAGCCCTGTAGGCGAAAACAGTATGAAAGAACTAAGTGTACGACAAGTAGGGCGGGACACGTGAAATCCTGTCTGAAGATGGGGGGACCATCCTCCAAGGCTAAATACTCGTGATCGACCGATAGTGAACCAGTACCGTGAGGGAAAGGCGAAAAGAACCCCGGGAGGGGAGTGAAATAGATCCTGAAACCGCATGCATACAAACAGTCGGAGCCTCGCAAGGGGTGACGGCGTACCTTTTGTATAATGGGTCAGCGACTTACGTTCAGTAGCAAGCTTAACCGTATAGGGCAGGCGTAGCGAAAGCGAGTCCGAATAGGGCGTTCAGTTGCTGGGCGTAGACCCGAAACCAAGTGATCTATCCATGGCCAGGATGAAGGTGCGGTAACACGTACTGGAGGTCCGAACCCACTAACGTTGAAAAGTTAGGGGATGAGCTGTGGATAGGGGTGAAAGGCTAAACAAACTTGGAAATAGCTGGTTCTCTCCGAAAACTATTTAGGTAGTGCCTCGTGTCTCACCTTCGGGGGTAGAGCACTGTCATGGTTGGGGGGTCTATTGCAGATTACCCCGCCATAGCAAACTCCGAATACCGAAGAGTGCAATCACGGGAGACAGACATCGGGTGCTAACGTCCGGTGTCAAGAGGGAAACAACCCAGACCGCCAGCTAAGGTCCCCAAATATAGCTAAGTGGGAAACGAAGTGGGAAGGCTAAAACAGTCAGGAGGTTGGCTTAGAAGCAGCCACCCTTTAAAGAAAGCGTAATAGCTCACTGATCGAGTCGTCCTGCGCGGAAGATGTAACGGGGCTAAGCTATATACCGAAGCTGCGGATGCGAGCTATGCTCGCATGGTAGGAGAGCGTTCCGTAAGCCTGCGAAGGTGCGTTGAAAAGCGTGCTGGAGGTATCGGAAGTGCGAATGCTGACATGAGTAGCGATAAAGGGGGTGAAAGGCCCCCTCGCCGTAAGCCCAAGGTTTCCTACGCAACGTTCATCGGCGTAGGGTGAGTCGGCCCCTAAGGCGAGGCAGAAATGCGTAGCTGATGGGAAGCAGGTCAATATTCCTGCACCATTGTTAGATGCGATGGGGGGACGGATCGCGGAAGGTTGTCCGGGTGTTGGAAGTCCCGGTCGCTGCATTGGAGAAGGCGCTTAGGCAAATCCGGGCGCGGAATTCAAGGGTGTGGCGCGAGCTTCTTAGGAAGCGAAGCAATTGGAAGTGGTTCCAAGAAAAGCCTCTAAGCTTCAGTCTAACGATGACCGTACCGCAAACCGACACAGGTGGGCGAGATGAGTATTCTAAGGCGCTTGAGAGAACTCGGGAGAAGGAACTCGGCAAATTGGTACCGTAACTTCGGGATAAGGTACGCCCTTGTAGCTTGATGCCCCTGCGGGCAAAGGGTGAAGGGGTTGCAATAAACTGGTGGCTGCGACTGTTTAATAAAAACACAGCACTCTGCAAACACGAAAGTGGACGTATAGGGTGTGACGCCTGCCCGGTGCCGGAAGATTAAATGATGGGGTGCAAGCTCTTGATTGAAGTCCCGGTAAACGGCGGCCGTAACTATAACGGTCCTAAGGTAGCGAAATTCCTTGTCGGGTAAGTTCCGACCTGCACGAATGGCGTAACGATGGCCACACTGTCTCCTCCCGAGACTCAGCGAAGTTGAAGTGTTTGTGATGATGCAATCTACCCGCGGCTAGACGGAAAGACCCCATGAACCTTTACTGTAGCTTTGCATTGGACTTTGAACCGATCTGTGTAGGATAGGTGGGAGGCTATGAAACCGGAACGCTAGTTTCGGTGGAGCCGTCCTTGAAATACCACCCTGGTTTGTTTGAGGTTCTAACCTTGGCCCGTGATCCGGGTCGGGGACAGTGCATGGTAGGCAGTTTGACTGGGGCGGTCTCCTCCCAAAGCGTAACGGAGGAGTACGAAGGTACGCTAGGTACGGTCGGAAATCGTGCTGATAGTGCAATGGCATAAGCGTGCTTAACTGCGAGACCGACAAGTCGAGCAGGTGCGAAAGCAGGTCATAGTGATCCGGTGGTTCTGTATGGAAGGGCCATCGCTCAACGGATAAAAGGTACTCTGGGGATAACAGGCTGATACCGCCCAAGAGTTCATATCGACGGCGGTGTTTGGCACCTCGATGTCGGCTCATCTCATCCTGGGGCTGTAGCCGGTCCCAAGGGTATGGCTGTTCGCCATTTAAAGAGGTACGTGAGCTGGGTTTAAAACGTCGTGAGACAGTTTGGTCCCTATCTGCCGTGGGCGTTGGATATTTGAAGGGGGCTGCTCCTAGTACGAGAGGACCGGAGTGGACGAACCTCTGGTGTACCGGTTGTCACGCCAGTGGCATCGCCGGGTAGCTATGTTCGGAAGAGATAACCGCTGAAAGCATCTAAGCGGGAAACTCGCCTTAAGATGAGATATCCCTGGGGACTAGATCCCCTTGAAGGGTCGTTCGAGACCAGGACGTTGATAGGTCAGGTGTGTAAGCGCAGTAATGCGTTCAGCTAACTGATACTAATTGCCCGTAAGGCTTGATCCTATAACAAGTCTGCCTTGTAGATGAGCGCCGTGCGATGCACATGCTGCCATCCGAGAGAGACGGGTTGGATTCTCGTGTGTGATACACACAACCTAAATTACTGCTTCTTCCCAGATTGGTTCTGTTGGCCACGCCAGCAGAACACCCCTCTTTGCCTGATGACCATAGCGAGTCGGTCCCACCCCTTCCCATCCCGAACAGGACCGTGAAACGACTCTACGCCGATGATAGTGCGGATTCCCGTGTGAAAGTAGGTAATCGTCAGGCTCCCTAAGCCAAGAACCCCCGCCCGACCAGGCGGGGGTTTTTGCATTGGCGCGGCCAAAATGCAGGTCGGCCGAGCAAGGGGCAGCGTGGTCGGAGCGGGGTCCCGCAGGCGTCGATCCGGGCAGTGCTGTCCATCCGCACGATTGGCAAATACGCGCTCAGGCCAACCAGGTCGGCCCACACGATGGCGGCTCGAGCTGTCGTGACCATCATCGCCTCATCTACTGCTCGCCCGACGGCGATCAGCTCGGCGACCTGGCCAATCAAGCGCCCGGCAACTTCTTCGTTGCAACCTCCTTTACGGATCTACCCGTCACCGGGTGTGGCCTGGCGCAGCGCCGTCTTGCCTTTCAACGATCAGCCATCTCGTCGTAATCGCCGGCATATCGGGCAGATTCCCGTCAAAAATCGCAATTGTTCCGTAACGGTTTTGGGGCGCCCTATGCGTCCCGAGCCGCCTCGCCATATCGATGGCATCGACGCTCAACACGAAGAATCATCCGCCGATCACTGATCGATTTGCACCGTTCGAGTGAACCAAGCAATAATTGCCGCATGCCCGATTTTCGGGAGTGTTCTTGCTGCAAGTCTTGAACAACCGGCGCCACATAAGGTTGAGCGGTTGCGTAGCATCAAGGTCAGCATCGTGTCGCCATCGAGCGCCATTTCACGCTCAAAATCACTGTTTTTTCTGTCAAGCTTGATCGTTGGGCTCGACGGGGGTATGTGGCCGGACGCTAAAAAATCGGGCTACAGCGCCCCACCTGCGAGCTCGTGAGCAGGCGTCCCTCAAAAATCCGCGCTGTTGCTCTTGGCCAGCACCGGCTGACCGTCTCGCAACACGTAGATCTTCTCGATGAGCGGATGGGCGGATCCGCCAGCAGTCCCGACCTGCGTCCGTCAACGCAAGGGCGTGCCGCCGGCGCCGATAGTGGTCGATCGCACTTTGCATGCGATACGCGGATCGCCGAGTGCAGAGAGTTCGGCCCGCGGAAACCGACGGATCGTTTTCTGGTCGTGATCCCGCACCAGCACGAGCATGGCCGGGCAGTAGCGAGGACGTGGACTACTGCGCGTCGCACGTCGGCTTTCCGGCGTTCTCGGACGTACGAGGCGTGGCGAAAGCTCGTGCGTCGAAGCCAATGTATACATCCGCGTTCAGTTGAACGGGGGCGGGCATCGTACGGACAGGCGGGATGCCGTGTGTACGCCACGGATTCGATGCGATGGGCCGACCAGATTCCGATGTTGGCCGGTTTGTACGACGAGTCGACGCAACGGGCGCCGAATTGCTGAGCGTTCGCCGTGACGGCGGCGCTGAGGTTGCGAGGCAATCCGGTACGGGCACACGTATCGTCGCCAAGCATCGGCTGCGGCATGTCGAGGCAGGTCGGGCTGCCGGACTCATATCGCGGCGCGTCATTGCCGGCGCCTTCTGCGACGAGGTCCGCCGATGCATCGTTGAGCAGCCACGCGTACGCGATTGCATCCCGGCTCATGGCGCGCCATCGCGATGCCGCGACGCCTGTCGAGCCAAGGCAACCCGCGTCGAGGTCAGGTTCCAGCCGCTGACAGGCAGCAAGTGCGGCGGATTTCGTCGGGTGTCCCGGAGCCTGGCTGTCGACCGATACCTGTCGGCGGATCTTCGCGATCGTGCTCGAGCGACACCAGACATATGCCGGACCGGCGGCATGTGTGGTCAAAGCCATATCGGCCATCACAAGAGCGATCACGCGCATGAGGGGCTGCACCGGAAACTGGCGGGCGACTAGGGACGGTATAGCGCGGTCCGGCGAAGTCGGCTGAGACAGAGGGAAGGGGGCTACGATTCCGGGCTGGAAGCCCGGGCCAGGTCTTGGATGCAACTGCCGCGAAACGGACGAAAGCCCTGTTGCGTGTACCGCTTGCGGGTCGCGACCAGGCATCCTCGGGGCGCCGGATGCGATGTCCTTGTTCCCCGCCACTAGTCGGGCTGCAAACGCTCACGAACTCGGCTTGCGGGATCGTCGAAGCTGCCCGGCACGAAATTTGCGGAAATTTTGCGTCTACCCGCTTGGCATTGTGCACGAGAGGTCGTATGATGGCGGTCTTTCGTTTTTAGCGCAGATGCAGATCAGCGCTGAAGGCGGAGTCTGACGAAGATGTGGCGCCGATCGGCAATATCTCGTGCTTGCCTTAGCCGGGCAAGGGCAGAGGATCGGTGGTAGGGCAAGTGTCGGGAAGAGAGTGAAAATAATCTTCCGGATGTGCTTGACACGAGTGCGATGCACCCCCATAATCGTCAGTTCTCTACGGAGGGGTGCCCGAGTGGCTAAAGGGGGCAGACTGTAAATCTGTTGGCTTACGCCTACGTTGGTTCGAATCCAACCTCCTCCACCAAGAACATCAGCTGAAAGAGCGGTAGGGAATCGTTAGTAGCCCGTGCGGGTGTAGCTCAATGGTAGAGCAGAAGCCTTCCAAGCTTATGACGAGGGTTCGATTCCCTTCACCCGCTCCAGACCGTGAAGTTGAAGCGTAAAAGCGCCCATGTGGCTCAGTGGTAGAGCACTCCCTTGGTAAGGGAGAGGTCGGCAGTTCGATCCTGCCCATGGGCACCAGCAGTAAAAGTCAGTGTCTGTTTGCGCGCGGCGCAACCTGTGAAATTCCTTTTGGGAGTCGAAAATGGCCAAGGGTAAATTTGAGCGGACCAAGCCGCACGTGAACGTTGGTACGATTGGTCACGTTGACCACGGCAAGACGACGCTGACGGCAGCGATCACGACGGTGCTGACGAAGAAGTTCGGCGGCGAAGCGAAGGCATACGACCAGATCGACGCGGCGCCGGAAGAAAAGGCGCGCGGCATCACGATCAACACGGCACACGTCGAGTACGAAACGGCAAACCGCCACTACGCACACGTCGACTGCCCGGGCCACGCTGACTATGTGAAGAACATGATCACGGGCGCGGCGCAGATGGACGGCGCGATCCTGGTTTGCTCGGCAGCAGACGGCCCGATGCCGCAAACGCGTGAGCACATCCTGCTGGCGCGTCAGGTTGGCGTTCCGTACATCATCGTGTTCCTGAACAAGTGCGACATGGTGGACGACGCTGAACTGCTCGAGCTGGTCGAGATGGAAGTTCGCGAACTCCTGTCGAAGTACGACTTCCCGGGCGACGACACGCCGATCGTGAAGGGTTCGGCGAAGCTGGCGCTGGAAGGCGACACGGGCGAGCTGGGCGAAGTGGCGATCATGAGCCTGGCCGATGCGCTGGACACGTACATCCCGACGCCGGAGCGTGCAGTTGACGGCGCGTTCCTGATGCCGGTGGAAGACGTGTTCTCGATCTCGGGCCGTGGTACGGTGGTGACGGGTCGTGTCGAGCGCGGCATCGTGAAGGTCGGCGAAGAAATCGAAATCGTCGGTATCAAGCCGACGGTGAAGACGACCTGCACGGGCGTTGAAATGTTCCGCAAGCTGCTGGACCAAGGTCAGGCAGGCGACAACGTTGGTATCCTGCTGCGCGGCACGAAGCGTGAAGACGTGGAGCGTGGCCAGGTTCTGGCGAAGCCGGGTTCGATCACGCCGCACACGCACTTCACGGCTGAAGTGTACGTGCTGAGCAAGGACGAAGGCGGCCGTCACACGCCGTTCTTCAACAACTACCGTCCGCAGTTCTACTTCCGTACGACGGACGTGACGGGCTCGATCGAGCTGCCGAAGGACAAGGAAATGGTGATGCCGGGCGACAACGTGTCGATCACGGTGAAGCTGATTGCGCCGATCGCGATGGAAGAAGGTCTGCGCTTCGCAATCCGCGAAGGTGGCCGTACCGTCGGCGCCGGCGTCGTCGCCAAGATCATCGAGTAAGCCAGTTATTCGTTGATCGACAGTTTTGGGGCTGGCAACAGCCAGCCCCAGCATGGTTTAGGGGTATAGCTCAACTGGCAGAGCGTCGGTCTCCAAAACCGAAGGTTGGGGGTTCGATTCCCTCTGCCCCTGCCAAAAAATAGCCACGTGTTCTACGTGGCATTTGTTTTAAGGTGTTATGGCGAATCCATCCGTCGAAACTGTAAATACCTCCGGCGATAAGCTAATGCTGGCCCTGGGCGTATTGCTGGTGTTGGCCGGATTCGTGGGCTTCTTCTGGCTGGCCAATCAGCAGTGGTATGTCCGCGGTGCGGCGTTGGCGGTAGGTGTCATCGCTGGCGTGGCCGTCGGGCTGATGTCCGCACCTGGCAAGGGCCTCATCGCCTTTGCCAAGGATTCGTACAAGGAAGTCCGGAAGGTCGTTTGGCCCACCCGCAAGGAAGCAACGCAAACAACACTCGTCGTGTTCGGTTTCGTGCTCGTGATGGCGATTTTCCTCTGGTTGAGTGACAAATCGATCGAGTGGGTAATTTTCTCGGCGATTCTGGGTTGGAAATGATATGAGCGATACTCCGGCATCCCCGAGCGGAAAACGTTGGTACGTCGTGCACGCCTACTCCGGTATGGAGAAGAGCGTGCAACGTGCGCTTCAGGAGCGCATCGAACGTGCTGGCATGCAGGACAAATTCGGTCAGATCCTGGTTCCGACCGAAGAAGTGGTCGAAGTCAAAGGCGGCCACAAGGCTGTGACCGAGCGTCGTTTCTTCCCTGGCTACGTGCTGGTGGAAATGGAAATGACGGACGAAACGTGGCACCTCGTGAAGAACACCGCGAAGGTCACCGGCTTCGTCGGCGGTGCGCGTAACCGCCCGACCCCGATTTCCCCGAAGGAAGTCGAGAAGATCATGTCGCAGATGCAGGAAGGCGTCGAAAAGCCGCGCCCGAAGACCCTGTTCGAAGTTGGCGAGATGGTGCGTGTCAAGGAAGGCCCGTTCACGGACTTCAATGGCACCGTCGAGGAAGTCAACTACGAAAAATCGCGCGTGCGTGTGTCGGTCACCATCTTTGGCCGCTCAACCCCGGTCGAGCTCGAGTTCGGCCAGGTCGAAAAAGTTTGATCCCGATTCGGTGGGCAGCCTCGGCTGCCCACCTTCGCGCTTATGGCCCGCGTTATGGCCGTTGAGGAGCGTCAGTAGCCAGCGGCGAACGCGCGTTATCACTCACCGAACGCCGCTTGGCGTTCCAACGAGGTTTACAAATGGCAAAGAAGATTGTCGGCTTTATCAAGCTGCAGATCCCTGCAGGTAAAGCCAACCCGTCGCCGCCGGTCGGTCCGGCACTGGGCCAGCGCGGCCTGAACATCATGGAGTTCTGCAAGGCGTTCAACGCGCAGACTCAAGGCATGGAGCCGGGTCTGCCGGTGCCGGTGGTCATCACGGCATTTGCTGACAAGAGCTTCACGTTCGTGATGAAGACGCCGCCGGCGACCGTCCTGATCAAGAAGGCGGCGAAGGTGGACAAGGGCTCGAGCAAGCCGCATACCGACAAGGTCGGTTCGATCACGCGCGCTCAAGCTGAAGAAATCGCGAAGACCAAGATGCCGGACCTTACGGCAGCTGATCTGGACGCAGCCGTTCGCACCATCGCTGGTAGCGCACGCTCGATGGGCATCACTGTGGAGGGCGTGTAAATGGCTAAGATCTCCAAGCGCCGTCAGGCATTTGCCGCCAAGGTTGATCGCCAGAAGCTGTACGCGATCGAAGACGCACTGAGCCTCGTGAAGGAATGCGCGAGCGCGAAGTTCGACGAGTCGATCGACGTCGCAGTCCAGCTCGGCATCGATGCAAAGAAGTCGGACCAGGTCGTTCGTGGTTCGGTCGTTCTGCCGGCAGGTACGGGCAAGTCGGTTCGCGTTGCCGTGTTCGCGCAAGGCGAGAAGGCCGAGCAGGCTCGTGCAGCAGGCGCGGAAATCGTCGGTATGGAAGACCTGGCTGAGCAGATCAAGGCTGGCCAGATGGACTTCGACATCGTGATCGCTTCGCCGGACACGATGCGTATCGTCGGTACGCTCGGCCAGATCCTCGGCCCGCGCGGCCTGATGCCGAACCCGAAGGTCGGTACGGTCACGCCGGACGTCGCAACCGCCGTCAAGAACGCGAAGGCTGGTCAGGTGCAATTCCGTGTCGACAAGGCCGGTATCATCCACGCGACCATCGGCCGTGCATCGTTCGAGCCGACCGCGCTGCGTTCGAACCTGTCGGCGCTGATCGAAGCGCTGCAGAAGGCGAAGCCGGCAACGAGCAAGGGCGTGTACCTGCGCAAGATCGCACTGTCGAGCACGATGGGCGTCGGCGTGCGTGTCGACCAGGCTACGCTGGCAGCACAGTAAGTATTCAGGCCGCTTCGCTCGCGAAGCGGCCTTCATGGGCTTTGGGCGGTTGTTCGTGCAGCAAGGCGGACAACCGGTTATCAAAGACCGTTGGTGGGGCGCAGCAGTCAGGTGATCCCTTAATTCAAGCCAACGCAGATGGCGAACCCGAAAAAGTTTTGCAGTGGTGAAGCCGCAGGCCGTGAAGCGATTCGCGGCGTGAGGTGGAAATACTCCTAACGAGGTCGGACGCCGTTGTTGAACGAGGTACGTGAGGTTTCGTGCCGAACGTATCGTTTCTGGAGGCTAACCGTGCCGCTTAATAGAGAAGACAAGCAAGCCGTCGTCGCTGAGGTTTCCGCGCAAGTCGCGAAGGCCCAGACCGTTGTGCTGGCTGAGTATCGTGGAATTGCGGTTGGCGATCTGACCAAGCTGCGCGCGCAAGCGCGTGAGCAACAGGTTTACCTGCGCGTGTTGAAGAACACGCTGGCGCGTCGCGCTGTTGAAGGTACGCCGTTTGCTCCGCTGGCAGAGCAGATGACTGGCCCGTTGATCTACGGCATCTCGGAAGATGCAATTGCTGCTGCTAAGGTCGTCAACGACTTCAGCAAGAGCAATGACAAGTTGGTCATCAAGGCTGGTTCGTTCGATGGCAAGGTGATGGACAAGGCTGGCGTGCAAGCGCTGGCAAGCATCCCGAGCCGCGAAGAACTGCTCTCGAAGCTGCTGTTCGTTATGCAATCGCCTGTTTCGGGCTTCGCGCGTGCTCTCGCTGCGCTGGCCGAGAAGAAGCAAGCGGAAGCTGCGTAATCGAACGTGCATCAGCGTCATTGATCGCTGGCTGTATCCGAATTCAATTTAGGAGTATTTCAAATGGCAATCGCAAAAGAAGACATCCTGGCAGCAGTCGAAGGGATGACCGTTCTGGAACTGAACGAGCTGGTCAAGGCGTTCGAAGAGAAGTTTGGCGTGTCGGCAGCTGCAGTGGCAGTCGCTGGCCCGGCAGGCGGCGGCGCTGCTGCTGCTGTTGAAGAGAAGACCGAATTCACGGTCGTTCTGGCTGAAACCGGTAGCAACAAGGTCAGCGTGATCAAGGCCGTTCGCGAACTGACGGGCCTGGGCCTGAAGGAAGCGAAGGACCTGGTTGACGGTGCACCGAAGCCCGTCAAGGAAGGCGTCGACAAGGCTGCTGCTGAAGAAGCCAAGAAGAAGCTGGAAGAAGCAGGCGCGAAGGTCGAAATCAAGTAAGTTTCGACGCGCTGTGCGAAGGCTGGCGGTATTTTCACCGCCGGCCTTTTTGTGCTTTGTGGGGACGTTATTCTGGCACTCATTCGGGAGCCCGAATAATTGGCCCCAGAAGCCAAAGATAACCGTCTAATCGTTGTCATTGGTCACGATTGGCGTTTCTCTTTGTCTTCTGAAGCGACTGCAGAAGGCAAGTTTGGTCGGGTAGCGGGCAACACAGGCATCCGCTGCCGTCAGCCAGCGGTTGGTAGCGGCCAACCACCAAGCTTCTCGGCTCGTTCAAGCCGTCGGACGGCCATCGGGTCTCAGTCGGTGAACACTCGGGTTTGAAACGTCCAGGTATTCCGCCTCGATAGCACCCGCCGTGATTCGGAGATCGTATGCAATATTCCTTCACCGAGAAGAAGCGCATTCGCAAGAGTTTCGCGAAGCGCCCCATCGTTCACCAAGTTCCTTTCTTGCTGGCTACCCAGCTTGAATCATTCAGCACGTTTCTGCAAGCCGATGTGCTCGCGACGCAACGCAAGCCTGAAGGTTTGCAGGCCGCGTTCACATCGGTATTTCCCATTGTTTCGCACAACGGCTTCGCGCGCCTCGAGTTCGTGAGCTATGCGCTGTCCTCGCCGGCGTTCAACATCAAGGAATGCCAGCAGCGGGGCCTGACGTACTGTTCCGCGCTGCGCGCGAAGGTGCGCCTTGTCATCCTCGACAAGGAATCGCCGAACAAGCCGGTCGTCAAGGAAGTGAAGGAGCAGGAAGTGTACATGGGCGAAATTCCGCTCATGACGCCGACGGGCTCGTTCGTCATCAACGGCACCGAGCGTGTCATCGTCTCGCAGCTGCACCGTTCGCCGGGCGTGTTCTTCGAACACGACAAGGGCAAGACGCACAGCTCGGGCAAGCTGCTGTTCTCGGCACGGATCATTCCGTACCGCGGCTCGTGGCTCGACTTCGAATTCGATCCGAAGGACATCCTGTACTTCCGCGTCGACCGTCGCCGCAAGATGCCGGTCACGATCCTGCTGAAGGCCATCGGCCTGACGCCGGAACAGATCCTCGCGAACTTCTTCGTGTTCGACAACTTCACGCTGATGGACGAAGGCGCGCAACTCGAGTTCGTGCCCGAGCGCCTGCGTGGTGAAGTCGCGCGTTTCGACATCACGGATCGTGATGGCAAGGTCATTGTCCAGAAGGACAAGCGGATCAACGCAAAGCACATTCGCGACCTCGAAGCCGCGAAGACCAAGTTCATCTCGGTGCCGGAAGACTATCTGCTCGGCCGCGTGCTGGCGAAGAACGTCGTCGACGGCGATACCGGCGAAGTGATCGCGAGCGCGAACGACGAAGTCACGGAAAGCGTGCTCGAGAAGCTGCGCGAAGCGGGCATCAAGGACATCCAGACGCTCTACACGAACGATCTGGACCAGGGCCCGTACATCTCGTCGACGCTGCGTGTCGACGAAACGACCGACAAGACGGCCGCGCGCATCGCGATCTACCGCATGATGCGTCCGGGCGAGCCGCCGACCGAAGAAGCGGTCGAGGCACTGTTCAACCGTCTGTTCTATAGCGAAGAAGCGTACGACCTGTCGAAGGTCGGCCGCATGAAGTTCAACCGCCGCGTCAGCCGTGACGAGATCACCGGCCCGATGACGCTGCAGGACGACGACATCCTCGCGACGATCAAGATCCTCGTCGAGCTGCGCAACGGCAAGGGCGAAGTGGACGACATCGACCACCTCGGCAACCGTCGCGTGCGTTGTGTCGGCGAACTGGCGGAAAACCAGTTCCGCGCCGGTCTCGTGCGTGTCGAGCGCGCGGTCAAGGAGCGCCTCGGCCAGGCCGAAAGCGAAAACCTGATGCCGCACGACCTGATCAACTCGAAGCCGATTTCGTCGGCGATCCGCGAGTTCTTCGGTTCGTCGCAGCTGTCGCAGTTCATGGACCAGACCAACCCGCTGTCGGAAATCACGCACAAGCGCCGGGTTTCCGCACTGGGCCCGGGCGGTCTGACGCGCGAACGCGCAGGCTTCGAAGTCCGCGACGTGCACCCGACCCACTACGGCCGCGTGTGCCCGATCGAAACGCCGGAAGGTCCGAACATCGGCCTGATCAACTCGCTCGCACTGTACGCGCACCTGAACGAGTACGGCTTCCTCGAGACGCCGTACCGCAAGGTCGTGGACAGCAAGGTGACCGACCAGATCGACTACCTGTCGGCGATCGAGGAAGGCCGCTACATGATCGCGCAGGCGAACGCCGCGATCGACGAGAACGGCACGCTGATCGACGAACTCGTGTCGTCGCGTGAAGCCGGCGAAACGATGATGGTCACGCCGGACCGCATCCAGTACATGGACGTCGCGCCGTCGCAGATCGTGTCGGTCGCAGCCTCGCTGATTCCGTTCCTCGAGCACGACGATGCGAACCGTGCATTGATGGGCTCGAACATGCAGCGTCAGGCCGTGCCGTGTCTGCGTCCGGAAAAGCCGGTCGTCGGTACGGGCATCGAGCGTACCTGCGCGGTCGACTCGGGCACGACGGTTCAGGCGTTCCGCGGCGGCGTCGTCGACTATGTCGACGCAGGCCGTATCGTGATTCGCGTGAACGACGATGAAGCGGTCGCAGGTGAAGTCGGTGTCGACATCTACAACCTGATCAAGTACACGCGTTCGAACCAGAACACGAACATCAACCAGCGTCCGATCGTGAAGATGGGCGACAAGGTCTCGCGCGGCGACGTGCTGGCCGACGGCGCCTCGACGGACCTGGGCGAGCTCGCGCTCGGCCAGAACATGCTGATCGCGTTCATGCCGTGGAACGGCTACAACTTCGAGGATTCGATCCTGATCTCGGAGAAGGTCGTGGCCGACGATCGCTACACGTCGATCCACATCGAAGAGCTGAACGTCGTTGCACGCGACACGAAGCTCGGGCCGGAAGAAATCACGCGCGACATCTCGAACCTGGCGGAAGTCCAGCTCGGCCGTCTCGACGAATCGGGCATCGTGTACATCGGTGCGGAAGTCGAAGCGGGCGACGTGATGGTCGGCAAGGTCACGCCGAAGGGCGAGACCCAGCTGACGCCGGAAGAGAAGCTGCTGCGCGCGATCTTCGGCGAGAAGGCTTCGGACGTGAAGGACACGTCGCTGCGCGTGCCGTCGGGCATGAGCGGTACCGTGATCGACGTCCAGGTGTTCACGCGTGAAGGCATCCAGCGCGACAAGCGTGCGCAACAGATCATCGACGACGAACTGAAGCGCTACCGTCTCGACCTGAACGACCAGCTGCGCATCGTGGAAGGCGACGCGTTCCAGCGTCTCGCGCGCATGCTCGTGGGCAAGGTCGCGAACGGCGGTCCGAAGAAGCTCGCGAAGGGCACGAAGATCGACCAGGCATACCTGGAAGACCTCGACCACTACCACTGGTTCGACATCCGCCTCGCGGACGACGAAGCAGCGGCGCAGCTCGAAGCGATCAAGAACTCGATCGAAGAAAAGCGTCACCAGTTCGACCTCGCGTTCGAAGAGAAGCGCAAGAAGCTCACGCAAGGCGACGAACTGCCGCCGGGCGTGCTGAAGATGGTCAAGGTGTACCTTGCGGTGAAGCGCCGTCTGCAGCCTGGCGACAAGATGGCAGGCCGTCACGGTAACAAGGGTGTCGTGTCGAAGATCGTCCCGATCGAAGACATGCCGTACATGGCCGACGGCCGTCCGGCAGACGTCGTGCTGAACCCGCTCGGCGTGCCGTCGCGGATGAACGTGGGTCAGGTTCTGGAAGTGCACCTCGGCTGGGCCGCGAAGGGCCTCGGCTGGCGTATCGGCGAAATGCTGCAGCGTCAGGCGAAGATCGAGGAAATGCGCGTGTTCCTGACGAAGATCTACAACGACTCGGGCCGCCAGGAAGATCTGGAAAGCTTCACCGACGACGAGATCCTCGAACTCGCGAAGAACCTGCGCGAAGGCGTGCCGTTCGCAACGCCGGTGTTCGACGGTGCGACCGAGGAAGAAATGGGCAAGATGCTCGATCTGGCCTTCCCGGACGACATCGCCGAACAGCTCGGCATGAACCCGTCGAAGAACCAGGTCCGTCTGTACGACGGCCGCACGGGTGAAATGTTCGAACGTCGCGTGACGCTTGGCTACATGCACTACCTGAAGCTGCACCACTTGGTCGACGACAAGATGCACGCGCGTTCGACGGGCCCGTACTCGCTCGTCACGCAGCAGCCGTTGGGCGGTAAGGCGCAGTTCGGTGGCCAGCGTTTCGGTGAAATGGAAGTGTGGGCACTCGAAGCGTACGGCGCGTCCTACGTGCTGCAGGAAATGCTGACGGTGAAGTCGGACGACGTGAACGGCCGGACCAAGGTCTATGAGAACCTGGTCAAGGGCGATCACGTCATCGATGCAGGCATGCCGGAATCCTTCAACGTGCTCGTGAAGGAAATCCGCTCGCTCGGTATCGATATCGATCTCGACCGCAATTAATCGGACTACGGAGAGAAAGCAATGAAAGCTCTGCTCGATCTATTCAAGCAAGTCCAACAGGAAGAAGTTTTCGACGCGATCAAGATCGGTCTGGCTTCGCCTGACAAGATCCGTTCGTGGTCGTTCGGTGAAGTGAAGAAGCCGGAGACCATCAACTACCGTACGTTCAAGCCGGAACGTGATGGTCTCTTCTGCGCGAAGATCTTCGGGCCGATCAAGGACTACGAGTGCCTGTGCGGCAAGTACAAGCGCCTGAAGCATCGCGGCGTGATCTGCGAGAAGTGCGGCGTCGAAGTGACGCTGGCGAAGGTGCGTCGCGAGCGCATGGGCCACATCGAGCTGGCCTCGCCGGTCGCGCACATCTGGTTCCTGAAGTCGCTGCCGTCGCGTCTGGGCATGGTGCTCGACATGACGCTGCGCGACATCGAACGCGTGCTGTACTTCGAAGCGTACGTGGTGATCGAACCGGGCATGACGCCGCTGAAGGCGCGGCAGATCATGACCGAAGAGGATTACTACAACAAGGTCGAGGAATACGGCGACGAATTCCGTGCCGAGATGGGCGCGGAAGGCGTGCGTGAACTGCTGCGCGCGATCAACATCGACGAGCAGGTCGAGACGCTGCGCACCGAGCTGAAGAACACCGGCTCGGAAGCGAAGATCAAGAAGTACGCGAAGCGCCTGAAGGTCCTCGAGGCATTCCAGCGCTCGGGCATCAAGCCCGAGTGGATGATCCTCGAAGTGCTGCCGGTGCTGCCGCCGGAACTGCGTCCGCTCGTGCCGCTGGACGGCGGCCGTTTCGCGACGTCGGACCTGAACGACCTGTATCGCCGCGTGATCAACCGTAACAACCGGTTGAAGCGTCTGCTCGAGCTGAAGGCACCTGAAATCATCGTCCGCAACGAAAAGCGGATGCTGCAGGAAGCCGTCGACTCGCTGCTCGACAACGGTCGTCGCGGCAAGGCGATGACGGGCGCGAACAAGCGTCCGCTGAAGTCGCTCGCCGACATGATCAAGGGCAAGGGCGGTCGTTTCCGTCAGAACCTGCTGGGCAAGCGCGTCGACTACTCGGGCCGTTCGGTCATCGTGGTCGGCCCGACGCTGAAGCTGCATCAGTGCGGTCTGCCGAAGCTGATGGCGCTCGAGCTGTTCAAGCCGTTCATCTTCAACAAGCTGGAAGTGATGGGGGTAGCTACGACCATCAAGGCTGCGAAGAAGGAAGTCGAGAACCAGACGCCGGTGGTGTGGGACATCCTCGAAGAGGTGATCCGCGAGCACCCGGTGATGCTGAACCGTGCGCCGACGCTGCACCGTCTCGGTATTCAGGCGTTCGAGCCCGTGCTGATCGAAGGCAAGGCGATCCAGCTGCACCCGCTCGTCTGCGCGGCGTTCAACGCCGACTTCGACGGTGACCAGATGGCCGTTCACGTGCCGCTGTCGCTCGAAGCGCAGATGGAAGCGCGTACGCTGATGCTCGCGTCGAACAACGTGCTGTTCCCGGCCAACGGCGATCCGTCGATCGTGCCGTCGCAGGATATCGTGCTGGGTCTGTACTACGCGACCCGCGAAGCGATCAACGGCAAGGGCGAAGGCCTGTCGTTCACGGGCGTGTCGGAAGCGATCCGCGCGTACGAGAACAAGGAAGTCGAGCTCGCATCGCGCGTCAACGTGCGGATCACCGAAATGGTCCGCAACGAGGACACGTCGGAAGGCGCGCCGGAATTCGTGCCGAAGATCTCGCTGTACGCGACGACCGTCGGTCGCGCGATCCTGTCGGAGATCCTGCCGCACGGCCTGCCGTTCTCGGTGCTGAACAAGCCGCTGAAGAAGAAGGAAATCTCGCGCCTGATCAACACGGCGTTCCGCAAGTGCGGTCTGCGCGCGACGGTGGTGTTTGCCGACCAGCTGATGCAGTCGGGTTTCCGTCTCGCGACGCGCGCCGGCATTTCGATCTGCGTGGACGACATGCTCGTGCCGCCGCAGAAGGAAACGATCGTCGGCGACGCCGCGAAGAAGGTGAAGGAGTACGACCGCCAGTACATGTCGGGTCTCGTCACCGCGCAGGAACGCTACAACAACGTGGTCGACATCTGGTCGGCGACGTCGGAAGCGGTCGGCAAGGCGATGATGGAGCAGCTGTCGACGGAACCGGTGACGGACCGCGACGGCAAAGAGACGCGCCAGGAGTCGTTCAACTCGATCTACATGATGGCCGACTCGGGCGCCCGGGGTTCGGCGGTGCAGATTCGTCAGCTGGCCGGTATGCGTGGCCTGATGGCGAAGCCGGACGGCTCGATTATCGAGACGCCGATTACCGCGAACTTCCGCGAAGGCCTGAACGTGTTGCAGTACTTCATCTCGACCCACGGCGCACGTAAGGGTCTGGCTGATACGGCACTGAAGACCGCGAACTCGGGTTACCTGACGCGTCGTCTGGTCGACGTCACGCAGGATCTGGTCGTGGTCGAGGACGATTGCGGCACGTCGAACGGCGTCGCGATGAAGGCGCTGGTCGAAGGCGGTGAAGTCGTCGAAGCGCTGCGCGACCGTATCCTCGGCCGCGTCGCGGTCGCGGACGTCGTGAACCCGGAAACGCAGGAAACGCTGTACGAATCGGGCACGCTGCTCGACGAAACGGCGGTCGAGGAAATCGAACGCCTCGGCATCGACGAAGTGCGCGTGCGCACGCCGCTGACCTGCGAAACGCGTTACGGCCTGTGCGCAGCCTGCTACGGCCGTGACCTCGGCCGCGGCTCGCTCGTGAACGTCGGCGAAGCAGTCGGCGTGATCGCGGCACAGTCGATCGGTGAACCGGGCACGCAGCTGACGATGCGTACGTTCCACATCGGTGGTGCGGCATCGCGTGCGGCAGTGGCTTCGTCGGTCGAAGCGAAGAGCAACGGTATCGTGCGCTTCACGGCCACGATGCGCTACGTCACGAACGCGAAGGGCGAGCAGATCGTCATTTCCCGTTCGGGCGAAGCGATGATCACCGACGACTTCGGTCGCGAGCGCGAGCGTCACAAAGTGCCGTACGGCGCGACGCTGCTGCAGCTCGACGGCGCGACCATCAAGGCCGGCACGCAGCTCGCCACGTGGGATCCGCTGACGCGACCGATCATCACCGAGTACGGTGGTACGGTGAAGTTCGAGAACGTCGAGGAAGGCGTGACGGTCGCGAAGCAGATCGACGACGTGACCGGCCTGTCGACGCTGGTCGTGATCGACGTGAAGCGTCGCGGTTCGCAGGCTTCGAAGAGCGTGCGTCCGCAGGTGAAGCTGCTCGACGCGAACGGCGACGAAGTGAAGATTCCGGGCACGGAGCACGCAGTGCAGATCGGCTTCCAGGTCGGCGCACTGATCACCGTGAAGGATGGCCAGCAGGTGCAGGTCGGTGAAGTGCTCGCACGTATCCCGACCGAAGCGCAGAAGACGCGTGACATTACCGGCGGTCTGCCGCGGGTGGCGGAACTGTTCGAAGCGCGTTCGCCGAAGGATGCCGGCATTCTCGCGGAAGTCACCGGTACGACGTCGTTCGGTAAGGACACGAAGGGCAAGCAGCGTCTCGTCATCACGGATCTCGAGGGCAACCAGCACGAGTTCCTGATCGCGAAGGAAAAGCAGGTGCTGGTCCACGATGCTCAGGTCGTCAACAAGGGCGAAATGATCGTGGACGGTCCGGCCGATCCGCACGACATCCTGCGTCTGCAGGGTATCGAGGCGCTGTCGCGCTACATCGTCGACGAAGTGCAGGACGTGTATCGTCTGCAGGGCGTGAAGATCAACGACAAGCACATCGAGGTGATCGTTCGCCAGATGCTGCGTCGTGTGCAGATCACCGACAACGGCGATACGCGCTTCATCCCGGGCGAACAGGTCGAACGTTCCGACATGCTGGACGAGAACGATCGCATGATCGCCGAGGACAAGCGTCCGGCTTCGTACGACAACGTGCTGCTCGGTATCACGAAGGCGTCGCTGTCGACCGACTCGTTCATCTCCGCGGCATCGTTCCAGGAAACGACCCGCGTGCTGACCGAAGCGGCGATCATGGGCAAGCGCGACGATCTGCGCGGCCTGAAGGAAAACGTGATCGTCGGCCGTCTGATTCCGGCCGGTACGGGTCTCGCGTTCCATAAGGCACGCAAGGCGAAGGAATCGTCGGATCGCGAGCGTTTCGACCAGATCGCAGCGGAAGAGGCGTTCGATTTCGGCACGCCGAGCACGCCTGCTGCGGAAGAGCCGCAACAGCACCCGGCAGCCGAGTAAGCGCAGGCGGCGCGAGCCGCCTCGCCTCGCTGTCATCGAAACCGCCCGGTTCTGCCGGGCGGTTTTTTTTATCCTTTGTTCACGCGCATGACGCGCCTGCGCATTGCCGGCCACGGCTGCTTGCGAGCGGTGCGTCACATCGCTGCAGGTGCGGCGGCATGCACCGCGATCGCTTGCGGCGCGGCCGCGGCAGGCCCGTCATGCACGCGAACGAACCCTGTCCGATTGGCCAACATTGCACGATTCGCCACGCGTCGCGCGAGCGGGTTGTTAAACTTGCGGTCATCGTTCTGCCGTCCTCGTGCTCATTCATGTCCCGCGCCCTCGAAATCCTCGACGAAGTCTTTGGTTATTCCGCATTCCGCGGCCAGCAGGGCGAGATCGTCGAACACGTCGCCACCGGCGGCGATTGTCTCGTGCTGATGCCCACCGGCGGCGGCAAGTCGCTGTGCTACCAGATTCCGGCACTGCTGCGCCGCGAAACCGGGCAGGGCGCCGGCATCGTCGTGTCGCCGCTGATCGCGCTGATGCAGGACCAGGTCGCCGCGCTGCGCGAAGTCGGCGTGCGCGCGGCGTACCTGAATTCGACGCTGTCGGGCGCCGAAGCCGCGGCGACCGAGCGCGCGCTGCGCGAAGGCGAGATCGACCTGCTGTACGTCGCGCCCGAACGGCTGATGACGGGGCGCTTCCTCGATCTGCTCGAGCGCGCGAAGATCGGCCTGTTCGCGATCGATGAAGCGCACTGCGTGTCGCAATGGGGGCACGATTTCCGCCCGGAATACATCCAGCTGTCGGTGCTGCACGAGCGGTTCCCGTCGGTGCCGCGCATCGCGCTGACCGCCACGGCCGATGCGATCACGCGCGACGAGATCATCCACCGCCTCGCGCTCGACGACGCGCGCGTGTTCATATCGAGCTTCGATCGCCCGAACATCCGCTACCGGATCGTCGAAAAGGACAATGCGCGTTCGCAGCTGCTCGACTTCATTCGCGCCGAACACACGAACGCCGACGGTACGACGGATGCGGGCGTCGTCTATTGCCTGTCGCGTCGCAAGGTCGAGGAAACGGCCGAGTGGCTGAAGGCGCAGGGCGTGCGTGCGCTGCCGTATCACGCGGGGATGGAGTTCGAGGTGCGGCAGAAGCACCAGGAAATGTTCCAGCGCGAGGAAGGCATCGTGATGTGCGCGACGATTGCGTTCGGCATGGGCATCGACAAGCCCGACGTGCGCTTCGTTGCGCACCTGGACCTGCCGAAAAGCGTCGAAGGCTACTACCAGGAAACCGGTCGCGCGGGCCGCGACGGGATGCCGGCGAATGCGTGGATGGCGTATGGCCTCGGCGACGTCGTCCAGCAACGCAAGATGATCGACGAGTCCGATGCGGATGACGCGCACAAGCGCGTTCAGACGTCGAAGCTCGACGCGCTGCTCGGGCTGTGCGAGACGATCTCGTGCCGCCGCGTGCGGCTGCTGAATTACTTCGGCGAGGCGAGCCAGCCGTGCGGCAACTGCGACACGTGCATCGAGCCGCCCGATTCGTGGGACGCGACGCGCGAGGCGCAGATGGCGCTGTCGTGCGTGTTCCGCGCGCAGCGCGCGAGCGGCTTCAATTTCGGCTCGAGCCACCTGATCGAGATCCTGCGCGGCGGGCGCACCGAGAAGGTGTTGCAGCGCGGCCACGACCAGCTCACGACGTTCGGGATCGGCGCGTCGCTGTCCGAGCCCGAGTGGCGCGCGATTTTCCGGCAGCTCGTCGCGTACGGCTACCTGGCCGTCGACCATGGCGGCTTCGGCGCGCTCATGCTGACCGAGGCCGCGAAGCCCGTGCTGAAGAACGAGGAAAAGGTCACGCTGCGTCGCTACGTGAAGCCGCAACGCACGCGCCAGTCGTCGAGCCGCAGCGGCACGCGCGTCGATCCGACGGCCGGCATGGGCCCGCGGGAGCGCGCACGGTGGGATGCGCTGCGCGCGTGGCGCGCGGAAACCGCAAAGACGGACGGCGTGCCGGCCTACGTGATCTTCCACGACGCGACGCTCGCGGAAATCGCGCGCAATGCGCCGGAGTCGATCGACGACCTGCGCCATATCCCCGGCATGGGCGTGCGCAAGCTCGAGCGCTTCGGCGACGAGATCATCGACGTCGTCGAATCGGCCTGACACAGGTGTTCCGACCCTTCCGGTAAACCGCGCGGCCGTCCGGTAAATCACGCAAGCCGTTGACTTAGTTGGTATTTCCGGAATATGATGTTTGGTTCCGGTATTCGGTGGGCCGAGTCGCGTTCGAAGGTTCGCGTCCGTTTCGCCGGTTCGGAAGTCAACTGTGTGTCGATTCTCGCTTTGCCCGAAATCGATGCGCGGATTTTGTTCAATTTCAGGAATAAACAATGCCAACCATCAACCAACTGGTTCGCAAAGGCCGTCAGTCGGAAACGACGAAGAGCAAGAGCCCGGCCCTGCAGGACTGCCCCCAGCGTCGCGGCGTGTGCACCCGTGTGTACACGACGACGCCGAAGAAGCCGAACTCGGCACTCCGTAAGGTCGCCAAGGTTCGTCTGACGAACGGCTTCGAAGTGATTTCGTACATCGGCGGTGAAGGCCACAACCTGCAGGAACACTCGGTTGTGCTGATCCGCGGCGGCCGTGTGAAGGACTTGCCGGGTGTGCGTTACCACATGGTTCGCGGCTCGCTGGATACCCAGGGCGTCAAGGACCGTAAGCAAGCGCGCTCGAAGTACGGCGCGAAGCGTGCAAAGGCTGCCAAGTAAGCAGTTTTTGATCAGGGATCGCCGCAGGGCGGTCAAGGCGGGAGTGCCGGATTGCCGGTGCTGTCGAGTAAGTGGTCACCCGGCCGAGCTGGTTAGTCGTGAAGATGTGATCGGGTTAGTTGGTGGCCGCGGGGCTGGATACAGCTCCAACTGAACAAGTAAAGGAAGAATCATGCCGCGTCGTCGCGAAGTCCCCAAGCGGGAAGTGTTGCCGGATCCGAAGTTCGGCAACGTTGATGTAGCCAAGTTCATGAACATGCTGATGCTGTCCGGCAAGAAGTCGGTCGCAGAGCGCATCGTTTATGGCGCATTCGAACAGATCCAGACCAAGGGTGGCAAGGACCCGCTGGAAGTGTTCACGGTTGCGCTCAACAACGTGAAGCCGGTGGTCGAAGTGAAGAGCCGTCGCGTTGGTGGTGCCAACTATCAAGTTCCGGTCGAAGTGCGCCCGTCGCGTCGTATGGCATTGGCGATGCGCTGGCTGCGTGAGGCTGCGAAGAAGCGCAGCGAGAAGTCGATGGCTCTGCGCCTGGCAGGTGAACTCTCCGAAGCGGCCGAAGGCCGTGGCGGCGCGATGAAGAAGCGCGACGAAGTTCACCGCATGGCAGAAGCCAACCGCGCGTTCTCGCATTTCCGTTTCTAAGCGCCTGGCTGGGCTGTTAGCGGAAATAAATTCCGGGCGGGTGCGCTTTTCAGGCGCCTCGCCCGTTTGTGTTGAAGCGTGATGCAGCAGGGCTGCATCGCGTCATCCCAGTAGAGGATCAAAGTGGCTCGCAAGACTCCTATCGAGCGCTACCGCAATATCGGTATTAGCGCTCACATCGACGCCGGCAAAACGACGACGACCGAGCGCATTCTGTTTTACACCGGTGTGAACCACAAGATCGGTGAAGTCCACGACGGCGCAGCCACGATGGACTGGATGGAGCAGGAACAGGAGCGTGGCATCACGATCACGTCCGCTGCTACCACGGCCTTCTGGAAGGGCATGGGCGGCAACTATCCGGAACACCGCATCAACATCATTGACACCCCGGGCCACGTCGACTTCACGATCGAAGTGGAGCGTTCGATGCGCGTGCTCGACGGCGCGTGCATGGTGTACTGCGCAGTGGGCGGCGTGCAGCCGCAGTCGGAAACGGTGTGGCGCCAGGCGAACAAGTACAAGGTGCCGCGTCTCGCGTTCGTCAACAAGATGGACCGTACCGGCGCGAACTTCTTCAAGGTCTACGACCAGCTCCGTCTGCGCCTGAAGGCAAACCCGGTTCCGGTCGTGGTGCCGATCGGCGCGGAAGAAGGCTTCAAGGGCGTCGTCGACCTGATCAAGATGAAGGCGATCATTTGGGACGAGGCGTCGCAAGGTACCAAGTTCGACTACGTCGACATCCCGGCGGAACTCGTCGACACGTGCAACGAATGGCGTGAAAAGATGGTCGAAGCGGCTGCCGAGTCGAACGAAGACCTGATGAACAAGTATCTGGAAGCGGGCGAACTGACCGAAGCCGAGATCGTGAAGGGTCTGCGCGACCGTACGATCGCGTGCGAAATCCAGCCGATGCTGTGCGGTACCGCGTTCAAGAACAAGGGCGTGCAGCGCATGCTCGACGCCGTGATCGATTTCCTGCCGTCGCCGGTCGACATTCCGCCGGTTACGGGCGAGCTCGAAAATGGCGAGAAGACGGAGCGCCGTGCTGCCGACGACGAGAAGTTCTCGGCACTCGCGTTCAAGATCATGACCGACCCGTTCGTCGGCCAGCTGATCTTCTTCCGCGTCTACTCGGGCGTTGTCAATTCGGGCGACACGCTGCTCAATGCGACCAAGGACAAGAAGGAACGTCTCGGCCGTATTCTGCAGATGCACGCGAACCAGCGCGAAGAAATCAAGGAAGTTCGCGCGGGCGACATCGCTGCTGCGGTCGGCCTGAAGGAAGCGACCACGGGCGACACGCTGTGCGATCCGGCTCATCCGATCGTGCTCGAGCGCATGATTTTCCCGGAGCCGGTGATTTCGCAGGCAGTCGAGCCGAAGACGAAGGCTGACCAGGAAAAGATGGGCCTGGCGCTCAACCGTCTCGCTCAGGAAGATCCGTCGTTCCGCGTGCAGACCGACGAAGAATCGGGTCAAACGATCATTTCGGGTATGGGCGAGCTCCACCTCGAAATTCTCGTCGACCGGATGAAGCGTGAATTCGGCGTGGAAGCGACCGTCGGCAAGCCGCAGGTGGCGTACCGCGAAACCATTCGCAAGTCGGCCGCGGACGTCGAAGGCAAGTTCGTCAAGCAGTCGGGCGGCCGTGGTCAGTATGGCCATGCGGTCATTACGCTCGAGCGCAGCGAACTGGGCAAGGGCTACGAGTTCATCGACGCGATCAAGGGCGGCGTGATCCCGCGCGAATACATTCCGTCGGTTGACAAGGGTATCCAGGAAACGCTGAAGAGCGGCGTGCTGGCAGGCTTCCCGGTCGTCGACGTGAAGGTCACGCTGACGTTCGGTTCGTACCACGACGTCGACTCGAACGAAAATGCGTTCCGCATGGCTGGTTCGATGGCGTTCAAGGAAGCGATGCGCCGCGCGGATCCGGTTCTGCTCGAACCGATGATGGCCGTGGAAGTGGAAACGCCGGAAGACTTCATGGGTAACGTGATGGGCGACCTGTCGGGTCGTCGCGGCATTATCCAGGGCATGGACGACATGGTGGGCGGCGGCAAGATCGTGCGCGCCGAAGTGCCTCTGTCGGAAATGTTCGGCTATTCCACGTCGCTGCGTTCGCTGACGCAGGGTCGCGCAACGTACACGATGGAGTTCAAGCACTACGCTGAAGCTCCGAAGAACGTTGCAGAAGCGATCATCAGCGCGAAGTCGAAGTAATTCGCTATCACAATCGATTATTTTTGAAAGAAGAGAATCATGGCAAAAGGTAAATTCGAGCGGACCAAGCCGCACGTGAACGTTGGTACGATTGGTCACGTTGACCACGGCAAGACGACGCTGACGGCAGCGATCACGACGGTGCTGACGAAGAAGTTCGGCGGCGAAGCGAAGGCATACGACCAGATCGACGCGGCGCCGGAAGAAAAGGCGCGCGGCATCACGATCAACACGGCACACGTCGAGTACGAAACGGCAAACCGCCACTACGCACACGTCGACTGCCCGGGCCACGCTGACTATGTGAAGAACATGATCACGGGCGCGGCGCAGATGGACGGCGCGATCCTGGTTTGCTCGGCAGCAGACGGCCCGATGCCGCAAACGCGTGAGCACATCCTGCTGGCGCGTCAGGTTGGCGTTCCGTACATCATCGTGTTCCTGAACAAGTGCGACATGGTGGACGACGCTGAACTGCTCGAGCTGGTCGAGATGGAAGTTCGCGAACTCCTGTCGAAGTACGACTTCCCGGGCGACGACACGCCGATCGTGAAGGGTTCGGCGAAGCTGGCGCTGGAAGGCGACACGGGCGAGCTGGGCGAAGTGGCGATCATGAGCCTGGCCGATGCGCTGGACACGTACATCCCGACGCCGGAGCGTGCAGTTGACGGCGCGTTCCTGATGCCGGTGGAAGACGTGTTCTCGATCTCGGGCCGTGGTACGGTGGTGACGGGTCGTGTCGAGCGCGGCATCGTGAAGGTCGGCGAAGAAATCGAAATCGTCGGTATCAAGCCGACGGTGAAGACGACCTGCACGGGCGTTGAAATGTTCCGCAAGCTGCTGGACCAAGGTCAGGCAGGCGACAACGTTGGTATCCTGCTGCGCGGCACGAAGCGTGAAGACGTGGAGCGTGGCCAGGTTCTGGCGAAGCCGGGTTCGATCACGCCGCACACGCACTTCACGGCTGAAGTGTACGTGCTGAGCAAGGACGAAGGCGGCCGTCACACGCCGTTCTTCAACAACTACCGTCCGCAGTTCTACTTCCGTACGACGGACGTGACGGGCTCGATCGAGCTGCCGAAGGACAAGGAAATGGTGATGCCGGGCGACAACGTGTCGATCACGGTGAAGCTGATTGCGCCGATCGCGATGGAAGAAGGTCTGCGCTTCGCAATCCGCGAAGGTGGCCGTACCGTCGGCGCCGGCGTCGTCGCCAAGATCATCGAGTAAGGTCGACGATCCGCGGATCCCGACGGGGTCCGCGATTCCGCGGTATGCGGTTGTACCGTCGAAACCGGGTGTCCAGCTTGCGCTGGCACCCGGTTTTGTTTTTCCGGTACCGCGTTGCATGAGGTGAGAAAGCCACACCACCGTTCCACAATTTCGTGTAGAATCGCGGGCTTAGCAGTGGAAGTACCGTCCGGAACCTGGTGCCTCGCTCCCCGCAGGCGTCATGTTTCACGTTCTTTTGATGTTCGGCGATGCAACATCGCCTCGCTCTTTTCAAGGAATCGTCATGCAGCAACAGAAAATCCGCATTCGCCTGAAGGCTTTCGACTATCGTCTGATCGATCAATCGGCTGCCGAGATCGTCGATACCGCGAAGCGGACTGGCGCAATCGTCCGTGGCCCGGTGCCGCTGCCGACGCGCATTCAGCGTTTTGACATCCTGCGTTCGCCGCACGTCAACAAGACGTCGCGCGATCAGCTCGAAATCCGCACCCACCAGCGCCTGATGGACATCGTCGATCCGACCGACAAGACGGTTGACGCGCTGATGAAGCTCGATCTGCCGGCTGGCGTCGACGTGGAAATCAAGCTGCAGTAAGGCTTCCAGCGTCGATCGGCTTGCCGGGCGGCGCTAAGTCTTTGATTGCTTGCGGAAAACGAAGAATCGGGCTATACTGCTTGGCTTTTCGCGTATTCGCGTAAAAAAGTTGGGCCTTGCGTGCCCGGCATTTTGTAAATCAGCCCCGACCAATCGCAGTCGGGAATGGAGAAAATGATGAGCCTTGGACTCGTAGGTCGCAAGGTTGGCATGACCCGTATCTTCACGGCGGAAGGGGATTCGATTCCCGTCACCGTGCTGGACGTGTCGGACAACCGCGTGACGCAGATCAAGACTGTTGAAACCGACGGCTACACGGCCGTGCAGGTTGCATTCGGCTCCCGCCGCGCATCGCGCGTGACGAAGCCGCTGGCAGGTCATCTCGCCAAAGCCGGTGTTGAAGCCGGTGAAATCCTCAAGGAATTCCGCATTGACGCGGCCAAGGCAGCCGAGCTGTCGAATGGCGCCGTGGTCGGTGCAGATCTTTTCGAAGTGGGCCAGAAGGTCGACGTGCAAGGCGTGTCGATCGGTAAGGGCTACGCCGGTACGATCAAGCGTTACAACTTCTCCTCCGGCCGTGCCACGCACGGTAACTCGCGCTCGCACAACGTGCCGGGCTCGATCGGTATGGCGCAGGATCCGGGTCGCGTGTTCCCGGGTAAACGCATGACGGGTCACATGGGTGACGTGACGGTGACGGTGCAGAACCTCGAAATCGCTCGTATCGACGCAGAGCGCAAGCTGCTGCTCGTCAAGGGCGCGATTCCGGGCGCGAAGGGCGGCAAGGTTTTTGTGACGCCGGCCGTCAAGACCAAGGGGGCGAAATAATGGAACTCAAGCTCCTGAACGAAAATGGTCAGGAAGGTGCAGTGGTCAACGCATCGGACGTCGTGTTCGGTCGTGACTACAACGAAGCGCTGATCCACCAGGTCGTCGTCGCTTACCAGGCGAATGCTCGCCAGGGTAACCGCGCGCAGAAGGACCGCGAGCAGGTCAAGCACACGACCAAGAAGCCGTGGCGCCAGAAGGGTACGGGCCGCGCTCGTGCCGGTATGTCGTCGAGCCCGCTGTGGCGTGGCGGTGGTCGTATCTTCCCGAATTCGCCGGAAGAAAACTTCTCGCACAAGGTCAACAAGAAGATGCATCGCGCAGGTCTCTGCTCGATCTTCTCGCAGCTGGCCCGTGAAGGCCGTCTGTCGGTCGTCGAGGACATCATCCTCGAAGCGCCGAAGACCAAGCTGCTGGCCGAAAAATTCAAGACCATGGGTCTCGACTCCGTGCTGATCATTACCGACACGGTTGACGAAAACCTGTACCTGGCTTCGCGCAACCTGCCGCACGTGGCAATTGTCGAGCCGCGCTACGCTGACCCGCTGTCGCTGATCTACTTCAAGAAAGTGCTGGTCACGAAGGCTGCGGTCGCCCAGATCGAGGAGTTGCTGTCATGAGCGAGATTCGCAAGAACGATCATCGTTTGATGCAGGTCCTGCTCGCACCGGTGATCTCGGAAAAGGCGACGCTGGTTGCCGACAAGAACGAGCAAGTCGTGTTCGAAGTCGCGCCGGATGCCACGAAGCAGGAAGTGAAGGCGGCTGTCGAGCTGCTGTTCAAGGTTGAAGTTGACTCCGTCAACGTGCTGGTTCAGAAGGGCAAGCAGAAGCGCTTTGGCCGTTCGATGGGCCGCCGCAAGGACGTGAAGAAGGCGTACGTTTGCCTGAAGCCCGGCCAGGAAATCAACTTTGAAGCGGAGGCCAAGTAATCATGGCAATCGTTAAAGTTAAACCGACTTCGCCGGGTCGCCGCGCGATGGTCAAGGTGGTCAACAAGAATCTGCACCAGGGCAAGCCGTTCGCGGCACTGCTCGACTCGCAGAGCTCGACCGCCGGCCGTAACAACAACGGCCGCATCACCACGCGCCACAAGGGCGGTGGTCACAAGCAGCACTATCGTATCGTCGATTTCCGTCGCACGAAGGATGGCATCCCGGCAAAGGTCGAGCGTCTCGAGTACGACCCGAACCGCAGCGCAAACATCGCGCTGGTGCTCTACGCAGACGGCGAGCGTCGCTACATCATCGCCCCGAAGGGCCTGACCGTCGGCCAACAGCTGATGTCGGGTTCGGAAGCGCCGATCCGTGCAGGCAACACGCTGCCGATCCGCAACATTCCGGTCGGTACGACGATCCACTGCATCGAGATGCTGCCGGGCAAGGGCGCGCAAATGGCGCGTTCGGCTGGCACGTCGGCCATGCTGCTGGCGCGCGAAGGCGTCTACGCGCAGGTTCGCCTGCGTTCGGGCGAAATCCGCCGCGTGCACATCGAGTGCCGTGCAACGATCGGTGAAGTCGGCAACGAAGAGCATAGCCTGCGCCAGATCGGCAAGGCTGGCGCGAACCGCTGGCGCGGTATCCGCCCGACGGTGCGTGGCGTTGCGATGAACCCGGTCGATCACCCGCACGGTGGTGGTGAGGGCAAGACGGCTGCAGGTCGCGACCCGGTGAGCCCGTGGGGTACGCCGGCTAAGGGTTACCGCACCCGCAGCAACAAGCGCACGACGACGATGATCGTCCAGCGCCGTCACAAGCGTTAAGGAGTAGGCAATGGCACGTTCTGTTAAAAAAGGTCCGTTCTGCGACGCCCATTTGCTGAAGAAAGTTGAGGCGGCTGCAGCTTCGCGCGACAAAAAGCCGATCAAGACCTGGTCGCGTCGCTCGACGATTCTGCCGGATTTCATCGGCCTGACGATCGCTGTTCACAACGGCCGTCAACACGTTCCGGTGTACATCTCGGAAAACATGGTCGGCCACAAGCTTGGCGAGTTCGCACTGACCCGTACGTTCAAGGGTCACGCAGCCGACAAGAAGGCCAAGAAATAAGGGGCAATCAAGATGGAAGTGAAAGCAATTCATCGCGGTGCCCGCATCTCGGCGCAAAAAACGCGCCTTGTGGCTGACCAGATCCGCGGTTTGCCGGTCGACAAGGCGCTGAACGTTCTGACGTTCTCGCCGAAGAAGGCGGCTGGCATCGTGAAGAAGGTTGTGCTGTCGGCAATCGCGAATGCGGAGCACAACGAAGGCGCCGATATCGACGAGCTCAAGATCACGAGCATCTACGTCGACAAGGCTGCATCGCTCAAGCGTTTCACCGCGCGCGCCAAGGGCCGCGGTAACCGCATCGAGAAGCAATCCTGTCACATCACTGTGACGGTCGGGAATTAAGGAGCCATACGATGGGACAGAAAATTCATCCGACTGGCTTCCGCCTGGCTGTCAGCCGTAATTGGGCTTCGCGTTGGTACGCGAACAACAACAATTTCGCGGCGATGCTGCAGGAAGACATCGGTGTTCGTGAATACCTGAAGAAGAAGCTGAAGAACGCTTCGGTCGGTCGGGTCGTCATCGAGCGTCCGGCAAAGAACGCGCGCATCACGATTTACAGCTCGCGTCCGGGCGTCGTCATCGGCAAGAAGGGCGAGGATATCGAACAGCTGAAGACGGAACTGCAACGCCGCATGGGCGTTCCGGTTCACGTCAACATCGAAGAGATCCGCAAGCCGGAAACCGATGCGCAACTGATCGCTGACTCGATCACGCAACAGCTCGAGCGCCGGATCATGTTCCGTCGCGCGATGAAGCGTGCGATGCAGAACGCGATGCGTCTGGGTGCTCAGGGCATCAAGATCATGAGCGCAGGCCGTCTGAACGGTATCGAAATCGCACGTACGGAGTGGTATCGCGAAGGTCGCGTGCCGCTTCACACGCTGCGTGCCGACATCGACTACGCGACTTCGGAAGCGAAGACGACCTACGGGATCATCGGCGTCAAGGTGTGGGTGTACAAGGGCGACACGCTCGGCCGCAATGACGCGCCGGTGGTGGAAGAAGTAGCCGAAGACAAGCGTCCGCGTCGCAATGCGCGTCCGGGCGACCGTCGTCCGCGCCGTGATGGCGAAGGCGGCGCTCCGGGTGCTCGCCGTGGCGCACCGCGCCGTGGCGCCGGCAAGCCCGAAGACGGCAAGACTGGAGAATAACGATGCTGCAACCGAAACGCAGGAAGTATCGTAAAGAGCAGAAGGGTCGTAACACCGGCAAGGCGACGCGCGGCAACGCAGTGTCGTTCGGTGATTTCGGCCTGAAGGCGATCGGTCGCGGTCGTCTGACCGCACGTCAAATTGAAGCGGCGCGTCGTGCAATGACGCGTCACATCAAGCGTGGCGGCCGCATCTGGATCCGGATTTTCCCGGACAAGCCGATTTCGCAGAAGCCGGCCGAAGTGCGTATGGGTAACGGTAAGGGTAACCCGGAGTACTACGTCGCCGAGATTCAGCCGGGCAAGATGCTCTATGAAATGGACGGCGTAACCGAAGAACTGGCACGCGAAGCGTTCCGTCTGGCTGCAGCCAAGCTGCCGCTGAAGACGGCGTTCATCGTGCGCCAGCTCGGCGCCTAAGGAGAAAATATGAAGGCTTCCGAACTTCTCCAGAAAGACCAGGCCGCGCTCAACAAGGAGCTGGCGGACCTGCTGAAGGCGCAATTCGGCCTGCGCATGCAACTCGCGACCCAGCAGCTCACGAACACGAGCCAGCTGAAGAAGGTTCGTCGCGACATCGCACGTGTGCGGACCGTCATGACTCAGAAGGCGAACCAGAAATGAACGATAGCGTGAAAACCTCGCTGAAGCGGACGCTGGTCGGTCGGGTCGTCAGCAACAAGATGGACAAGACCGTCACCGTGCTGATCGAGCACCGCGTCAAGCATCCGATCTACGGCAAGTATGTCGTGCGCTCGAAGAAGTACCACGCGCACGATGAAGCGAACACCTGCAACGAAGGCGATCTCGTCGAAATCCAGGAAACTCGTCCTGTTTCGAAGACGAAGGCCTGGGCGGTGTCGCGCCTCGTCGAAGCAGCTCGCGTCATCTAAGCGGGCAGTGCAGTAGGCAGTAACAAGCACTTCTCCACGAAGTGCTTGAAATCGCAAAGTTTTTGCTTGCGTGACCAGGGTTATTTGTTATAATCCTGGTCTTCCCTCTTTATGGGAGCCCCGTCGCGGGCGAAATTGGTGGGGGAAGCGGACTGGCGCCAGCCTGTCTGAAAGATTCACCGAATTGCGATGGCGGGTTTCGTTTGCCGTCGCTGCTGTTCCAACCCAAGCAGCCGATTGGCTGACGGGACCAAGACTGACCGAATGCATCATGGTGGTGCATCCGGATTAAGTTGGGAAAGACAAACCATGATCCAGACCGAATCTCGGCTCGAAGTAGCCGACAACACGGGTGCACGTGAAGTCCTGTGCATCAAGGTGCTCGGCGGCTCGAAGCGTCGTTATGCCGGCATTGGCGACATCATCAAGGTGAGCGTCAAAGAGGCAACGCCGCGCGGGCGCGTGAAGAAAGGCGAAATCTACAACGCCGTAGTGGTTCGCACCGCTAAGGGCGTGCGCCGTCAAGACGGCTCGCTGATCAAGTTCGACGGCAACGCCGCTGTGCTTTTGAATAACAAGCTCGAGCCGATCGGCACCCGTATCTTCGGGCCGGTGACGCGTGAGCTGCGTAGCGAACGATTCATGAAGATCGTTTCGCTGGCGCCGGAAGTGCTGTAAGGAGTCGCGATGAACAAGATTCGCAAAGGTGACGAAGTGATCGTCGTCACTGGCAAGGACAAGGGCAAGCGCGGCGTCGTGCTGGCTGTCGGTGCTGAACATGTGACGGTTGAAGGTATCAACCTCGTCAAGAAGCATGTGAAGCCGAACCCGATGAAGGGTACGACGGGCGGCGTGGAAGCGAAGACGATGCCCCTGCATATTTCGAACGTCGCACTGGTCGACGCGAATGGCAAGGCGTCGCGTGTTGGCATCAAGGTCGAGGAAGGCAAGAAGGTTCGCTTCCTGAAGACGACCGGTGCCGTACTGAGCGCCTGACGCAGCGGAGTAAAAAATGGCTCGTTTTCAAGAGTTTTACAAAGAAAAGGTTGTGCCCGGCCTGATCGAGAAGTTCGGTTACAAGTCGGTCATGGAAGTGCCGCGCATCACCAAGATCACGCTGAACATGGGTCTTGGCGAAGCGATCGCTGACAAGAAGATCATCGAGAACGCCGTTGGCGACCTCACGAAGATCGCTGGTCAGAAGCCGGTCGTGACGAAGGCACGCAAGGCAATCGCAGGCTTCAAGATCCGCCAGGGCTACCCGATCGGCGCGATGGTGACGCTGCGCGGCCAGGCGATGTACGAATTCCTCGACCGCTTCGTGACCGTCGCACTGCCGCGCGTGCGCGACTTCCGCGGCGTGTCGGGTCGTGCTTTCGATGGCCGTGGCAACTACAACATCGGTGTGAAAGAGCAGATCATTTTCCCCGAAATCGATTACGACAAGATCGACGCACTGCGTGGGCTGAACATCAGCATCACGACCACTGCGAAGACCGACGACGAAGCAAAGGCTCTGCTCGCCAGCTTCAAGTTCCCGTTCAGAAACTGAGGTTACCGTGGCTAAACTGGCACTGATCGAACGTGAAAAGAAGCGCGCCCGCCTGGTCGCGAAGTTCGCAGCAAAGCGCGAAGCGCTGAAGGCGATCGTCGAAGACCAAAGCAAGTCGGAAGAAGAGCGCTACGAAGCACGCCTGGAGCTGCAGCAACTGCCCCGCAACGCAAACCCGACCCGCCAGCGTAACCGCTGCGCGATCACGGGCCGTCCGCGTGGCACGTTCCGTAAATTCGGCCTCGCGCGTAACAAGATTCGTGAAATCGCATTCCGTGGCGAGATTCCTGGCCTGACCAAGGCGAGCTGGTAATAGGAGAAACGTAAATGAGCATGAGTGATCCTATCGCCGATATGCTGACTCGCATCCGCAACGCGCAGATGGTCGAGAAGGTATCGGTCGCGATGCCCTCGTCGAAGGTCAAGGTTGCAATCGCGCAAGTCCTGAAGGACGAAGGTTATATCGACGATTTCGCGGTGAAGGCTGAAGGCGCGAAGGCAGAACTGAACATCGCGCTGAAGTACTACGCTGGCCGTCCGGTCATCGAACGCCTCGAGCGCGTGTCGAAGCCTGGCCTGCGCGTCTACCGCGGCCGTAACGACATTCCGCAGGTCATGAATGGCCTCGGCGTGGCAATCGTGTCGACGCCGAAGGGCGTGATGACCGACCGCAAGGCGCGCGCTACCGGCGTCGGCGGCGAAGTCATCTGCTACGTCGCTTAAAGCCGAGGAGAGAGAAACATGTCTCGAGTAGGTAAGAGCCCGATCGCGCTGCAAGGCGCGGAAGTCAAGCTGGCCGACGGTGCAATCACCGTCAAGGGCCCGCTGGGCACCATCACGCAAGCGATCAATCCGCTCGTGAACGTGGCGAACAACGACGGCACGCTGAACCTGTCGCCGGTGGACGAAAGCCGCGAAGCAAATGCACTGTCGGGCACGATGCGCGCGATTATCGCGAATGCCGTGCACGGCGTGACCAAGGGTTTCGAGCGCAAGCTGACGCTGGTTGGCGTCGGTTATCGTGCGCAAGCGCAAGGCGACAAGCTGAACCTGTCGCTGGGTTTCTCGCACCCGGTGGTGCACCAGATGCCGGAAGGCGTCAAGGCTGAAACCCCGACGCAAACCGAAATCGTGATCAAGGGGATCAACAAGCAACAAGTCGGTCAAGTAGCTGCGGAAGTTCGCGGTTACCGTCCGCCGGAGCCCTACAAGGGCAAGGGCGTGCGCTATGCCGACGAGGTTGTGATCCTCAAAGAAACGAAGAAGAAGTAAGGGTGCGCAATCATGGATAAGACTCAATCTCGCCTGCGCCGCGCTCGCCAGACGCGTATCAAGATCGCTGAGCTGCAGGTCGCGCGTCTCGCCGTGCATCGCACGAACACGCACATCTACGCTCAAGTGTTCTCGCCGTGCGGCACCAAGGTGCTCGCCAGCGCGTCGACGCTCGAGGCAGAAGTGCGCGCCGAGCTCGCCGACAAGTCGGGCAAGGGCGGTAACGTTAACGCCGCGACGCTGATCGGCAAGCGTATTGCCGAGAAGGCAAAGGCCGCCGGCATCGAATCCGTCGCCTTCGACCGCTCGGGCTTCCGCTACCACGGCCGCGTGAAAGCGCTGGCTGAGGCAGCTCGCGAAGCTGGGCTCAAGTTCTAAGGAAGGAATTCGTCATGGCAAAGATGCAAGCGAAAGTTCAGGCTGACGAGCGCGACGACGGCCTTCGTGAAAAGATGATTTCGGTCAACCGCGTGACCAAGGTCGTGAAGGGTGGCCGTATTCTCGGCTTCGCCGCACTGACCGTGGTCGGCGATGGTGATGGCCGCATCGGTATGGGCAAGGGCAAGGCGAAGGAAGTGCCGGTCGCTGTCCAGAAGGCAATGGAACAAGCTCGCCGCAACATGTTCAAGGTGCCGCTCAAGAACGGCACGCTGCAGCACGAAGTGCATGGCAAGCACGGCGCCTCGGCCGTCCTCCTCGCTCCGGCGAAGGCAGGTACGGGCGTGATCGCCGGCGGCCCGATGCGCGCAGTGTTCGACGTGATGGGCGTTCAGAACGTTGTGGCGAAGAGCCACGGTTCGACGAACCCGTACAACCTCGTTCGCGCCACGCTGGACGGCCTGCGCAAGCAGTCCACCCCGGCAGACATCGCGGCGAAGCGCGGCAAGTCCGTCGAAGAAATTTTGGGCTAAGCCCGGGTGGTCACCATGTCTGAAAAAACTGTCAAGGTTCAGCTCGTTAAGAGCCTGATCGGGACCCGCGAATCGCACCGCGCGACCGTGCGTGGCCTGGGCCTGCGCCGACTCAACTCGGTCAGCGAGCTGCAGGACACGCCGGCGGTCCGCGGCATGATCAACAAGGTCTCGTACCTCGTTAAGGTCATCGCGTAAGCGGCCCTACGGATCAAGGAGTTGATATGGAATTGAATAACCTGAAGCCGGCCGCTGGCGCCAAGCACGCCAAGCGTCGCGTCGGTCGTGGCATCGGTTCGGGCCTCGGCAAGACGGCTGGCCGTGGTCACAAGGGTCAGAAATCGCGTTCGGGCGGCTTTCACAAAGTCGGTTTCGAAGGCGGTCAGATGCCGCTGCAACGTCGTCTGCCGAAGCGCGGCTTCACGTCGCTGACGAAGGAATTCGTCGGTGAAGTGCGCCTGGGCGACCTCGAGAAGCTGCCGGTCGATGAAGTCGATCTGCTCGCACTGAAGCAAGCCGGCCTGGTCGGCGAGCTGACGAAGAGCGCAAAGATCATCGCGACGGGCGAACTGAAGCGCAAGATCGTCGTGAAGGGTCTCGGTGCCACCAAGGGTGCGCGCGCTGCGATCGAAGCGGCTGGCGGTTCGTTCGCCGAGTGACACGCGTAGCGCGTCGTCACTTGCATTCATCGGAGAAGGTACTTGGCTAACAGCCCGAGTCTTGCAAAACCCGGTCGAAGCACGGCGAAATTCGGCGATCTGCGTCGGCGAGCGATGTTCCTGCTCCTGGCGCTGATCGTCTATCGCATCGGCGCGCACATTCCCGTGCCGGGCATCGATCCGGATCAACTGGCCAAGCTGTTCCAGAGCCAGGCGGGCGGCATCCTGGGCATGTTCAACATGTTCTCGGGGGGCGCGCTTTCCCGCTTCACGATCTTTGCGCTGGGGATCATGCCGTACATCTCGGCGTCGATCATCATGCAGTTGCTGGCGATCGTCTCGCCGCAGCTCGAGGCGCTGAAGAAGGAAGGGCAGGCAGGGCAACGGAAGATCACGCAGTACACGCGGTATTTCACCGTGGTGCTCGCGACCTTCCAGGCTTTCGGTATCGCGGCTGCGCTGGAAAACCAGCCGGGCCTCGTCACCGATCCCGGCATGCTGTTCCGTCTGACGACGGTCGTGACGCTGGTTACCGGCACGATGTTCCTGATGTGGCTCGGCGAGCAGATTACCGAGCGTGGTCTGGGCAACGGCATCTCGATCATCATCTTCGGCGGGATCGCAGCAGGGTTCCCGAATGCCGTCGGTGGGTTGCTCGAACTGGTGAAAACGGGTTCGATGGGGCCGTTCTCGGCGATCATCATCGTCGTTCTGATCGCCGCGGTGACTTACCTGGTCGTGTTCATCGAACGCGGTCAGCGCAAGATCCTCGTGAACTACGCGAAGCGCCAGGTCGGTAACAAGATCTACGGTGGGCAGTCGTCGCACCTGCCGCTGAAGCTGAACATGTCGGGCGTGATTCCGCCGATCTTCGCATCGTCGATCATCCTGTTCCCGGCAACGATTCTCGGCTGGTTCAGTACCGGTCAGCCGACGGGAAGCTGGATTTCCAATACGTTGCATAACGTTGCGGAAGCGCTGAAGCCGGGCCAGCCGGTCTATGTGCTGCTGTACACGCTGGCGATCGTGTTTTTCTGCTTCTTCTACACCGCACTGGTGTTCAACAGCAGGGAAACCGCGGACAACCTGAAGAAGAGCGGCGCGTTTGTTCCGGGCATCCGTCCGGGCGATCAGACCGCACGATATATCGACCGCATCCTCACGCGTCTGACGCTGGCCGGTGCGATCTACATCGTCTTCGTGTGTCTGCTGCCGGAATTCCTGGTGCTGCGCTGGAACGTGCCGTTTTATTTTGGTGGAACGTCGCTGCTGATCATTGTCGTCGTCACGATGGACTTTATGGCGCAGGTGCAGTCGTACGTTATGTCGCAACAGTATGAGTCACTGCTCAAGAAGGCTAACTTCAAGGGCGGCAACATCCCAATGCGTTAATAAGGACTATGGCCAAAGACGATGTAATCCAGATGCAAGGTGAGGTGATCGAAAACCTCCCGAATGCGACCTTCCGTGTGAAGCTGGAAAACGGCCATGTCGTGTTGGGGCATATTTCCGGAAAGATGCGGATGCACTACATCCGCATTCTTCCCGGCGACAAGGTGACGGTTGAGTTGACGCCTTACGATCTGTCTCGTGCGCGGATCGTGTTCCGGGCGAAGTGATTTGAAAAAAGGGTATTATCATGAAAGTGATGGCATCGGTTAAGCGCATTTGCCGCAATTGCAAGATCATCAAGCGCAAGGGCGTCGTTCGCGTGATCTGCAGCTCGGATCCGCGCCACAAGCAGCGCCAAGGCTGACCGCGCGTTTGTTTGCGCTTTTTGTTTGAGGAAAAACAATGGCTCGTATCGCAGGGGTTAACATCCCGAATCACCAGCATACCGAGATTGGCCTGACGGCAATCTTCGGTGTCGGCCGCACGCGCTCGCGCAGCATCTGCGCGGCAGCTGGCGTGGAATTCTCGAAGAAGGTCAAGGACCTGACCGACGCAGATCTCGAAAAGCTGCGTGAAGAAGTGGGCAAGTTTGTCGTCGAAGGCGATCTGCGCCGTGAAGTGACGATGAACATCAAGCGCCTGATGGACCTCGGTTGCTACCGTGGCGTCCGTCATCGCAAGGGCCTGCCGATGCGCGGTCAGCGTACGCGTACGAACGCACGTACTCGCAAGGGTCCGCGTCGTGCAGCGCAAGCGCTGAAGAAGTAAGCGGAACTGACAGTTACAGGAAAACGTAATGGCTAAGGCTTCGAATACCGCGGCGCAACGCGTTCGCAAGAAGGTTAAGAAGAACGTCGCTGAAGGCGTGGTTCACGTTCACGCGTCGTTCAACAACACGATCATCACGATCACCGATCGCCAAGGCAATGCACTGGCATGGGCGACGTCGGGCGGCCAGGGCTTCAAGGGCTCGCGCAAATCGACGCCGTTCGCCGCCCAGGTCGCAGCCGAGTCGGCTGGCCGCGTCGCGATGGAATACGGCGTGAAGAATCTGGAAGTGCGGATCAAGGGCCCGGGCCCGGGTCGCGAGTCGGCAGTGCGCGCACTGCACGGCCTCGGCATCAAGATCACCGCGATTTCGGACGTCACCCCGATTCCGCACAACGGCTGCCGCCCGCCGAAGCGTCGTCGTATCTAAGGATGTGCTGGCACGTACGTGCTAGCGCATTGCCTGTCGCCGCGTAGCGTCGACGGGCGTTGCTTTTTTGATTGACTAAGCCCACCGTTCGCCCCAAAGGGAGCGGACTAGCGCGGATTTCGATCCGCGTGACTGATTGATAAAGGAATGCAAAGTGGCACGTTATATCGGCCCCAAAGCCAAGCTGTCCCGCCGTGAAGGCACCGACCTGTTCCTGAAGAGCGCGCGCCGCTCGCTCGCCGACAAGTGCAAGCTCGACAGCAAGCCGGGTCAGCACGGCCGTACCTCGGGCGCACGTACGTCCGACTACGGTACGCAGCTGCGCGAAAAGCAGAAGGTCAAGCGTATCTACGGCGTGCTGGAGCGTCAGTTCCGCCGCTACTTCGCCGAAGCCGATCGCCGCAAGGGCAACACCGGTGAAAACCTGCTGCAACTGCTCGAGTCGCGCCTCGACAACGTCGTGTATCGCATGGGCTTCGGCTCGACCCGCGCTGAAGCGCGTCAGCTCGTGAGCCACAAGTCGATCACGGTGAACGGCGTCGTCGCGAACGTCCCGTCGCAGCAAGTGAAGGCGGGTGACGTCGTTGCGATCCGCGAAAAGGCGAAGAAGCAAGCGCGTATCGTCGAAGCGCTGTCGCTGGCCGAGCAAGGCGGCATGCCGAGCTGGGTTGCAGTCGATGCGAAGAAGTTCGAAGGCACGTTCAAGCAAATGCCGGAACGCGTCGACATCGCAGGCGACATCAACGAAAGCCTGATCGTCGAATTGTATTCGCGTTAATCCGATTGACGGCCGAGGTACCCCGATTGCGTTACGCAAGGAGGGGCCTCGGCTGTTTATTTTCTGGTTGTTACCGGTCAGCCTTATCGGTGTAACGAGCCGAGGGTATTGAAAAGGAAAACCCATGCAAACCAGTTTGCTGAAACCCAAGATCATCGCCGTGGAATCGCTGGGCGAGAACCACGCGCGGGTGGTCATGGAACCGTTCGAGCGCGGTTACGGCCATACCTTGGGCAATGCGCTTCGCCGCGTGCTGCTGTCGTCGATGGTTGGCTACGCGCCGACCGAAGTCACGATCGCGGGCGTGGTGCACGAGTACTCGACGCTTGATGGCGTGCAAGAAGACGTCGTCAACCTGCTGCTGAACCTGAAGGGCGTGGTGTTCAAGCTGCATAACCGTGACGAAGTGACGGTTACGCTGCGCAAGGAAGGCGAAGGCGTCGTCACGGCCGGCGATATCGAGCTGGCTCACGATTGTGAAGTCATCAACCCGAATCACGTGATCGCGCACCTGTCGAAGGGCGGCAAGCTCGACGTTCAGATCAAGATCGAGAAGGGTCGCGGCTATGTGCCCGGCAACGTCCGTCGCTACGGCGAAGACACGGCCAAGATCATCGGCCGCATCGTCCTCGACGCATCGTTCTCGCCGGTTCGCCGCGTGAGCTACGCTGTCGAAAGCGCACGTGTCGAGCAGCGTACCGACCTCGACAAGCTCGTGATGAACATCGAGACGAGCGGCGTGATCACGCCGGAAGAAGCGATCCGTCAATCGGCCCGCATCCTGGTCGACCAGTTGTCCGTGTTCGCGGCGCTGGAAGGTACGGAAACGGCTGCCGAGGCACCGTCGCGTGCGCCGCAGATCGATCCGATCCTGCTGCGTCCGGTGGACGATCTCGAGCTGACGGTTCGTTCGGCGAACTGCCTGAAGGCCGAGAACATCTACTACATCGGCGACCTGATCCAGCGCACGGAAAACGAGCTGCTGAAGACGCCGAACCTCGGTCGCAAGTCGCTCAACGAGATCAAGGAAGTGCTCGCTTCGCGCGGTCTCACGCTGGGCATGAAGCTCGAGAACTGGCCGCCGGCTGGTCTCGACAAGTAAGCCCGGTTGTTGCTGCAGTTGGCAAAGATGCGGATTTTCCTTTAAAATCCGCATCTTGCTTTTTTCGTTACCGGCCCGTGCACCCTTCGAGGTGCGATAGAAGAGCTGGACCAAAACTTTGAATCAAGGAAACTGAAATGCGCCATCGTCATGGTCTGCGGAAACTGAACCGCACGAGCAGCCACCGTCTGGCTATGCTCCGTAACATGTCCAACTCGCTGATCGAGCACGAAGTCATCAAGACGACGCTGCCGAAGGCGAAGGAACTCCGGAAAGTCGTCGAGCCGCTGATCACGCTCGGCAAGAAGCCGTCGCTGGCAAACCGTCGCCTGGCATTCAACCGCCTGCGCGATCGTGACTCGGTCGCGAAGCTGTTCGACGTGCTCGGTCCGCGTTTCGCGAACCGTCCGGGCGGCTACCTGCGCGTGCTGAAGTTCGGCTTCCGCGTGGGCGACAACGCACCGATGGCACTGGTCGAACTGCTCGACCGTCCGGAAGTCGACGAAACGGAAAACGTGCAAGAAGCTGAATAAGCTTCCGGTACGCAGCAGTATCTGAAAGGGGCCGAGCGATTGCTTGGCCCTTTTTGTTTTTGAGACGCCGGCTGCGATCGATTGTCGCAGGCCGGCACCGGCAGCGTTGCGCCGGCTGCGCTACGATACGAGGAAGCCGGCGCGGGCCCTGGGTGGGCAATCCGCGTCGGCAGGAGCCGGTAGACCAGCCAGGAGGGCGCGGATGATAGTGGTGCTGATGCTGACGACGGTACCCGATGCGGCGACGGCCACGGCGCTCGCCGACGGCGCACTCGACGCTCGGCTTGCCGCGTGCGTGTCGGAGCTCGGTGCGATCAAGTCGCGCTATCACTGGCAGGGCAAGGTCGAAACGGCCGACGAGATCCAGTTGCTGTTCAAGACGAGCCCGGTGCGGGCGCTCGAACTGGAGCGATTTATTCTCGCGCATCATCCGTACGAGACGCCCGAAATCGTCTCGTGGCAGACGACGGCATCGGCCGCGTACAGTCAGTGGGTGACCAGCGAAACTCAACGTCTATTTCAGGTTTAACGGTATGGCGCTTCCCGTGCGCGTGCGCGCGCTGCGGTTTCTTGCAGTCCTGTTGTCGTTCGTGCTCGTGCTGGGCGGCCTGTCCGTCGCGCGCGCGGCCGACGATTTCCTCGATCCGTCGGTTGCGTTCAAGTTCAGCGCGAGCGAATCGCCGGGACAGGTGGACGTCCGCTTCAAGGTCGCCAACGGCTATTACCTGTACCGCGAGCGGTTCGCGTTCGCGGTGAAGACCGGGCAGGCGACGCTCGGCGAGCCCCAATTGCCCGCCGGCCACGTGAAGTTCGACCAGACGTTCCAGAAGAACGTCGAGACCTATCGTGATGAAGTCGTGGTGCACGTGCCGGTCAAGCAGGCGTCGGGACCGTTCGAGCTCGCGGTGACGTCGCAGGGGTGCGCGGACGAAGGGATCTGCTATCCGCCGGCGGAGCACGTCGTGAAGGTCGGCGGCGCCGCGCTCGGCGCTGCCGCAGCGTCGTCCGGCGATACGGCTGCCGCGGGCAGTTGGTTCGACAAGGTCACGAGCGCCGATTTCGCGCAGTCGCTGCTCGAAGGGCACGGGTTCTTCACGATCATCGCACTGTACTTCGTCGCGGGCGTCGTGCTGAGCCTCCTGCCCTGTTCGTACCCGATGATTCCGATCGTGTCAGCGATCATCATCGGCCAGGGCACGCGCGCGACGCATGCGCGCGGCTTCGCGCTGTCGCTGACCTACGTGGTCGGCATGGCGCTGGTCTATACGGCGCTCGGCATCGCCGCCGCGCTGGTCGGCCAGAGTCTCGGCGCGTGGCTGCAGAACCCGTGGGTGCTCGGTGCGTTCGGCGTGCTGCTTACTGCGTTCGCCGTGTCGCTGATTTCGGGCAAGGACATTGCGCTCCCCGAGCGCTGGCAGAACGGCGCGGCCGAGGCATCGAGCGCGCGCCAGGGCGGCCACTTCGTCGCGGTCGCGGCGATGGGCGCATTGTCGGCGCTGGTTGTCGGCGCATGCATGACGGCGCCGCTGTTCGCGGTGCTCGCCTTCATCGCGCATACCGGCAATGCGCTGCTCGGCGGTGCGGCGCTGTTCGCAATGGGACTGGGGCTCGGCGTGCCGCTGCTCGTCGTCGGCGTCGGTGCCGGGACGGTGCTGCCGCGCGCGGGCGCATGGATGGACGGCGTGAAGGTGTTCTTCGGCATCGTGCTGCTCGCGGCCGCGCTGTGGATCGTGTGGCCCGTGCTTGCGGGCGGTCTGAAGATGGTGCTCGCCGCGTTGTGGCTGCTGATCGCGGCCGCGGCGCTCGGGCTGTTCACGCCGAATGCCGGCGCCGTGTCGATCTGGCGCCGCCTGGGCCGCGGCGTGGGCGCCGCGCTCGCAATCTGGGCGGCGACGCTGCTCGTCGGCCTGGCCGCGGGGTCGACCGATCCTGTCAAGCCGCTGGCCGTACTGGCAGCGCGTCCGGTTGCGTCGAGCGGTACCGCGGCGGCGGCCGGCACGGCTGCCGCGCAGGACGGTCCCGCATTCGCATCGGTGCGCTCCAGTGGCGAACTCGACACGCTGTTGAAGACGTCGGGCCAGCCCGTAATGCTCGACTTCTACGCCGACTGGTGCGTGAGCTGCAAGGAGATGGAGCATCTGACGTTTACCGACCCGCGCGTGCAGGCGCGGCTCGCGCAGCTTCACCTCGTGCGTGCGGACGTCACCGCGAACAACCCGGACGACCAGGCGCTGCTCAAGCGCTTCAACCTGTTCGGGCCGCCGGGCATCATCTTCTTCGATCGCAGCGGCAAAGAAATCGGGCGCGTGATCGGCTATCAGGCAGCCGAGACGTTCCTGCGCAGCCTCGATCGGGCCGCTGTCCCGACGGTATGACGGTGGGCCCGCCGCCTGCGTGCCGGTGGCGCGCCGGGGCGCTCGCGCGGCATGAGCTGACGACTCGACGTCGACAGGCGGCCGCAATCGACGGCAAACAAAAAAACGGCGGAACACCGAGGTGTCCCGCCGTTTTTTTTGCCTGCCGGCGCGCGATCAGCGTTGCGCTTTCAGCAGACGCGCGGCGTCGAGCGCGAAGTACGTGAGCACGCCGTCGGCGCCCGCGCGCTTGAACGCGAGCAGCGATTCGAGCACGACCTTGTCGTGGTCGAGCCAGCCGTTCATCGCGGCGGCCTTCAGCATCGCGTATTCGCCGCTCACCTGGTACACGTAGGTCGGGAAGCGGAACTCGTCCTTCACGCGGCGCACGATGTCGAGGTACGGCATGCCGGGCTTGACCATCACCATGTCGGCGCCTTCGTCGATGTCGAGGCGCACTTCGCGCAGCGCTTCATCGCTGTTCGCCGGATCCATCTGGTAGGTCATCTTGTTGCCCTTGCCCAGGTTGGACGCCGAGCCGACCGCGTCGCGGAACGGGCCGTAGAACGCCGACGCGAACTTGGCCGAATAGGCCATGATGCGCGTATGGATATGGCCGTCGCTTTCCAGCATCTCGCGGACGGCGCCGATGCGGCCGTCCATCATGTCCGACGGCGCGACGATGTCGACGCCGGCTTCAGCCTGGGCGCGCGCCTGATCGACCAGAATCTCGATCGTGTCGTCGTTGATCACGTAGCCGTTCTCGTCGAGCACGCCGTCCTGGCCGTGGCTCGTGTACGGATCGAGGGCGACGTCGGTCAGCACGCCGAGCTCGGGGAAGCGCTTCTTCAGCTCGCGCACCGCCCGCGGGATCAGGCCTTCCGGATTGGCAGCCTCACGGCCGTCAGGCGTTTTCAGCGACGGTTCGATGGCCGGGAACAGCGACAGCACGGGCACGCCAAGTTCGACGCATTGCTCGGCGACATGCATCAGCAGATCGACGGACACGCGCTCGACGCCGGGCATCGACGGCACCGGCTGCCGTTCGTTGGTGCCTTCGACGACGAACACCGGATAGATCAGGTCGTCGGTGGTCAGGCGGTTTTCGCGCATCAGGCGCCGGGAGAAGTCGTCGCGGCGCATCCGGCGCGGACGATGAAGCGGATGGAAGCTCATGGGCGATTGGGCAGAAATCAGGGCAGTAAGGACCTTACGGAACCCTTAGGTCATTTTCGGGAGCGTTGGTATATGATAGCGATCGAGCGGCACGCGTCGCGTGCAGCTCCCCGCTTCTCCTCCCTGAGCGGGTGCCTGTCGTTTTTCGATTAGGCTGTTTGACCCGCCGTTAACCGGCGGGTTTTTTTATGAGCCGGCCGAATCCACAGGCGCCGTCAGGTGCGCGCTGCCGATCCCGGCCGCGCGTTGCCCGATCATTGTGCTACAGGCTCGCTTTTTTCGTCGGCGACGGACGGTCGCAACCAGCTCTCGATCAGCTCATGCGCGTCGTCGAGCCCCGTGCGCTTCAGCGCGGAGAACAACTGGACCGTCAGCTTGCCCTGGACGCCCTGATCGCGATACGCATCCAGCCCCTTTTGCGTGGTCCGTAGCGCGTTGATGCTTTCCTGTCGCGTCAATTTGTCGCACTTCGTCAGCAGCGTGTGGATCGGCTTGCCGGTCGGCGTGAACCACTCGATCATGCGGCGATCGAGGTCGGTCAGCGGACGGCGCGAATCCATCATCAGGATCAGGCCGCAGAGCTGCGAGCGGGTCGCGAGGTACGACGACAGCAGCATCTCCCAGTGCGCCTTCGCGGCGCCCGGCACTTCCGCGTAGCCGTAGCCGGGCAGGTCGACGAGGTTCGCGACGGGTTCGGCGGCCGGGCCGACGGAGAAGTAGTTGATATGCTGCGTGCGGCCGGGCGTCTTCGACGCGAAGGCCAGCCGCTTCTGGTTGCACAGCACGTTGATCGCCGTCGACTTGCCGGCATTCGAGCGGCCCGCGAACGCGATTTCCGGCTGAACCGTCGGCGGCAGGTCGCGCAGATGGTTGACGGTCGTGTAGAAGCGGGCTTGATGGAGCAGAAAGGCCATGGGAACCGGAAGGACGGGCGGCGCGAGCCGCTTGGTGGAGGCGGGGTAGCCCCGATAGGCGCGGGAGCTTTCAACACGATATTGTACAATACGACGGTTTTACCGAAGGTCGCCGGGCGCCTGCCTCGCGCTTTTATGTGGCTTCTGCGGTAGACTGGTCGCCGTCGTTTTTTGCAGAACCTCAAATTCCCACAAGACGAAACAGGGTGTGCGAATGAATCGACTGTGCAAGTCTCTGATGGTGCTTCAGGTTGCAGCAGGGTTCGTAGGTTTCGTAGCGGAGGCAAACGCGGCGGATGCGGCAAAGCCGGATCTCGACCGCGGCAAGGCGATTGCCGGGCAGGTCTGCGCGTCGTGCCACGGCGCCGACGGCAATAGCGCGTCGGGCAGTTTCCCGAAGCTTGCCGGGCAGCATCCCGAATATCTGGTCAAGCAGTTGAACGACTTCAAGACGCAGCCGGGCGCGAAGGGGCCGGGGCGTACCAACGCGGTGATGGTCGGATTCGCGAGTGCGCTGAGCGCGGATGACATGCGCAACGTCGCCGCGTACTACGGGTCGCAGACGACGAAGCTCGGTACCGCACGCGATGCGGCGACCGTGCCGATCGGCCAGAAGATCTATCGCGGCGGCATCGCGGAGAAGGGCGTGCCCGCCTGCGCGAGTTGCCACGGGCCGACGGGGCAGGGAATCCCGGTCCAGTACCCGCGTCTGTCGGGGCAGTGGGCCGACTACACGGTCGCGCAGTTGACCGCGTTCCAGCAGGGTGCCGGCGCGCGCAACAACAACGAGGCGATGCATCAGATCGCGACGCGTCTGTCGGACAACGAGATCAAGGCCGTCGCGGATTACATCGCGGGCCTGCGTTGAGCGGCCGGTCGCGGATGGAATGACCGGGCGCCCGAAGGGCGGCCGGAGTCAGAACAAGAAAAGGGTGGGGCGCCGCGCCGTTGCGGCCGCCTTACCCTTTTTTGTTGTCAGTCGGAGTTTGAATGAGCGTTACCACGTCGGGGTTGCAGTCGAAGTCGGGTCAGGGTGCGCCGAAGCGCGCGGTCGAGCTGCTGAGCTCGATGCGCTTCGCGATTGCGCTGCTGGTGGTGCTGTCGATCGCGAGCATCATCGGCACGGTCCTGACCCAGGACGATCCGTATCCGAACTACGTGAACCAGTTCGGGCCGTTCTGGGCGGACATCTTCCGCTCGCTCGGCCTGTACAACGTGTACAGCGCGTGGTGGTTCATGCTGATCCTGATCTTCCTCGTCGTGTCGATCTCGCTGTGCGTGATCCGCAACGCGCCGAAGATGCTCGCCGATGCGAAGAGCTGGAAGGACAAGGTCCGCGAGGGCAGCCTGCGCGCATTCCATCACAAGGCCGAGTACACGCCTTCCGGCACGCGTGCGACCGTTGCGGCGACGCTCGCCACGTTCGTCACCAAGGCCGGCTACAAGCATGTCGTGCGTGAAACCGACGGCGCAACGCTGATCTCCGCGAAGCGCGGTGCGATGACCAAGTGGGGCTACATCTCCGCCCACGTCGCGATCGTCGTGATCTGTATCGGCGGCCTGCTCGACAGCAACCTGCCGATCAAATTCCAGATGTGGATGTTCGGCAAGAGCCCGGTCAACACGAGCGCGACGATCAGCGATATCTCGCCCGACCATCGCCTGTCCGCGTCGAACCCGACGTTCCGCGGTTATGCGTGGGTGCCCGAGGGCCAGTTCGTATCGACCGCGATCCTGAACCAGCCGAGCGGCTCGCTGATCCAGGACCTGCCGTTCTCGATCCAGCTCAACAAGTTCATCGTCGACTACTACACGACGGGCATGCCGAAGCTGTTCGCGAGCGACATCGTCGTGATCGATCGCGAGACCGGCCAGAAGATCCCGGCGCGCGTCGAGGTCAACAAGCCGTTCACGTACAAGGGCGTGTCGATCTACCAGTCGAGCTTCCAGGACGGCGGCTCGCAGATGCAGATGACGGCCTACCCGATGACGGGCGGCAACGCGAAGACCTTCCCCGTGCACGGCACGATCGGCAGTTCGGCGCCGCTGCAAATGCCGGGCGCCGACGGCGACACGATCGAGTTCGCCGATTTCCGCGCGATCAACGTCGAGAACATGGCCGACGCGAACGGCAAGCCGGACGTGCGCGGCGTCGCGAAGACGGCGTCGCTGAAGGAGGCGTTCGACGAACGGCTCGGCTCCGGCGCGAAGACGTCGAAGCCGATGCAGCTCCACAACATCGGCCCGTCCGTGCAGTACAAGATCCGCGGCAAGGACGGCCAGGCGCGCGAATTCAACAACTACATGCTGCCCGTCGACATGAACGGCGAGCGCGTGTTCCTCGCCGGCGTGCGCGCGAGCCCGAATGATCCGTTCCGCTACATGCGGATTCCGGCCGACGGCCAGGATTCGATCGGCGAATGGATGCACCTGCGCGCCGCGCTCGAGGATCCGGCCGTGCGTACCGAAGCCGCCGCGCGCTTCGCGCGGCGTTCGCTGCCGGGCTCCGACGCATCGCTGCGCGGCCGCCTGCAGGACAGCGCATCGAAGGTGCTGACCCTGTTTGCTGCAAGCGACGACAGCGGCGGCCGCGGCGCCGACGGCCAGCCGATCGGCGGCTTCCAGGCCGTGGCGACGTTCATCGACCGCTCGGTGCCGAAGGCCGAGCAGGAGAAGGCCGCGAGCCTGTTGCTGCGGATGCTCGAGGGCTCGATGTGGGAGGTCTGGCAGATCTCGCGCGAGCGCGCCGGCCAGCCGGCTGCCCAGCAGGGCACCGACACGATCCGCTTCGTGCAGAACGCGATCAATGCGCTATCCGACAGCTTTCTGTATGGATCGCCCGTCTATCTGCAGCTTGACTCATTCAAGCAGGTGCAAGCTTCGGTATTTCAGTTGACGCGCGCACCCGGCAAGAATCTGGTGTATCTTGGCAGCCTGCTGCTGGTCGCCGGCATCTTCTCGATGTTCTACGTGCGCGAACGGCGCCTCTGGTTCTGGCTCAAGGATGCCAGCTCGGGCGTCGACGTGGTGATGGCGATGTCCACGGCCCGCAGGACCTTCGATTTCGAGAAAGAATTCGTGCAGACGCGCGACGCGGCCGGCGTCGCCTTGCGCGCCGCACCTCGCGACGCCGCGCCCGCCGGTGCGGCATCGACGGCCCGCTCGCCTGCCGGCGGCGGTTCGGATTCCGAGAATTCCACCCGGTAACATCATGGATCTCACGCAAGTTTCCTCCTCCCCTCGGGCGTCGGCCCAGGCCCCGGTTTCGGCGCCGCTGTTCGACGACCGTCCGTTCCTCGCGCGCCTGTCGCTGATCGACTGGCTGTTCGCACTGGCGCTCGTGGTGGGCGCGGGCTATGCGCTCGTGCACTACAACGCGCACATGGATTACTACGACAAGGCGGTGATGATCGGCACCGTGCCGGCGCTCATCGCGCTCGGCTGGCGCTGGAAGCCCGCGCGGCTGATGATGGCGTCGATCGCCGTGCTGTCGCTGCTGTCGATCCAGATCTACCAGGGCGATCTCGCGCGCGCCGATTCGGCGTTCTTCCTCAAGTACTTCCTGTCGAGCCAGTCGGCGATCCTGTGGATGAGCGCGCTGTTCGTGCTCGCGACGATCTTCTACTGGATCGGCTTGCTCGCGCGCTCGGAAACGGGCGCCGCGATCGGCCAGAAGCTCACGTGGGTCGCCGTGCTGATGGGCTTCACGGGGCTGATGGTGCGCTGGTACGAGTCCTACCTGATCGGCGCCGACGTCGGGCATATCCCCGTATCGAACCTCTACGAGGTGTTCGTCCTGTTCAGCCTGATCACCGCGCTGCTCTATCTGTATTACGAAGGCCACTACGGCACGCGCTCGCTCGGCGCGTTCGTGCTGCTGGTCATCAGCGCGGCGGTCGGCTTCCTGATGTGGTACTCGGTCGCGCGCGATGCGCAGCAGATCCAGCCGCTGGTGCCCGCGCTGCAGAGCTGGTGGATGAAGATCCACGTGCCGGCGAACTTCATCGGCTACGGCAGCTTCGCGCTGTCGGCGATGGTGTCGGTCGCGTACCTGATGAAGGAGCGCGGCGTGCTCGCCGATCGCCTGCCGACGCTCGAGGTGCTCGACGACGTGATGTACAAGTCGATCGCGGTCGGTTTCGCGTTCTTCACGATCGCGACGATCCTCGGCGCGCTGTGGGCGGCCGAGGCATGGGGCGGCTACTGGAGCTGGGACCCGAAGGAAACCTGGGCGCTGATCGTGTGGCTGAACTACGCGGCGTGGCTGCACATGCGGCTGATGAAGGGCCTGCGCGGCGCGGTTGCCGCGTGGTGGGCACTCACGGGCCTGCTCGTGACGACCTTCGCGTTCCTCGGCGTCAACATGTTCCTGTCCGGGCTGCACAGCTACGGCAAGCTGTAAGATTTCCGCCGCTCGTCCGACTACAAGACCGCCGGTGCACTGCGTGCCCGGCGGTTTTCGTTTGTAACGGGCGGGCGATCCGGGCGTCGAACGACGCATGACGGGTCGGGTCGAACGCTCATGACGCGTGCGCGCGGCGCATGCAGGAGGAGCAGCACGATGTGGATCAAGCGCCCTTTGCGGAACCTACTGACCGGCGGTGATATTGCGTCCAGCGAGGTCACGCCGCGCGCGGTGTTCGAGAACCGGCGACGCGTCTTGCAGGCGGCCGGCCTCGCGGCGGCGGGCGGGCTGCTCGGCGGCAGCGGCGCGGCATTAGCCGCGTATGCGTCGCCCGACGTGCGGGCGGCGAAGCTCGCGGCAAAAACGAACCCGAAGTTCGTCGCGGCCGACAAGGTGACGCCGTTCAAGGACATCACGTCCTACAACAACTTCTATGAATTCGGCACCGACAAGAGCGACCCGGCGCAGAACGCCGGCACGCTGCGACCACGCCCGTGGCGCGTGAGTGTCGAGGGCGAGGTGCAGCACCCGAAGGTGTTCGATCTCGACGAACTGCTGAAGCTCGCACCACTCGAGGAGCGTGTGTACCGGTTGCGCTGCGTCGAAGGGTGGTCGATGGTGATTCCGTGGGTCGGCGTGCCGCTGTCCGAGTTGATCAAGCGCGTGCAGCCGACCGGCAACGCGAAATACGTGCAGTTCATCACGCTGGCCGATCCGTCGCAGATGCCGGGCCTCTCGACACCCGTGCTCGACTGGCCGTATTCCGAAGGGCTGCGGATGGACGAGGCGATGAATCCGCTGACGCTGCTGACGATGGGCGTTTACGGGCAGGTGCTGCCGAACCAGAACGGCGCGCCGGTGCGAATCGTCGTGCCGTGGAAGTACGGCTTCAAGAGCGCGAAGTCGCTCGTGAAGATCCGCTTCGTCGACCAGCAGCCGAAGACGAGCTGGAACACGTACGCATCGAACGAATACGGCTTTTATTCGAACGTGAATCCGAACGTCGATCATCCGCGCTGGAGCCAGGCAACCGAGAGGCGCATCGGCGAGGACGGCTTCTTTACGCCGAAGCGCAAGACACTGATGTTCAACGGCTACGGCGACCTGGTCGCGTCGATGTATCAGGGCATGGACCTGAAAAAGAACTTCTGAGCGCGACGGTGAGAAACGACATGCCTCCTTCGATGCTGACGCCCGCGCGCGCAGCCGGCTCCGGACCGACCGCACGCGCGGCCCGGGCCGGTGCGGTTCGCACCGGCGCGCCGCGCTGGCTCGTGCCGGCCAAGGTGCTGGTTTTCGCGGCCGGCCTCTACCCGCTTGTGCGTCTCGTGCTGTTCGGGCTGACCGACCGGCTCGGCGCGAACCCGATCGAATTCATCACGCGTTCGACCGGCCTGTGGACGCTCGTGATGTTGTGCATCACGCTTGCCGTTACGCCGCTCCGGCGCATGACCGGCTCCGCGACGCTGCTGCGCTTTCGCCGGATGACCGGGCTGTTCGCGTTCTTTTACGCGACGCTGCACTTCACGACCTACCTGTGGTTCGACAAGTGGTTCGACGTCGTCGCGATCCTGAAGGACGTCGGCAAGCGCCCGTTCATCACGGTCGGCTTTGTCGCGTTCGTGCTGCTGATCCCGCTCGCCGCGACGTCGCCGCGCGCGATGGTGCGCCGGCTCGGCCGCCACTGGGCGACGCTGCACCGCGCGATCTACGCGATCGCGCTGTTCGGCGTGCTGCACTTCTGGTGGATGAGGGCCGGCAAGCACAATCTCGCGCAGCCGAAGCTTTACGCGGCGATCGTCGCCGCGCTGCTCGGCTGGCGGCTGGTCGCATGGGGATGGCGGCGCGTGCGCGCGTAACGGCCCGGCCTGAAAAAAACAAAAGGCGATGACCGGGAAGTCATCGCCTTGTTTCGCGAGCCGCGCGGGCGGCGTCGCGTCGTTACTGCGCGACGGCCGGGCCCGACGCCGGTGCGGGCATATTCGCTGCGCCGCTCGACAGCTCGGGCGACAGCGTGAGTGGTGTGCCGGACGAATCGGGCACACTGTCGGATGACGCGTTTTCATCGGTCGGCTTCACGTCCGACGGCGGTGTGTCCTGCTGCTGGATCGGCTTGGGCAGCGGGGGCACGGTGGGCAGATAGAGTGCGCCGCTTTGACCGCAGCCGGCAAGAATCGCCAAAGCCGCTACAATCGCGCTCATCCGGAAAACGACTCGCATGATCGTCCCTGAACAATTGAACCGATAGAGTTTAGCATGTCCGATACCGAATACCTGACCCGTGCCGAGGCCGTGCTGACGGCCGTCGAGCGTACCGTCGATGCCGCGAACGACGGCGACCACGACATCGATCTGGAGCGCAACGGCAGTGTCCTGACGCTGACGTTCGAGAACGGCTCGAAGATCATCGTCAACCTGCAGCCGCCGATGAAGGAAGTGTGGATCGCCGCGAAGGCGGGCGGATTCCACTACCGTTTCATTGACGGCGAATGGCGCGATACGCGCACGGGCACCGAGTTCTACGCTGCGCTCACCGAATACGCGACGCAGCAGGCCGGCCTGCCGATCACGTTCAGCGCGTGACGGCCGGGGCGACGGGCCCCGAACGTCGGACCAAAAGAAAAAGCGCCCCGCGGGGCGCTTTTTTCATGTCCGGGGGCCGCGTGTCAGTGGCCGCGGAACAGGTTCATGATGTCCTGCTTTTCCTGCTCGTCGACGTGCGGCACCGGCTCGTCGACGTTCTGCGCGGCCGGTGCCTGCGGCACGCCGACCGTCGACACGAAGCCGTGCCCCGGCGTGAACCCGGTGAAGTACAGCTCGCTGCCGAGCGACTCGACACCGTCCGGCACCGTCGGCTTGAACTCCGGCACGCCCTTCAGCGCCGCACCCATGTAGTCGATCCAGACCGGCAGCGACAGGCCGCCGCCGGTTTCGCGATCGCCGAGGCTGCGCGGATTGTCGTAGCCGATCCACGCGATCGCGGCGAGCGAGTGCTGGTAGCCGGCGAACCACGCGTCGTGCGAATCGTTCGTCGTGCCGGTCTTGCCTGCGAGGTCGGTGCGCTTCAGGATGTTGGTCCGCGCGCCCGTGCCGCGCTGCGCGACGCTCTGCAGCAGGCTGTTCATCACGTATGCGTTGCGCGCGTCGATCGCGCGCGGCGCGTTCTGCTCGGCGACGAGCGGCTGCGCGCGCGCGACGATCGCGCCGTTCGGATCGGTGACTTCGGCGATCAGGTACGGATTGACGCGGTAGCCGCCGTTCGCGAAGACCGAGTACGCGCCGGCCATCTGCAGCGGCGTGACCTGGCCCGCGCCGAGCGCCATCGGCAGGTAGGCCGGATGGCGGTCGGCGTCGAAGCCGAAGCGCGTGATGTACTGCTGCGCGTACTTCGTGCCGATATGGTTCAGGATCCGGATCGACACGAGGTTGCGCGAGCGCTGCAGCGCGGTGCGCATCGACATCGGGCCTTCGAAGCCGCCGCCGTAGTTCTTCGGCTCCCACGGCTGGCCGCCCGTTTCGGCGGCGCTGAAGTACAGCGGACCGTCGTTGATCACGGTTGCCGGCCCGAGGCCCTTGTCGAGCGACGCCGAGTAGATGAACGGCTTGAACGACGAACCCGGCTGCCGCCACGCCTGCGTGACGTGGTTGAACTTGTTCTTGTTGTAGTCGAAGCCGCCGACGAGCGAGCGGATCGCGCCGTCCTGCGGGATGATCGACAGGAACGCGCCTTCGACCTGCGGCAACTGCGTGATCGACCATGTGCCGGAGTCGTTCTTCACGACGCGGACGATCGCACCGGGGCGGATGCGGCGGTTCGGCTGTGCATTGGCCGACAGTGCGCCCGACGCGAACCGCAGGTTGTCGCCTTCGACCGTCGCAGTGCTGCCGTCGATGAATGCAATCGTGATCTGGCGCGGGTTTGCGGCCGTGACGACCGCGGCAATCAGTTCGCCGTTGTCGGGGTGCTCGAGCAGCGCGTCGTCGATCGCCTGTTCGCGGTCGTCCGCACCGGCCGGCAGCTCGATGAAGCCTTCCGGCCCGCGATACCCGTGCCGGCGCTCGTAATCCATGATGCCCTTGCGCAGCGCGGTGTACGCGACCTGCTGGTCCGCGGAATCGATCGTCGTGACGACGTTGAAGCCGCGCGTGTAGGTTTCCTCGCGGTACTGCGCGTACATCATCTGTCTGACCATTTCCGCGACGTACTCGGCGTGCACGCTGAAATCGCGGCCCGGGCCCTTGACGACGAGCGGCTGCGCGACGGCCTCGTCGTACTGCGCGCGCGTGATGAAGTTCAGCTCGAGCATCCGCTGCAGGATGTATTCCTGGCGCACCTTCGCGCGCTTCGGATTCACGACCGGGTTATACGCGGACGGCGCCTTCGGCAGCCCCGCGAGCATCGCCGCTTCCGCGAGCGTGATGTCCTTCAGGTCCTTGCCGAAATAGACCCGCGCGGCGCTCGCGAAGCCGTATGCTCGCTGGCCGAGATAGATCTGATTCATGTAGACCTCGAGAATCTGATCCTTCGTCAGCGCGCGCTCGATCCGGTACGCGAGCAGCATCTCGTAGATCTTGCGCGTGTAGGTCTTCTCGCTCGACAGGAAGAAGTTGCGCGCGACCTGCATCGTGATCGTGCTCGCGCCCTGCGACGCATGGCCGTTCGTCAGCGCGACGAAGCCGGCGCGGACGATGCCGGTGAGGTCGACGCCGCCGTGATCGTAGAAGCGTGCGTCCTCGATCGCGAGGATCGCCTTCTTCAGCGAGTCGGGCACGTCCTTGAAATGGACGACGTCGCGGCGCTCCTCGCCGAATTCGCCGATCAGCACGTGATCGGACGTATAGATGCGCAGCGGCACCTTCGGGCGATAGTCGGTCAGCGCGTCGAGCGACGGCATGTTCGGCCAGGCGACGACGAGCGCGTAGCCGAGCACGAGGCCGCCGGCCACGACGAGGGCCACGCACATCGCGGCAAAGCCGAGCAGGACTTTTTGCCACCAGGGCCGCTTTTTCGGCTCCGGGGCGGGAGGCGGGGACGTAGGAGTCGTGGATTGCATAGGCATACCGGAAAACAGTCTCGCGATTATAGCTGCCCGGTAAGACCGGTCCTGACGCGGGGGCTGCCCGCCGGAAAGCCGCGGGTTGCCATGTCGTCAGCATAGCCCGCGCGCGGCCGCTCCGAGCCGATGCTGGCCGTTCGGCCGACTGTCGGCCGAACGCGCCGCTTTGCAGAATCAGGTCTCGGAAATGCGGCGTGGGCCGCGACGATCGCGGGAGGCCAGGATGGCGGGACGATGGGTGGCGCGGTTTGCGCAGGGCAGGCACGGGTCGACGGGAATCGACGTCGGTGCGGACGAGGTGAGGGTGGTCGTGCTGAGCCGGCGCGGCCGCGTTGCCGATGTGCGCGTCGAGGGGCTCGAGCGGGAGCCGGTCGGGCTGGCGGGCGGGCCGGAAGACGCGCGCTGGGCGGCGGTCGCGCGCTCGCTGGCGGCAGCCGTGTCGCGGCTGTCTGCGGCGGGTGTGCGGTGCGAGGCGTGTGGCGTGATGGCGCTGTGCGATGACGAGATACGCACCGCGACGCTCGACCTGGCCGGGCGCGACGACGTCGAGGACGCCGCGCGGCAGGCGGCCGAGCGTATTTCGGGGCTGGCGCCGGACAGCCTCGCGTTCGACTGGCGGCAGGACGGCGGCGCGCAGTCTGGCGAGATCGCGGTTGCGGTGGCCCCGCTGGCACTGCTCGAACGGCGGATCGACGTGGCCGCCCAGGCCGGTGTCGACCTGACGGCCGTCGACGGCGAGTCGGCGGCCGCACTGCGCGCGTTGCGTTATGCCGCGCAGTTCGAGCTCGACGCGCACGGTCCCTATGCTGCGCTCTGGTTCAGCGAGTCGGGCGTATGTGCGTGGCGGGTCGACGGTGCGTTGGCCGCGCAGGTGCTTGCGCTGTCAGGCGCGGTGCCGGACGCGTTCTCCGACGCACTGCGCCAGCGCGCGCTCGGAGCCGTGCGTTGCGTACTCGTGGCCGGGGGCGAGCGGTGCATCGCCCGCTTCGGGACATCCGTCGCCGAGATTGGCGACGTGCTCGGCGCGATTGCGGTGCCGTTCGACTGCACCGGCTGGGATGGGCAGCCGTGCCCGCCCGTCGGCAGGCCGGGCGGCCCGGCATTCGCCGTTGCGTTCGGGCTGGCGTTGCGCGGGGTGTGGGAATGATGGCCGGCCGCATGCCGGCAAGCGTGTCCGGGCCGGCTCCGGTCGATCGTGCGGGGCTCGGCGGCTTCAACCTGCTGCCGTACCGCGAGCGGCTGGCGCAGGCGTTGCGACGTCGCCGGGCCGCGCAGTGCGGGACGGCAATCGTGCTCGGCGTGCTCGGCGCCGGCCTGTGGACGGGCGCTGCCATGGGGTTGCGCTGGCGCGCGGACGCCGAGCGTGCCAGCGTGGAGACGCGGTTGCGGCAGTTGCAGCCGCGGGTGAACGCCGCGACGCGCGCCGCCAGTGCAGCCGCCGTCATCGCGCAGCGGGGTGCGCGGGCAACCGAGCTTGCCGCGCCTTACCGGCGCGTCGCAGCGCTGCTGGCGACACTGGCGCGGGTGCGCGACGACATGGTCCGGCTCGACGCGCTGCGGACGACGCCGTCCGGCGCCGTGCTCGATGCACACGCCACGAGTTACCGGGCGGCCGCGCGGTGGCTCGCCGGGATGGCGCGCGAGCAGCGCGACTGGCGATTCGATATCGACGCGTTGAAGCCTGCTTCGGATGCACCGGTCGCCTCGACGGGGATGCCGTTCCGGTTCTCGGTCCAACTGCGCTGGCACGATGCGATGCCGTCACGGCAAGCGTCGGGAGGTGGCGCATGACGGCAATCGTGCATCGGCCTGCGCCGCGCGGCGAAGCGTGGCTGGGCGGCATGCGGCGCGTGTCGCCCGAAGCTGCCCATGCCACCGGCTGCGTGCTGGCGTTCGCGATCGTGCTGGCGGGCGGCATTCATCTGGCGAATGCCGCCGACTGGAGCGGGCTCGCGCACAGTCGCACGTTGCTGGCAGCGGCGCAGGTGCGAGAGGCCGACGCACAGCGCGTGCTTGCGGCCGCCGGGCAACGGCGCGACGCACGTCCGGCGCCTGCGCGCGACGACCGCTTGTCGCCTGTGCCGGAATGGGCCGCGCTGATGCTGGAACTGGCCGATCTCGCCGCGTCGAGCGGGCTGCGTGGCGTATCGATCGAACCGCAGCACGCTGACGGTGCGGCGCCGAACGGCCGACGCACGGTGCGCATAGTCGCGGATGGCGGCTTTCGCGCGTTGTTGCACATGGTCGGCGGACTGGCGGGCTTCCCGGTACTGGCGGTGCCGTCGGCGCTGCGTGTCGAGCGAGGGTTGCAGGTGGCGCGGGTGGAAATGTCCGTCGACGTGTTTCCGGCGTTGCCGGCGGCAACGGGTGTTGATGGCACGGTAGCTGTTCCTGCCGCTCAGCTCATCGACGATCCGTTCGGCGCGGCTGGTCCGTCCACAGCGGACGGTCAGGCGGCGCGCCTGGCCGGTACGATTCGCGACGCGCGCGCCGGTCTCGCGCTATTCGACGACGGCGATGGCACGTTCACCACCGTGGCGCCTGGCGAAGCGCTCGGCGCCGCACGCGTGGTGCGTGTCGAGCCCGCCGCCGTGACGCTCGCGACGGTGGACGGGGCGCACCGGCTGGCCCTCGACGACGGAGGCCGGCCATGACCAAGTACGGGCGTTGGGCACTCGCCGTCGTCTGTGCCGGACTGGCGGGCACCGGGGCAAGCGCGTCATTGCCACCGCTGCCGGCCGTGTGGCCAGCAGCGGTGATGGATGCACCGGTGCCGCACCTGCCGCTGCCCGGAGGCTTGGTCGATGGTGTGGATGAGGCCGTCTCGGCGGAGGTCGGCCCGCAGCCGTTCGATCCGGCGGCTCACGCGGCGCGTCAGGCGGAAACCGCCGCTTCGGCTCCCCGGTTGGAGGGGCCGCCGATCCCGTTGGCGCCGCCAGCCCGGATGAGCGACGACGCGTCACGGCAACCGGGCGATGCCGACGACGCACGGCGGATCTCGCTGAATCTGCAGGGCGTCGGTCTCGCGGCCGCGTTCGATGCGTTCGCGCGGTTCACGGGGCTCAATATCGTCGTCGGCGAGCAGGTGCGCGGCACCGTCACGTTACGTCTGAATAATGTCCGCTGGCGCGATGCATTCGACACGCTGCTCGATACGCACGGGCTCGCGATGTCGCGGCGCGGCAACGTGATCCGGGTCACGCCGGCGGCCGAACTGGCCGCGCGCGAACGCGAGCGCTTCGAAATGCACGCGCGGGCCGCCGATCTGGAGCCGCTCGCGAGCCGTACGTTCGCGTTGCACTACCCGCGCGCGCAGGATGTGCAACGGCTGCTGGCCGGCGCGACCGGCCAGCGCCTGCTGTCGAAGCGCGGCGCCGCGGCGGCCGATCCGCGCACGAACCTGCTGTTCGTCACCGATCTTGAACCGCGTATCGCGCAGATCGCGGGCCTGATCGACGCGATCGACCGGCCGTCGCGGCAGGTCCGGATCGAGGCGCGCATCGTCGAGGGCGAGCAGGGTTTCTCGCGCAATCTCGGCGCACGCGTCGCGCTGCGTGCGCAGGGGCGGCCGCCGTCGGGCGACGGCACCGCGTTCACGACGGACACGCGCAACGCGCTCGACCTGGCTGCGCGGCCGCTAGGCGGCTTCGACGCGGCGACCGCCGGCTTCACGCTGTTCGCCGCGCCGCTCAGCCGCGTCCTCGATGTCGAACTGAGCGCGCTCGAGGCGCAAGGACGGGGCCAGATCGTTTCGCGTCCGCGCGTGGTGACCGCCGATCGCGTCAAGGCCATCGTCGAGCAGGGTTCGGAGCTGCCGTACCAGGCCAAGGTCGGCAACGGCATGAGCGGCGTGCAGTTCCGCCGCGCGACGCTGAAGCTCGAGGTCGAGCCGCAGATCACGCCCGACGGGCGCGTGGTGCTCGACCTGGACGTGACGAAGGACAGCGTCGGCGAGCCGACGGCGGCCGGCCCGGCGATTCATACGAAGCACGTGCAGACGCGCGTCGAGGTCGAGGACGGCGGGACGGTCGCGATCGGCGGGATCTATGAGCAACTGAACCGGAACGATGTGACGCGCGTGCCGCTCTTGGGCAAAATACCGTTTCTGGGCGCGCTTTTCCGGCACCGCGCGCAGCGCGACCAGCGCAACGAACTGGTCGTCTTCATCACGCCGACCGTCGTCGATGCGCGCTGCGATGCGCGCGGCGCGGGCGACGTCGATGCCGATAAAACGGGGCCGGAAGCCGCCGGCGCAGGCTCGACAAGGCAGCCGCTTTGCCAGTAAGCTGCGCCACACACCAGCAAGATTGAAGCAGAGGAAGCCGTTGCAAGCGCGGGACCCACATGCAAACGTATTTTTCGTCGGCCTTATGGGAGCGGGTAAGACCACCGTGGGCCGTGCGGTCGCGCGTCGTCTCGACAGGACGTTCTTCGACTCCGACCACGAAATCGAGGCCCGCACGGGCGCGCGCATTCCGGTGATCTTCGAGCTGGAGGGCGAGGCCGGGTTTCGCGATCGCGAAACGCAGGTGATCACCGAGCTCACGCAGCGCGAGAACATCGTGCTCGCGACGGGCGGCGGCGCGGTGCTGCGTCCGGAAAATCGCGATTGCCTGAAAAGCAATGGCATCGTCGTCTATCTGCGTGCCAATCCGCACGATCTGTGGCTGCGCACGCGCAAGGACAAGAACCGCCCGCTGCTGCAGACCGAAGATCCGAAGGGGCGTCTCGAAGCGCTGTACGAAGTGCGCGACCCGCTGTACCGCGAATGCGCGGATTTCGTCATCGAGACCGGCCGTCCGTCGGTCAACGGTCTCGTCAACATGGTGCTGATGCAACTCGAACTGGCGGGCGTCATCGCCAAGCCGCTACAAGCATGATTACTGTCAACGTCGATCTGGGCGACCGCGCCTATCCGATTCACATTGGCGCCGGCCTGATCGGCCGCGCCGAGCTGTTCGCGCCTCACATCAAGGGTTCGTCCGTCACGATCGTCACGAACACGACGGTCGATCCGCTCTACGGCGACGCGCTGCGCGCGGCGCTCGCGCCGCTCGGCAAACGCGTGTCGACGGTCGTGCTGCCGGACGGCGAGGCATACAAGAACTGGGAAACGCTGAACCTGATCTTCGACGGCCTGCTGACCGAGCGCGCGGATCGCAAGACGACGCTCGTTGCGCTCGGCGGCGGTGTGGTCGGCGACATGACGGGCTTTGCCGCCGCATGCTACATGCGCGGCGTGCCATTCATCCAGGTGCCGACGACGCTGCTGTCGCAGGTCGATTCGTCGGTCGGCGGCAAGACGGGCATCAACCACCCGCTCGGCAAGAACATGATCGGCGCGTTCTACCAGCCGCAAGCCGTGATCGCGGACATCGGCGCGCTGACGACGCTGCCCGACCGCGAACTGGCGGCCGGCGTTGCCGAGATCATCAAGACCGGCGCGATCGCCGATGCGAAATTCTTCGACTGGATCGAGGCGAACGTCGATGCGCTGAACCGTCGCGAGCCGGCTGCGCTCGCGCACGCCGTGAAGCGTTCGTGCGAGATCAAGGCGAGCGTGGTCGCGGCTGACGAACGCGAAGGCGGCCTGCGCGCGATCCTGAACTTCGGCCACACGTTCGGCCATGCGATCGAAGCCGGGCTCGGCTACGGCGAGTGGCTGCACGGCGAGGCGGTCGGCTGCGGGATGGTGATGGCCGGCGACCTGTCGGTGCGGCTCGGCCTGCTCGACGAAGCGTCGCGGCAGCGCCTCGACGCGGTGATCGCGGCCGCGCACCTGCCGACCCGCGGGCCCGCGCTCGGCGACGCGCGCTACATGGACCTGATGCGCGTCGACAAGAAGGCCGAGGCCGGCGCGATCAAGTTCATCCTGCTGAAGCGATTCGGCGATACGCTGATCACGCAGGCGCCGGACGAAGCCGTGTTCGCTACACTGGCGCAGACGGCCCGGTAACGGCGGCCCGGATGCCCCGGCGCCCCTGACATGGAGGAGACGTGAGCGAGACATCCAGCAGCACACTGCCCGAAGCCGGCCGCGCATCCGCTGCGCCGGTTGCCGAACCGCCGACGCTGGCGGCGCTGGAAGCCCATCTCGCTCCGTATGCCGCACACGCGTCGCAGTCGCGCGGCCGCCACCATCCGGAAACGCCGCCGGCGGCGCGCACCGAGTTCCAGCGCGACCGCGATCGTATCGTCCATTCGACCGCGTTTCGCCGGCTCGAATACAAGACGCAGGTCTTCGTCAATCACGAAGGCGACCTGTTCCGCACGCGCCTCACGCACAGCCTCGAAGTCGCGCAGATCGCGCGCTCGGTCGCGCGCAACCTGCGCCTGAACGAGGATCTCGTCGAAGCGATCTCGCTCGCGCACGATCTCGGCCATACGCCGTTCGGCCATGCCGGCCAGGACGCGCTGAATGCGTGCATGCGCGACCACGGCGGCTTCGAGCACAACCTGCAGAGCCTTGCCGTTGTCGACGATCTCGAGGAGCACTACGGCGCGTTCAACGGGCTGAACCTGTGCTTCGAGACGCGCGAAGGCATTCTGAAGCACTGCTCGCGCGAGAATGCGCGCAAGCTCGGCGCGCTCGGCGAGCGCTTCCTGCAGGGCCACCAGCCGTCGCTCGAAGCGCAGATCGCGAACATCGCGGACGAAATTGCCTACAACAACCACGACGTCGACGACGGCCTGCGTTCCGGCCTGATCACGATCGAGCAACTCGCGGAAGTCGAGCTGTGGCAGCGCCACTACGAGGCGGCGCTCGCTGAATTCCCACACCTCGAAGGCCGCCGTCTCGTGCACGAGACGGTGCGCCGCATCATCAACACGCTGATCGTCGACCTGATCGACGAGACGACGCGTAATCTCGCGCGCGCTGCACCCGCGTCGCTCGACGACGTGCGTGCCGCGCCGCCGCTCGTGTCGCACAGCGCGACGGTCGCCGCGCAGGCGGCCGCCCTCAAGCGTTTCCTCTTCAAGAACCTGTATCGCCACTACAAGGTGATGCGCATGGCGAGCAAGGCGCAGCGCGTCGTCACGGGGCTGTTCGACGCGTTCATCGACGATCCGCGGCTGCTGCCGCCGCCGTACCAGTCGGACGATGCAGCGCAGCAGCCGCGTCTCGTCGCGCACTACATCGCCGGAATGACCGACCGCTTCGCGCTGAAGGAATATCAGCGCCTGTTCGTCGTCAGCGACAACTGACTGTCACAAACGATCACTAGACTTCGCCGGTTCAATGGCGATGGGAATGTTGCACACGCTGTTGGTAACGTTTTCATAGGAGAGAGGTCGATGAAGAAGAAGCCTGCGGGGACCATGGTTCGTTCGATCGCGCTCGGCGGCGCGCTGATGTTCGGTGTACAGCACGTGGCGTTCGCCGCGACGGAGATCCAGTTCTGGCATGCGATGGAGGCCGCGCTCGGCGAGCGGGTCAACGCGATTGCCGAGCAGTTCAACGCGTCGCAGAGCGACTACAAGATCGTGCCGGTCTTCAAGGGCACCTACGACCAGGCGCTCGCGGCCGGTATCGCCGCCTATCGCAGCGGCAACGCGCCGGCGATCCTGCAGGTCTATGAAGTCGGCACGGCCACGATGATGCAGGCGAAGAAGGCCGTCGTGCCCGTCTACGACGTGTTCAAGCAGGCCGGCGTGCCGCTCGACGAAAAGGCGTTCGTGCCGACCATCTCGAGCTACTACAGCGATGCGAAGACGGGCCATCTCGTGTCGATGCCGTTCAACAGCTCGACGCCGGTGCTGTACTACAACAAGGACGCGTTCAAGAAGGCCGGGCTCGACCCGAACCAGCCGCCGAAGACGTGGGCCGACGTGAAGGCCGATGCCGAGAAGCTGCGCAAGTCGGGGATGGCGTGCGGCTTCACGACCGGCTGGCAGGGCTGGATCCAGCTCGAGAACTACAGCGCATGGCACGGGCTGCCGTTCGCGAGTCGCAACAACGGTTTCGACGGCACCGATGCCGCGCTCGAATTCAACAAGCCGCAGCAGATCGCGCACGTCTCGTTCCTGCAGCAGATGGCGAAGGACGGCACGTTCACGTACGCGGGCCGCAAGGATGAAGCGTCGGCGAAGTTCTACAGCGGCGACTGCGGGATCATGACGACGTCGTCGGGCGCGCTCGCGAACGTGCAGAAATTCGCGAAGTTCAGCTACGGCACGGGCATGATGCCGTACGACGCGAGCGTGAAGGGCGCGCCGCAGAACGCGATCATCGGCGGCGCGAGCCTGTGGGTGCTGGCCGGCAAGGATCCGGCGACCTACAAGGGCGTCGCGAAATTCCTCGCGTACCTCGCGTCGCCGGCCGTCGCCGCGAAGTGGCACCAGGACACGGGCTACCTGCCGGTGACGACCGCCGCGTACGACCTCACGCGCGAACAGGGCTTCTACGCGAAGAACCCGAGCGCCGAAACCGCGATCAAGCAGATGCTGAACAAGCCGCCGCTGCCTTACACGAAGGGGCTGCGTCTGGGCAACATGCCGCAGATCCGCACGATCGTCGACGAGGAGTTCGAACAGGTCTGGGCGCAGAAGAAGTCGCCGAAGGACGCACTCGATTCGGCGGCCTCGCGCGGCGACGAGCTGCTGCGCCGCTTCGAGAAGTCGGGCGGCTGAGCACGCATCGCTTCGTGCCGCCGGCCGCGCCGCGCATGCGCGCGTGCGGTCCGGCGGCGCGGTTTCCTTTCCGTTTCGCCTGACCGGATATCCGCGATGCAATCCCGTTCCCGCTTCGGTACGAGCCTGGTGCCGTACCTGCTGATCGCGCCGCAGCTCGCGATCACCTCCGTGTTCTTCCTGTGGCCGGCCGGCGTCGCGCTGTGGCAGTCGACGCAGATGCAGGACGCGTTCGGCACGTCGAGCGAATTCGTCGGTTTCGCGAACTTCACGCGCCTGTTCGCCGATCCGCTGTATCTCGATTCGTTTCGCACGACACTCGTGTTCAGCTCGCTCGTCACGGTGAGCGGGCTCGTCGTGTCGCTGCTGCTCGCCGCGTGCGCCGACCGCGTGATCCGCGGCGCGCGCGCGTACCGCACGCTGCTGATCTGGCCGTACGCCGTCGCACCGACGATCGCGGCCGTGCTGTGGGCGTTCCTGTTCAACCCGAGCATCGGCCTGATCACCTATGCGCTCGCGAAGGGTGGCATCGTCTGGAACCACGCGCTGAACGGCGGGCAGGCGATGTTTCTCGTCGTGCTCGCATCGGTGTGGAAGCAGGTGAGCTACAACTTCCTGTTCTTCTATGCGGGCCTGCAGGCGATCCCGCGCTCGCTGATCGAGGCGGCGGCGATCGACGGCGCGGGGCCGGTGCGGCGTTTCGTCAACATCGTGCTGCCGCTGCTGTCGCCGACGAGTTTCTTCCTGCTGGTCGTGAACCTCGTCTACGCGTTCTTCGACACGTTCCCGGTGATCGACGCGGCCACCGGGGGCGGCCCGGCGCAGAGCACGAAGACGCTGATCTACAAGATCTTCGCGGAGGGCTTCCAGGGGCTCGACATCGGCAGCTCGGGCGCGCAGTCGGTCGTGCTGATGATCATCGTCGTCGGGCTCACGGTGATCCAGTTCCGCTTCGTCGAACGCAGGGTGCAATACGCATGATCGAAAATCGCAAGGGCTTCGACCTGTTCTGCCACGCGGTGCTGATCGCGGGCGTCGTGCTGATCGTGTTTCCCGTCTACGTCGCGTTCTGTGCGGCGACGATGAACGCGCAGGAAGTGTTCGCGGTGCCGCTGTCGCTCGTGCCGAGCACGCACCTGTTCGAGAACATCGCGTACATCTGGGGGCACGGCAGCGGCGGCACGACGGCGCCGTTCGGCCGCTTGCTCGTGAACAGCTTCGCGATGGCACTCGGCATCGCGGTCGGCAAGATCGCGATGTCGATCCTGTCCGCGTACGCGATCGTCTACTTCCGCTTCCCGTTCCGCAACACGGCGTTCTGGCTGATCTTCGTCACGCTGATGCTGCCGGTCGAAGTGCGGATCTTCCCGACCGTGCAGGTCGTGTCGACGCTGCACCTGACGAACACGTATGCGGGGCTGACGCTGCCGCTGATCGCGTCGGCGACCGCGACGTTCCTGTTCCGCCAGTTCTTCATGACGCTGCCCGACGAGCTGATGGACGCCGCGCGCATCGACGGCGCGGGGCCGCTGCGCTTCTTCTGGGACGTCGTGCTGCCGCTGTCGAAGACGAGCATCGCGGCGCTGTTCGTGATCACGTTCATCTACGGCTGGAACCAGTATCTGTGGCCGATCCTGATCACGACGGAGGCGTCGCTGTCGACGGCGGTGGTGGGCATCAAGACGATGATCGCGAGCGGCGACGCCGCGACCGAATGGCAATACGTGATGGCGGCGACGCTGCTGGCGATGATCCCGCCGCTCGTCGTCGTGCTGGCGATGCAGCGCTGGTTCGTGCGCGGCCTCGTCGATTCCGAGAAATAAATAACGGACGGCAACCGGGAGAAGGACCAAGTATGGCTGCGCTGAGCTTGAAGGGCGTCAGGAAATCCTACGACGGCAAGCAGCACGTGCTGCATGGCATCGACGTGGAGATCGCGGACGGCGAATTCATCGTGCTGGTCGGCCCGTCGGGCTGCGGCAAGTCGACGTTGCTGCGGATGATCGCGGGGCTCGAGTCCGTGACGGACGGCGAAATCGCGATCGGCGACCGGGTCGTCAACGCGCTGGAGCCGAAGGATCGCGACATCGCGATGGTGTTCCAGAACTATGCGCTGTACCCGCACATGACGGTCGCGCAGAACATGGGCTACGGGTTGAAGATCCGCGGCATCGAACGTGCGACGATCGATTCGCGGGTGGCTGCGGCCGCGAAGATCCTCGAGCTCGATCCATTGCTCGCACGGCGGCCGCGCGAGTTGTCGGGCGGCCAGCGGCAGCGCGTCGCGATGGGGCGCGCGATCGTGCGCGAGCCGTCGGTGTTCCTCTTTGACGAACCGTTGTCGAACCTCGACGCGAAGCTGCGCGTGCAGATGCGGCTCGAGATCCAGCGGCTGCATGCGCGGCTCGCGACGACGAGCGTCTACGTGACGCACGACCAGATCGAGGCGATGACGCTCGCGCAGCGCGTGATCGTGATGAACCGAGGCTACGCGGAGCAGATCGGCGCGCCGGTCGACGTGTACGAGAAGCCGGCGACGGTGTTCGTCGCGGGCTTCATCGGCTCGCCCGCGATGAACCTGATGCACGGCCGGCTGTCGGACGACGGCGCGACCTTCACGGTCACGGGCGGCGGCCCCGCGCTGCCGGTCGCCGGTGCGCCCGGCATCGGCACGGCGATCGCCACCGGGCGCGACTGGGTACTCGGCGTGCGTCCCGAACACATGACGCCGCAGCCGGGCGTCGCGCAGGCGACGCTGCCCGTCGACTCGTGTGAACTGCTCGGCGCGGACAATCTCGTGCACGGCCGCTGGGGCAATCACGACGTCGCGGTGCGCCTGCCGCACGCGGATCGTCCCGCGCGCGGCACGGCGCTGGCGGCTGCGCTGCCCGCGCACCGGCTGCATTTCTTCGATCCCGAGACCGGCAAGCGTGCCGGTTGAACCTGCGCACTTGCCGAGAGACCGACGATGACTTCCCGTACCGACTGGCCCTATCCGCGCGTCGTCGCCCATCGCGGCGGCGGCACGCTCGCGCCGGAGAACACGCTCGCCGCGCTTGACGAGGGCGCGCGGCGCGGACACCGGATGGTCGAGTTCGACGCGAAGCTGTCGGCCGACGACGTGACGTTCCTGCTGCACGACGACACGGTCGACCGGACGTCGAACGGCCAGGGGGCGGCGGCGGGCATGCGTTATGCGGCGCTGGCCGCGCTCGACGCGGGCGTGTGGCTCGACGCGCGCTTCGCGGGCGAGCGGATGCCGACACTCGAGGCGGCGGCGGCGCGCTGCATCGCCCACGGCCTGGCCGCGAATGTCGAGATCAAGCCGTGCCCGGGGCGCGAGCGCGAGACAGGGCAGCGCGTGGCATCGGACGCGGCCGCGTACTGGCGTGGTGCGGCGGTCCCGCCGCTGCTGTCGTCGTTCTCGTTCGATGCGCTGCAACAGGCGCGCGCGACCGTGCCGGCGCTGCCGCGCGGGATGCTCTACGAGGCCGTGCCGGACGACTGGCATGCGCAGGTCGTCGGTGCGCTTGGCTGCGTATCGTTGCATGCGGACCACAAAAGGCTCGACGAACCGCTCGTGCGGGCGATCAAGGCGGCCGGGCTGCGCATCCTGGTGTACACGGTGAACGACCTCGAACGGGCGCGCGAACTCGCCCGCTGGGGCGTCGACGCGGTCTGCACGGACCGGATCGACCTGATCGGCCCCGATGCGCTGGACGACATCGCGTAGCGGCCGGTCCCGCGCGACGGCGGGTGCGGGAAGACCCTGAGACAAAAAAACGACGCCCCGACGGGATTCCCGCCGGGGCGTTTTACATCGTGGAGACGTTACGTCACGAAAAATCCGCTACAAATTGCAGCAGGATTAACCATTCCCCAAATATTCGACTACGCTTAGAAGCGGTAACCGACGTTCAGGTAGGTCACGATCGGGTTGAGGGAGATCTTCGCTTTCGACGTTTCGGTCAGGGTGCCGACCGGCGTCCGGCGGGCCGTCGTGAAGGTCGCGGTCACGCTGACCGGGATGTACGAGAGCGACAGGCCCGCGAACCAGTGTTTCGTGAAGTTGTACGTGAAGCCGGCGTTGAACACGGGCGCCCACTGGTTGCTGGTCGTAGCGCTGGTCGGACCGCCGAGCACGCCGTTCTCGAAGCTGCTGTTCGTGATCTTTGCGCCGGTGAACCAGACATACGTCGCGCCGACGCCGACATACGGACGGAACTTCGCGTTGGCGTCGTTGAAGTGGTAGCGAAGCAACACGGCGGGGCTCCACTGGTACGCACGGCCGAGTACGCCGAACTTTTCGAACTGACCCTTGCCGGTAATGTCGAACTTCGGCGGTATCCCCATGACGAGCTCGGTGGAGATGTGGTCGGTGACGAAGTAGCCAGCTGCGAGCCCGAGCGTATCGGCGTCGTTGATGCCGGCGCCCGTGTTGGGAATCGATTGGTTGATGGGCGTGCCGCCGACGCGATACAGGAACAACGGGTCGCTGCTGTCCTGCGGCGCGAGGTGCAGCCAGCCGGTGCTGACGTAGAAATCACCTGCGGATTGTGCATGTGCCGTACCGCCCGCGAACGTGAATGCGAGCGCTGCAGCCCCCGTAATGGCCAGTTTTCGTTTCATTGTGTCTCCTCCGATCTAAGGCGTGCTCATTATGACGACTGCGTTTAAAACCAAACAAGCTCGTAAGTTAGAGTTTTCACCCTAGGATTAGTACGACCGTACGCATCCGGGCACCGACAGGGCAGGCATTCTACGCAGGTGCGCACTTTCGGACCCCCGGGTATTTCCTAACGCGTTCAAACGGACATTCAGCATGGCACGGTTAGCACGACTCTACGTTCCCGACCAGCCGCAGCACGTGATACTGCGCGGCCTGGATCAGCAACCCGCGTTCGTCGACGACCAGGACTACGAACTCTTCATCGACTGCCTGAAGGCCGCCGCGCGCGATCACCACCTGTCGGTGCATGCCTATGTGCTGCTGCCGCGCCAGGTGCAACTCCTCGTGACGCCGAGCGACGAGGCGAGCCTGCCGAAGGCGATGCAGGCAGTCGGCCGCCGCTACGTCGCGCATTTCAACCGGCGCTATTCGCGGCGCGGCACCCTGTGGGAAGGCCGCTATCGCGCGACCGTGATCGAAGGCGAGCGCTATTTCCTGCTCGCGAGCCGCGTGGTCGAGATGAGCCCGGTGCGCTCGCAGCTCGTCGCGACGCCCGAAGCCTATCGCTGGTCGAGCTACCGGCATCACGTCGGGCTCACCGTCGACAGCCTGATCACCGACCATCCGCTCTACTGGGCGCTCGGCAACACGCCGTTCGACCGCCAGCGTGCGTACAAGGAGCTGTGCGAGCAGCCGCTCGACGAGCGACAGGCCGACCAGTTGCAGCAGGCAACGCTCAAGGGCTGGGTGCTCGGCGGCGAGAACTACCGCGAGTGGGCGGCGCGTACCGCGAACCGCCGCGTATCGCCGCTGCCGCGCGGACGCCCCAGAAAGGTGCGCGAGAACACGCCGCCGATCCAGCAGTAGTGCGGGAACGGCGGTCGAGGAGGCGGCGCTGCGGGCGCCGCTTCTTTTTGCACCAAAATGATGCGACCCCAATAAAATGGCACCAGATCGAAGCATTGTTTTAATTGGGGTTCGATCAAGCGGTTTTTGTTGCTATTCCTTTGATTCGTCGCGTATATTCCGAATTCCGGTGGCCCGGGCGAAGCATGCCCGCCCACTGTCGGCCGCGCCGTCTCCCGTCGGGAGCGGGATCGACGGCAACAAAAAACGGTTCAACGGCCCTCCAGGCCCCCTTTACGACGGTGTCCCCATGAACGACCACCAGCAGCCGCTCGCCGCGGTGCCCGCCGCACAAGGTCTGTACGACCCGCAAAACGAACACGACGCCTGCGGCGTCGGCTTTGTCGCTCACATCAAGGGCAAGAAGAGCCACGAGATCATTCAGCAGGGTCTGAAGATCCTCGAAAACCTCGATCACCGCGGCGCGGTCGGCGCCGATCCGTTGATGGGCGACGGCGCGGGCATCCTGATCCAGATTCCGGACGCGTTCTATCGCGAGGAAATGTCGAAGCAGGGCGTGATGCTGCCGCCTTCCGGCGAATATGGGGTCGGGATGATCTTCCTGCCGAAGGAAAACGCATCGCGTCTCGCGTGCGAGCAGGAGCTCGAGCGTACGGTGAAGGCCGAGGGCCAGGTCGTGCTCGGCTGGCGCGACGTGCCGGTCGACCATGCGATGCCGATTTCGCCGACCGTGAAGGCGAGCGAGCCGCTGATCCGCCAGATCTTCATCGGCCGCGGCAAGGACATCATGGTGACAGACGCGCTCGAGCGGAAGCTGTACGTGATCCGCAAGACGGCGAGCCACCGCATCCAGGCGCTGAAGCTCAAGCACGGCAAGGAGTACTTCGTGCCGTCGATGTCGGCGCGCACGGTCGTCTACAAGGGGCTGCTGCTGGCCGGCCAGGTCGGCGTGTACTACCGCGACCTGCAGGACCCGCGCGTCGTGTCGGCGCTCGCGCTCGTGCACCAGCGCTTCTCGACCAACACGTTCCCGGCATGGGAGCTGGCTCACCCGTACCGGATGATTGCGCACAACGGCGAGATCAACACCGTGAAGGGCAACGTGAACTGGCTGAACGCACGTACCGGCGCGATCGCGTCGCACGTGCTCGCCGACGACCTGCCGAAACTGTGGCCGCTGATCTACCCGGGCCAGTCGGACACCGCTTCGTTCGACAACTGTCTCGAACTGCTGGTGATGGCCGGCTACCCGCTCGTGCACGCGGTGATGATGATGATCCCGGAAGCGTGGGAACAGCACACGCTGATGGACGAGAACCGCCGCGCGTTCTACGAATACCACGCCGCGATGATGGAGCCGTGGGACGGCCCTGCCGCGATCGCGTTCACCGACGGCCGCCAGATCGGCGCGACGCTCGACCGTAACGGCCTGCGCCCGGCGCGCTACATCGTCACGGACGACGACCTCGTCATCATGGCGTCGGAAGCCGGCACGCTGCCGATCCCCGAATCGAAGATCGTCAAGAAGTGGCGCCTGCAGCCGGGCAAGATGTTCCTGATCGACATGGAACACGGCCGCATCATCGACGACAAGGAACTGAAGGACAACCTCGCGAACGCGAAGCCGTACAAGAGCTGGATCGACGCCGTGCGCATCAAGCTCGACGAGATCGAGCCGAAGGCCGAGGAAGTCGCGGCCGGCCGCACGCAGGGCGCCGCGCTGCTCGACCGCCAGCAGGCGTTCGGCTATACGCAGGAAGACCTGAAGTTCCTGATGGCGCCGATGGCGCAGCAGGGCGAAGAGGCCGTCGGTTCGATGGGCAACGACTCGCCGCTCGCGGTGATGTCGAACAAGAACAAGACGCTCTATCACTACTTCAAGCAACTGTTCGCGCAGGTCACAAACCCGCCGATCGACCCGATCCGCGAGAACATGGTGATGTCGCTCGTGTCGTTCGTCGGCCCGAAGCCGAACCTGCTCGACACGAACAACATCAACCCGCCGATGCGTCTCGAAGTGTCGCAGCCGGTGCTCGACTTCAAGGACATCGCGAAGATCCGCGCGATCGACCAGTACACGGGCGGCAAGTTCAGCGCGTACGAGCTGAACATCTGCTACCCGGTCGCGTGGGGCAAGGAAGGCATCGAGGCGCGCCTCGCGTCGCTGTGCGCGGAAGCCGTCGACGCGGTCAAGTCGGGCTACAACATGCTGATCGTGTCGGACCGCAAGACGGACGCCGAGCACGTCGCGATTCCGGCGCTGCTCGCCACGTCGGCGATCCATACGCACCTCGTCCAGCAAGGGCTGCGCACGAGCACGGGCCTCGTCGTCGAGACGGGCTCCGCGCGTGAAACGCACCACTTCGCGCTGCTCGCGGGCTACGGCGCGGAAGCCGTGCACCCGTACCTCGCGATGGAAACGCTCGCGAAGATGGCCGAGGGCCTGCCGGGCGACCTGTCGCCGGAGAAGGCCGTCTACAACTTCACGAAGGCGGTCGGCAAGGGCCTGCAGAAGGTGATGTCGAAGATGGGCATCTCGACGTACATGTCGTACACGGGCGCGCAGATCTTCGAAGCGCTCGGCCTGTCGAGCGACCTCGTCGAGAAGTACTTCAAGGGCACGGCGTCGAAGGTCGGCGGCATCGGCCTGTTCGAAGTCGCGGAAGAGGCGATCCGCCTGCACCGCGATGCGTTCGGCGACAGCCCGGTCCTGCGCGACATGCTCGACGCGGGCGGCGAGTACGCGTACCGCGTGCGCGGCGAAGACCACATGTGGACGCCGGATTCGATCGCGAAGCTCCAGCACGCGACGCGCAGCAACTCGTACCAGACGTACAAGGAATACGCGCACCTGATCAACGACCAGACCAAGCGTCACATGACGTTCCGCGGCCTGTTCGAGTTCAAGGTCGAGCCGACCAAGGCGATCCCGATCGACGACGTCGAATCGGCGAAGGACATCGTCAAGCGCTTTGCGACGGGCGCGATGTCGCTCGGTTCGATCAGCACCGAAGCGCACGCGACGCTCGCGATTGCGATGAACCGGATCGGCGGCAAGTCGAACACCGGCGAAGGCGGCGAGGACGAAAAGCGCTATCGCAACGAACTGCGCGGCATTCCGATCAAGGCCGGCGAGACGCTGAAGTCGGTGATCGGCGACGAGATCGTCAGCGACATTGCGCTGAAGGACGGCGATTCGCTGCGCTCGAAGATCAAGCAGGTCGCGTCGGGCCGCTTCGGCGTCACCGCCGAGTACCTCGCTTCGGCCGACCAGATCCAGATCAAGATGGCGCAGGGCGCGAAGCCGGGCGAAGGCGGCCAGTTGCCGGGCCACAAGGTGTCGGAGTACATCGGCAAGCTGCGTTACTCGGTGCCGGGCGTCGGCCTGATCTCGCCGCCGCCGCACCACGACATCTATTCGATCGAGGATCTGGCGCAACTGATCCACGACCTGAAGAACGTGAACCCGAGCTCGAGCATCTCGGTGAAGCTGGTGTCCGAAGTGGGCGTCGGCACGGTCGCGGCCGGTGTCGCGAAGGCGAAGGCCGATCACGTCGTGATCGCCGGCCATGACGGCGGCACGGGCGCATCGCCGCTGTCGTCGGTCAAGCACGCGGGCACGCCGTGGGAACTCGGCCTCGCCGAAACGCAGCAGACGCTGGTGCTGAACCGCCTGCGCGGCCGTATCCGCGTGCAGGCCGACGGCCAGATGAAGACGGGCCGCGACGTCGTGATCGGTGCGCTGCTCGGCGCGGACGAATTCGGCTTCGCGACGGCGCCGCTCGTCGTCGAAGGCTGCATCATGATGCGCAAGTGCCACCTGAACACGTGCCCGGTCGGCGTCGCGACGCAGGATCCGGTGCTGCGTGCGAAGTTCAAGGGCCAGCCCGAGCACGTCGTGAACTACTTCTTCTTCGTCGCCGAGGAAGTGCGCGAGATCATGGCGCAGCTCGGCATCGCGAAGTTCGACGACCTGATCGGCCGCGCCGACCTGCTCGATACGCGCAAGGGCATCGAGCACTGGAAGGCGAAGGGCCTCGACTTCTCGCGCGTGTTCTACCAGCCGGAAGAGTGCGAGGACGTCGCGCCGCGTCACGTCGACGTGCAGGATCATGGCCTCGAGCGCGCGCTCGACCACGTGCTGATCGAGAAGGCAAAGGCCGCGATCGAGAACGGTGAGCATGTGTCGTTCATCCAGCCGGTGCGCAACGTGAACCGCACGGTCGGCGCGATGCTGTCGGGCGTGATCGCGAAGAAGCACGGCCACGACGGCCTGGCGGACGACGCGGTGCACATCCAGTTGAAGGGCACGGCCGGCCAGAGCTTCGGCGCGTTCCTCGCGAAGGGCGTGACGCTCGACCTCGTCGGCGACGGCAACGACTACGTCGGCAAGGGCCTGTCGGGCGGCCGGATCATCATCCGCCCGACCAACGACTTCCGCGGCAAGTCCGAGGAAAACATCATCTGCGGCAACACGGTGATGTACGGCGCGATCGAAGGCGAATCGTTCTTCCGCGGCGTCGCGGGCGAGCGCTTCTGCGTGCGCAACTCGGGCGCGACGGCGGTCGTCGAAGGCACGGGCGACCACGGCTGCGAATACATGACGGGCGGCACGGTCGTCGTGCTCGGCGAGACGGGGCGCAACTTCGCGGCCGGCATGTCGGGCGGCCTCGCGTACATCTACGATCCGGAAGGCACGTTCGCGGCGAAGTGCAACAAGGCGATGGTCGCGCTCGAGCCGGTGCTGCAGCAGGCCGAGCAGGAGCGTACGGTCGACCGCGCGCTCTGGCACGCGGGCACGACGGACGAAGCGCTGCTCAAGGGGCTCGTCGAGCGTCATTTCCAGTTCACGGGTTCGCCGCGCGCGAAGTCGCTGCTGGAAAACTGGGACGCGGCGCGCCGCCAGTTCGTGAAGGTGTTCCCGCACGAATACAAGCGCGCGCTGGGCGAGATCGGTGCGAAGAAGGCGGCGAAGGAAGTGCTGGCCGCCTGAGCGACGAACGACATAGCGAATGCCGCGCGCGCATGACTGCCGCGCGCGGCTCCCCCACCCGATACACCGAACAGAAGAGCACCTTATGGGCAAGGCAACCGGTTTTCTGGAGTTCGAACGCCGCCACGAGGCGTACGAAGCACCGCTCACGCGCGTGAAGCACTACAAGGAATTCGTCGCGGCACTGACCGACGCGGACGCGAAGGTCCAGGGCGCGCGCTGCATGGATTGCGGCATCCCGTTCTGCAACAACGGCTGCCCGGTCAACAACATCATTCCGGACTTCAACGATCTCGTTTACCGCCAGGACTGGCAGCAGGCGATCGAAGTCCTGCACTCGACCAACAACTTCCCGGAATTCACCGGCCGCATCTGCCCGGCGCCGTGCGAGGCCGCGTGCACGCTCGGGATCAACGACGACCCGGTCGGCATCAAGTCGATCGAGCACGCGATCATCGACAAGGCCTGGGCGGAAGGCTGGGTGAAGCCGCTGCCGGCCGAGTACAAGACGGGCAAGAAGGTCGCGGTCGTCGGTTCGGGCCCCGCGGGCCTCGCCGCCGCGCAGCAGCTCGCGCGCGCGGGCCACGACGTGACGGTGTTCGAGAAGAACGACCGGGTCGGCGGCCTGCTGCGTTACGGGATCCCCGACTTCAAGCTCGAGAAGTGGCTGATCGACCGCCGCATGCGCCAGATGGAAGCGGAAGGCGTGACGTTCCGCACCAGCGTGTTCATCGGCAAGGATCCGCTGCCCGAATCGATCGGCAGCCTCGCGAAGGAAACCGTTTCGCCGGACACGCTGAAGGAAGAATTCGACGCGGTCGTGATCGCGGGCGGTTCGGAAACGCCGCGCGATTTGCCGGTGCCGGGCCGCGAGCTCGCCGGCGTCCATTTCGCGATGGACTTCCTGCCGCAGCAGAACCGCGTGAACGCGGGCGACAAGCTCGTCGACCAGTTGCTCGCGAAGGGCAAGCACGTGATCGTGATCGGCGGCGGCGATACGGGTTCGGACTGCGTCGGCACATCGAACCGTCACGGCGCAAAGCAGGTCACGCAGTTCGAACTGCTGCCGCAGCCGCCGGAAGAGGAACACAAGCCGCTCGTGTGGCCGTACTGGCCGATCAAGCTGCGCACGTCGTCGTCGCACGAGGAAGGCTGCGAGCGCGACTGGGCGGTCGCGACGAAGCGTCTCGAAGGCAAGAACGGCAAGGTCGAGAAGCTGATCGCGGTGCGCGTCGAGTGGAAGGACGGCAAGATGCAGGAAGTGCCGGGCTCCGAATTCGAGATGAAGGCCGATCTCGTGCTGCTCGCGATGGGTTTCACGCAGCCGGCAGCGCCCGTGCTCGACGCGTTCGGCGTCGCGAAAGACGCGCGCGGCAATGCGCGTGCGGCGACCGAAGGCGATCGTTCGTACTACACGTCGGTCGACAAGGTGTTCGCGGCGGGCGACATGCGTCGCGGCCAGTCGCTCGTGGTGTGGGCGATCCGCGAAGGCCGCCAGTGCGCACGCTCGGTCGATGCGTACCTGATGGGGCATACGGAACTGCCGCGCTGAGCTGAATAGCGCGAGCGGGTTTCGATGAGAGCCGGGCGTCCGAAAGGGCGCCCGGTTTTTTTTGTGAAGTTATCGGCGATCGTGAGCTTGTCCGGTTTTGTCGACTGGCTGATCTTTGACTTGCCAATAGCTTGAAAGCTGTTCGTTGCAGTCGATCATCGCGATGTATCTGGTTTCGTCAATGAGCAGCGGGAATTCCCACATGCCCAGTTTCCACGCGTGATACTGCGGCGCACCGTCGAACCGGATGCTGTCCAGCGGTATTCCTTGTTCCTCGAGACGTAGCAGGACCTTGTTTCGTAGCGTATCGAGAGACATGTCAGGGCAACTGCCTTCGGTCCGCTCATATCGGGAAGTCGCAACGACGACGAACAGTAGCGCATAGGTGCCGATCGCTGCGATAACTAGCCAGAGAACTAGCCGGAGGATTCCGCGTATGACTCTGGAAATCATGAGGCGCTCAATGTGGGTATGAACAAAATGCGGGGTTGACCCGGGCAGTCGAATTTCCGGAGCCTCTCGGGGGCCTGCTAGCGAGTCGGTCGCATCAGTCCACCGAACGACGGCCTATGGACTGCCTGCGGGGGGCGTGTGCCTGCATTCTTGACAGGTCGTTGGCCAGAGAACGTAAGACTTTTTTCACCGAAAAAGTTGATTTGATAGTCCTTATGTCCCAGGGTGGCGCCGAGCTTGGACAGGATCGTCGTCGCAGCCTCCTGCAGAAATGGCCGGTTTGAAGGATCTGCATCGAACTTGTCGGGATTGAGTGAGTAGTAACCGACGAATCGATATGTATCGTCCTCCAGCATTTCAAGCGTGCCACGTACCCTGCCGGATACTCGCCCGAAGACTGCGGCACTCCAGAGATCCTTTGTCCCGTGATTGAAGATGTTGGTGCTGAAACCGGTGTCGAACGAGTAGATGCCGGGGCCATATCCGGGATTTTCAATGGCTCTCGATATTTCCGAGAAATCGAGGATGCTCATCTTCAAGTTGAGTGATTCAATATGGACGGTTCGTTGAGTTCCGTCTCCGTGTATCCAATGATTGAGTGCTTCGACGAACATCAGCGGATTGCCGTACGACGCGAATGTGCTCGTTGGCTGGATGCCGCTTGATTGTCCGATATAGATGCCGAATAGCGCAGTGATGTTGGCATATGTTCCTGGTTCGAAATTGAATCCGTATTGATTGGCGCCGGGCAAATATTTGTAGCCACCGATGGCCAGCCAAGGAGTGAAGCCGCCCACCAGCATTAATTGATTACGCCAGAATTTTGTGTCGTTGCCCCCGAAGACTTGGAGATGTTTGAGAAACATCTCGGTGGCGCGGATCATGTTGCCCGTGTTTGCAAAAAGCAACATGAAGTTCGATGTGCAATACTGATTGAAGCAAATCGAAGGTGCCGGCATTCCGGCGCCGGGGTTGGCGCCGGGAATTTCGTTTACCTTGATACCGAAATCGCCAAAATTAAAGTCGGGCGGCCTCGGTGCAGTGATCTCGATGGGCGGGAGGACGTTGTTCTGAGCCATGGCCGTCGCATGCTTCAGCAGCGTGCCAAACGGGAGCACGGTTGACGCGACCAGAAGACGTCGTCGCATCAAAGGCTGTTGTTGTTCTTCAGAGGCGTGGCTTGTCTGTTTCAAAGGGTTATGCTTCGTCATTTCATATCCCGTGCAGTGTTGATTTAGATGATTGATTCGCATGCCTGAGAATGAGACGGTTATATTTTTTTATGCTGTGTGCAAGGAGTTTGTCCGGCACGTACTCGTGGGGGAGTCATCCGGAACGCTTCTACGAAGCGCAATCAAAAGAGATTCCCGAGAGCATGCGACCGCGCTTCCTTGTCTCGGAACTAGCCGGGCGCCGGCTCTGGATGTGGGGATGCTGAGGACGCGTGGTCGGTCTACCGATCGGCTACCGCTGTGTATCGTCCGGGTAAGGGCCGAGAAAAGTCGAAATGCGGAAACACTTTTCTCTGCGTGTCCTGTTGACTGAGCAATGTGTCAAACAGTCACGGGAGATTGTCTAAGGTGACGGGGGCGTGTTGACGCATCTGATCAGGAGAGATCGGCCCCTTGATTTGTCATGATGCCGAATCCTTTCATTTTGTAATTATTCTTGGAAACTGTCATATCATGTCGCCCCTCAGGCCGCGTTCGCGGTGACTGCATATGACTGACCCTATTTACAAGGACTCTGGATGGAAGCATTCGCGCATGGGCTGATCGACGCCGTCAATGGCGTGTTGTGGAACTACGTGCTGATCGCGCTGCTGCTCGGCGCCGGTGCGTGGTTTACGTTGCGGTTCCGGATGATCCAGTTGAAGGCGCTGTTCCTCAGCATGAAACTGGTCGGCAGCAAGGGCGAGCCGGGCAGCATCTCGTCGTTCCAGGCATTCGCGACCGGGCTCGCGAGCCGCGTGGGCACCGGCAACATCGCCGGCGTCGCGGTCGCGCTGACGGTCGGCGGGCCGGGTGCGATCTTCTGGATGTGGATGACGGCGCTGGTCGGGATGTCGTCCGCGTTCGTCGAGGCGACGCTCGCGCAGATCTTCAAGGTGTCGCACCCGGACGGCAGCTATCGCGGCGGCCCCGCGTACTACATCCAGGCCGGCCTGCGCTCGCGCGGCTTCGGCGTGCTGTTTTCGCTGTCGCTGATCCTTGCGTTCGGCTTCGTGTTCAACGCGGTACAGGCGAACGCGATCGCGGATGCGTTCCATACGTCGTTCGGCTGGAGCCGCGAGACGGTCGGCCTCGGTCTCGTGCTGCTGAGCGCGCCGATCATCTTCGGCGGCATCCGCCGCATCGCGACGGTCGCGCAGGTGATCGTGCCGCTGATGGCGATCGGCTACCTCGCGCTCGCGGTCTACGCGGTCGCGACGCACATCGCATTGGTGCCCGGTATGATCGTGCTGATCGTGAAGAGTGCGTTCGGCCTCGAGCAGGCGGCGGGCGGCCTGACGGGCTATGCGGTCAGCCAGGCGATCGCGATCGGCGTGAAGCGCGGGCTGTTCTCGAACGAAGCAGGGATGGGCAGCGCGCCGAACGCGGCCGCGACCGCGAGCACGCGGCATCCCGTCACGCAGGGGCTGATCCAGATGCTCGGCGTGTTCGTCGACACGATCGTGATCTGCAGCGCGACCGCGTTCGTGATCCTGCTGTCGGGCCAGTACGAGCTCGGCACCGGCATGGAAGGCGCAGCGCTCACGCAGCGCGCGATCTCGAGCCACGTCGGCGACTGGGGCGGCATCTACATGGCGGTCGCGATTTTCTTCCTCGCGTTCTCGTCGGTGATCGGCAACTACGCGTATGCGGAAGGCAACGTCGAATTCATCACGAAGCGGCGCGGCGTGCTGCCGCTGTTCCGCGTCGCGGTGCTCGGGATGGTGATGTTCGGCAGCGTCGGGCAACTGCCGCTCGTGTGGGCGATGGCCGATACGAGCATGGGGCTGATGGCGATCGTCAACCTGATCGCGATCCTCGCGCTCGGCAAGTATGCGCACGCCGCGTGGGTCGACTATCGCCGCCAGCGCGCGGCAGGTATCGCCGATCCGGTGTTCACGCGCAACACGATCCCGGAGCTCGCGCGCGTGCTGCCGGCCGACGTGTGGGGCGAGCACGGCCCGCTGCCGCAGCGTCCGGTTTCGGCCGAGACGGCGAGCGCGCCGCGTGCCGCGGTGAGCGAGTCATGAACGGCGACCGGCTCCGTGCGTTCGTCGCGCTGATACCCGATGCGGCGTCGCGCGACGCGCTGCACGCGTTGCCGGTCACCCGCGGTGCGCGGCGCACGCTGCCCGCGCAACTGCATATGACACTCGCGTTCATCGGCGCGATCGAACGGGAACGGTGCGACGCGCTGGCCTCGCACCTGCCCGCGCTCGCAGCCGCGCATGCGCTGCCGCTGCTGCCGGTCGAGCGGATCGCGTGGTGGCCGAGCCTGCCGCGTGCGAGGTTGATCGTCGCGGAACTCGAGGCCGATCCCGCCTGCGTCTCGCTGAATACGGGGCTGGCGGCGCTGCCGGGTAAGCTCGGCGTGCCGGTCGACCGGCGGCCGTTTCGGCCGCACGTGACGCTCGCGCGGCTACCGCGCGATGCGGTCGGGCAGCCCGCGCACGGCGGCGCGCCCGCGCGGCCGGTCGTGCTGCGCATCGAAGCGTTGACGCTGTTCGAAAGCCGGCTGTCGCACGAGGGCGTGTCGCATCGGCCGATCGTATCGGCGCCGATTGCCTGGGCGGAAGGCCGGGCGGCGCGGTAAGCGGCACTCGCGATGCATCGCGATGACCGCGCGCTGCGCGTATTGCGCCAGAGCATCGCGCCGACGGTGTCGCCCGGCGCCGAGCCTACCGGTCGTAGCGCGCGAGCGTCAGGCCCGACAGGTCGATCTCCGGCTCGCGTCCGGTAACGAGATCCGCCACCACCTTTCCCGAACCCATCGACATCGCCCAGCCCGTCGAGCCGTGCCCGACGTTGAGCCAGAGTCCGTCGATTCCGCTCGCGCCAAGGAGCGGCGGCCCGTCGGGCGTCATCGGCCGGCGGCCGACCCAGAAGCGCGCCGACGCGCGATCGGCCGCGTGCGGGAACCAGTCGTCGAGCACCTTCATCAGCGTATCGAGCGCCTGCTGCCGCAGCGCCGCGTGCCGGTTGCCGAGTTCCGCGGTGCCCGCGACGCGCAGGGTCGGGCCGAAGCGCGTGATCGCCGTCTTCAGCGATTCGTCCATCAGCGCGGCGCGCGGCGCCTTTGCATCGTCGACGACCGCGAGGGTCGCCGAATAGCCTTTCACCGGATACAGCGGCACGTCGATGCCGTGAGGCCGCAGCAGGGCGGCGCTGTCGACGCCGAGCGCGACGACGATCGCGTCGGCGGCGAGCGGAGCGTCACGTCGTGCGGCGGCGCCTTCGTCTGGTGAATCGATTCGCACGCCGCGTACCCTGCTGCTAGCGACGTCGAGCGCGCGGATTTCGGTGCGAAAACGGAACGTCACGCCGTTCGCTTCGCACAGCGCCCGCAGTTTGCGCGTGAAGAGCGCGCAGTCGCCGGCTTCGTCGTCGGGCAGGTAGATGCCGCCGACAGGCGCCTGCCGCGCCCAGCGCAGGCCCGGCTCGATCGCCGTGCAGCCGACCGCGTCGAGTTCGCGAAACGCGATGCCGGCATCGCGCAGCACCTTCAGCGCGGGCTGCACCATCTCGACGTCGAACGCGCCACGCAACAGTTGCAGGTAGCCGCGGCTCGCGCCGTAGTCGAACGGATAGCGGTCGCGAAACGCATGCAGGCACGCGCGGCTGTAATACGCGATGCGCTGCATCCGCTGCTTGTTCACGCGGAACCGCTCGAACTCGCATTCGCGCAGCCAGCGCGCGATCCAGCGCCATTGCGCGGCATCGAGCGTCGGCCGGAAGATCAGCGGCGAAGCGGGCTTGAACAGGTACTTGAGAATCTTGCCGGGCATCCCCGGCGCGGCCCACGGCGTCACGTAGCCGGGCGCGATCACGCCCGCGTTGCCGAGGCTCGTCGCTTGCGCGACATCGGCCTCGCGTTCGATCACGGTGACGTCGCAGCCTGCTTCGCGCAGGTGCCACGCGGTGGTGACGCCGATCACGCCGGCGCCGAGAACGATCACGTGCATGCGGTTTCCGGAACGAAGAGGGCGCTCACGACGCGACGGCCGGATCGTCGACGAGCGACTTGCCGCGCGTTTCCGGCAGCACGAGCGCGGCGACGATCACGAGCAGGTAGCCGCTGCCCGCGACGAGGCCGATCGCCTTCACGAGCGACATCGACTGCGACAGCGAGCCGACGAGGATCGGGAAGAACGAGCCGAGCCCGCGGCCGAGGTTGTAGCAGAAGCCCTGGCCCGAGCCGCGGATCGCGCCCGGATACAGCTCCGACAGGTACGCGCCGACGCCGGCGAAGATCCCTTGCACGACGATGCCGAGCGGGAAGCCGAGCAGCAGCATCGCGGTATCGGTGATCGGCAGCATCGTGTATGCCATCCCGAGCGAGAACGAGCCGATCGCGAACAGGATGAACGACGCGCGGCGGCCGAGCCGGTCGGACAGGATCGCGCCGACCACGTAGCCGACGAACGAGCCGACGATCAGCACGACGAGATAGCCGCTCGTGTTGAACACGGACAGGTGGCGAACGGTTTTCAGGTAGGTGGGCAGCCATGTCGTGATCGCGTAGTAGCCGCCGAGCATCCCGGTGCATAGCGCGCTGCCGAACAGCGTCGCGCGCAGGTGCGGCGGCGAGAAGATCTCGAGGAAGTGGCCCGACACGCGGCCTTCGTCGCGCGCGCGGCGCGTGGCCGTGTAGATATCGGGATCGCTGACGTTGCGGCGGATGTACAGGATCCACAGCGCGGGCACGATGCCGATCCAGAAGCACGCGCGCCATGCGACCTGCTCGGGCAGCAGCGCGAAGAACGCCCAGTAGAGGATCGCGGCCGCGGCCCAGCCGAACGACCAGCTGCTCTGCACGGTGCCGACGGCCTTCGCGCGATGCTCGGGCGACCGGATCGTCTCGGCCATCATGATCGTCACGACCGACCATTCGCCGCCGAAGCCGAAGCCCTGCAGCGTGCGCGTCGCGAGCAACTGCCAGAACGAATGCGTGAAACCGGACAGGCACGTAAACAGCGCGAACGTCGCGATCGTCCACTGCAGCACGCGCACGCGGCCGTAGCGGTCGGCGAGGATGCCGGCGACCCAGCCGCCGACTGCCGACGAGATCAGCGAACTCGTCGCGATCATCCCGGCCTCGCTCTTCGTCATCCCCCATGTGGCGATCAGCGTCGGGATCAGGAACGAGTAGATCATGAAGTCGAACGCATCGACCGCGTAGCCGCCGAATCCGGCATACAGCGTCTTGCGCTCGCGCGACGACAATTCGTTGAACCACTGGAATGCCTGCATGCTTGCCGCCCCCTCTTGGCTTGTCTCGTATCGCGCTGCCGCGTGGCGGTTATTCTACGGTCGCGATGCGAGCGGCCAAAAAGGCCGATGCAGGTTCTTGCGGGAAGGCGCGTGTTCGACCGAGACGCAGGGGAGGGGCGCGGCGGTCGATGCCGCGTCAGAGCGTCAGGCCGCCGTCGACATGGATGACCTGGCCGGTGATCTGCCGCGCCGCGTCCGACAGCAGGAAGGCGATCAATGCGGCGACGTCGTCGGGTTCGGCGATCCGGCCGAGCGGCGTCGCCTGTTCGGCCTGTGCCCATGCGGCGGCGTTGCCGGCGCTCGGCCCGTGATCCTTGCGCGTGAAGCCGGGCGCGACCGCGTTGACGGTGATGCCGCGCGCGGCGAATTCGGCAGCCGCGGTGCGCACCAGCGATTCGAGCGCGGCCTTCGCGGCGGCGGTGGCCGCGAACGGCGCATCGGCGCGGTAGCGGTGCGCGACGAACGAACTGACCGCGACGATTCGCGGCGCGGCCGACGCGTCGAGCAGCGGTCGCGCGCGGCGCGCGAGCGCGGAGAACGCGCCGGGCATCGCCGCGAAGGCGGACGCGAGCGCGTCCGCGGAAAGATCGGAAAAGGCTTGCCGCGCGGCGAAGCCGGCGTTCGCGACGAGCTGGTCGAGCCCGCCGAAGCGCGTGGCGGTTGCATCGACGAGCGTGGCTGCGACGCCCGGCGCGGCGAGGTCGCCGGTGAGCGTGATGCATTGCGCGCCGGCTGCCGTGCAGGCGCGTGCGACGTCGGCGAGCCGCGCCCGCGCCACGTCGTCCGCGCCGCGCGCGTGCAGCGCCAGCGCGATGCCGGGCGCCGCGAGCCGCCGCGCGAGTGCCGCGCCGATCCCCGAGCCTGCGCCGGTGATCAGCGCGATGCGCGCGGCGCGTGCATTCACGCCGCGACCTTGTCGCTGACGTTCACGCGCTCGATGTTGATCGTGCCGACGTGGAACGCGGCCAGCGACTCGCGGTGCGCGATGCTGACGATCGCGGCCTTCGGCAGTCGTTCGGCGAACAGGTGGTAGAGGCGTGCCTCGTTGTCGGTGTCGAGCGCGCTGGTGGCTTCGTCGAGGAACAGGAAGTCGGGCTTGTGCAGCAGCACGCGTGCGCCGGCAAGACGCTGCTGCTCGCCCGGCGACAGCACGCGCGTCCAGTGCGCGGTTTCGTCGAGGCGCTCGACGTAATCCTCGAGGCGGCATGCGCGCAGCGCGTCGCGGCACGCGTCGTCGCTGAATGTATCGGGTGTCGCCGGATAGGTGAGCGCGGCCTTCAGCGTGCCGATCGGCAAATAGCTCGTCTGCGGCACGAACATCATCCGCGCGCCGACCGGCGCGTCGATCGCGCCGTCGCCGAACGGCCACAACCCCGCGAGCGCGCGCATGAACGTGCTCTTGCCGGAACCCGACTTGCCGATCACGAGCCAGCGCGAACCCGGCTCGATCGTGACGTTGCCGATGTTCGCGAGCGCATTGCCGTTCGGCAGCGCGAGCTTGAGCGACGACGTCGACAGCTTCGCCGCATCGACGTAGTGCAGGTTGATGCCGCCGTGCTCGGTCGCGGGCGACATGCTTTCCTTCAGGTGCGACGTGCCCATCACGCGCTTGAATTCGCGCAGACGGTTGACGGTGGCGCGCCATTCGACGAGCGATCGATAGCTGTTGATGAACCACGAGAACGAGTCACTGACCGTGTTGAATGCGGATGAAACCTGCATCAGTACGCCGAGCGTTAGCGCACCCGAAAAGTAGCGGGGCGCAGCAACAATGAGCGGGAAAATGATCGCGATCTGTCCATAGAAATACGTGACGAACGATAGGCGCTTCGTGTACTTCATCACTCGCCACCAGTTGTCGCGGACACGCTTGAAGAGATTTTTCGCGTTTTCGTTCTCAGTCGCTTCACCGTCGTAAAAGGCGATCTGCTCGGCGTTTTCGCGTACGCGAATCAAACCGAAACGGAGATCTGCTTCCACACGCTGTTGTTGGTAATTGATCGACACGAGGGGGTGGCCGAACTTTTGCGCCAGAAGCGAGCCCGCGACAGCATAAAGCGCCGCGGCCCAGACCATGTAGCCAGGAATTGTGATGGGCGACCCGCCGAGCGCGAACGTGAGTGCGCCACCGAGTGACCATAGGATCGTGATAAACGACACAAGCGTGACGACCGTTGACAACAGGTCGAGTGACAATGCCAGCGTCGTTGTCGTGAGCGACGCAAGGTCGTCGGCAATTCGCTGGTCCGGGTTATCGGCAAGGCGGTCACGCTCGATCCGGTAGAACGCACGATCGCTTAGCCATTCTGTAAGGAATCGTTCGGTAATCCATTGTCGCCAGCGAAATCCGAGCATCTGGCGCAAATAGAGCCCATACACTCCGAGGATGATGAACGCGAAGGCGAGCGCCGAAAACTGCATAATCAGGCCCGGGAAGTCGTGGACGTCCTTCGACTGCAGCGCGTTGTAGAACTCGGCGTTCCACTTGTTCAGCCGGACGTTGATCCAGACCACGCAGAGGTTGATCGCGATGATCGTGACCAGCAGGCCCCACGCGAATTTCCATTCGGACGATACCCAGTAGGGCTTGATGAGGCTCCATGCGGATACCGGGCGCTCGTCCTGCGGCGCGTCGGAGGCGGCGGAGCGGACGGGATCGATCGATTGGGTCATGTGCTTCCTGATGAGTAGCCGGCGCGCGGGCCGGGCGAAGCCGGGCGCGCGCCGCGATACGGCATGCCGGGGCGCGGCGCCGACTGACGGCGGGCGTCCGGATGGTCGCCCGCGCATCTTAAACGGCACTTAAGGGCCGGCGGTGACGCGGCAACCGGCCGCTCGTGCGGCCGGCCTGCGGGCATTGTGCCAGAGCGGCGAAGCGCGACGGCGAATTTGCCGCAAGGGGGACAGTTTGCGGCGCTTTCCGCTTTTATGGTCTAATGGCCGACGACGAAACAGGGGTGCTTCGTGCGCGGCCGGCAGATGTTCCAGGCGGCGCGGCGAGGCTGAGAAAGACCCTTCGCACCCGATCCGGGTAATACCGGCGAGGGAAGTTTCTGATCCCGCCGGGCCGCGCTGGCTGCCATCCCACATGGTCAGCGCCCGAGTCCCGCCCGGCCGGCCTTTGCTGCCGGTTTCGTCCTTTTGGGTACGCGCATTGCGCGTTACGGAAGGAATGATGACCGCACAATCTTCAGTCTTTTGCATGGCTCCCGGCCCGATGTCGCGTGCGTTCGCACGGGACGGCGCGTGCGCGTCGACGTTAGTCGCGTGCGCTCGCGCGGCTCGCGAGGAGGGTGCGCGATGAACGTCCAGGATTCACGGCCCGATTTCGCGGTGCTCGGCGGCGGCCTCGTCGGCCGACTGATCGCATGGCGGCTCGCGGGCGACGGGCATCGGGTCGCGCTCTACGAGCGCGGCGGCCCGGACGGCGAGCAGTCGGCCGCGTGGATCGCGGCCGCGATGCTCGCGCCGCTCGCGGAAGCGGCGAGCGCGGAGCTGCTGATCACCGAGCTCGGCGCCGCGTCGCTCGCGCGCTGGCCGCAATGGCTCGCCGAGCTGCCCGAACCCGTGTTCTTCCAGCATCACGGCACGCTCGTCGTCTGGCATCACGCGGACCGCGCGGAGGCGCCGCTGTTCGAGCGGCGCGTGCGCGCGAACGCGCCGGCCGAACTGTTCGACGGCGGCTTCGTCACGCTCGCCGGCGCGCAGGTCGACGCGGCCGAGCCTGCGCTCGCGGGCCGCTTTGCGCGCGGGCTGCTGCTGCCGCGCGAAGGCCAGCTCGACAACCGCCAGGCACTGCGCGCGCTCGCGACGGGCCTCGCCGAACGCGGCGTCGACGCGCACTGGCACGTCGCGATCGACGATGCGAACCTGCCCGACGCGCATTTCACGATCGACTGCCGCGGGCTCGGCGCGAAACCTGTGCTGCCCGCGCTGCGCGGCATCCGCGGCGAAGTCGCACGCGTGCATGCGCCCGGCATCGGGCTCACACGGCCCGTGCGGCTGCTGCATCCGCGCTATCCGCTGTACATCGCGCCGAAGCAGGACGATCTTTATGTGATCGGCGCGACCGAGGTGGAGGGCGAGGACATGTCGCCCGTCAGCGTGCGCTCGGCGCTCGAACTGCTGAGCGCGGCGTTCTCCGTGCATCCGGCGTTCGGCGAGGCGCGCATCCTCGAACTCAATGCGCAGTGCCGGCCGACGCTGCCCGATCATCGCCCGGCGGTGATCTGGGACGGCGCGTCGACGCTCGCCGTCAACGGCCTGTACCGGCACGGCTTCATGATCGCGCCGGAAGTCGCGCACGCAGCGGTCGCGTTCGCAGAAGCCGCGCTCGGCGGCGCGTTCGGCGATGCCGACGCGTTCGCCGCGTGGCGTGACACCGCGCGCTGGCCGACGCTCCTTCATCACCGCAACGACGCGCGCCAGCCGGCCTGACGCGTGCCGCCGACCGAATCCGACGAAGCCTCATGGATATCCAGATCAACCAACAGACCCTGACGCTGCCCGACGGCGCGACGGTGGCCGACGCGCTCGCCGCGTACGGCGCGCGTCCGCCGTACGCGGTCGCGCTGAACGGCAACTTCGTCGCGCGCACGCAGCATGCGGCGCGCGCGCTCGCGGCGGGCGACAAGCTCGACGTCGTGCACCCCGTCGCGGGCGGCTGAGCGCCGCCGGTTCGTCCCCGCTCTTCCAGGAAAACGACATGACGTCCCTCACATCCGCCGACGCGCTGACGCTGTACGGCGAAACCTTCGCAAGCCGCGTGCTGCTCGGCACGTCGCGCTATCCGTCGCTGCAGTCGCTGTCCGATTCGATCGCCGCGTCGCGCCCCGGGATGGTGACGGTCGCCCTGCGCCGCCAGATGACGGGCGGCACGGCCGAAGCCGGCTTCTTCGACCTGCTCAAGCGCCACGCGGTGCCGCTGCTGCCGAACACGGCCGGCTGCCAGACCGTCGCGGAGGCCGTGACGACCGCGCACATGGCGCGCGAGGTATTCGGCACCGACTGGATCAAGCTCGAGCTGATCGGCGACGACTACACGCTGCAGCCCGACCCGGTCGGGCTGATCGAGGCCGCCGCGCAACTGGTGAAGGACGGTTTCAAGGTGCTGCCGTACTGCACCGAGGATCTCGTGATCGGCCGGCGCCTGCTCGATGTCGGCTGCGAGGCGCTGATGCCGTGGGGCGCGCCGATCGGCACGGGCAAGGGCGTCGTGAACCCGTACGGCTTGCGCGTGCTGCGCGAACGGTTGCCCGATGTGCCGCTGATCGTCGATGCGGGGCTCGGCGTGCCGTCGCACGCGTGCCAGGTGATGGAATGGGGCTTCGACGGCGTGCTGCTGAACACGGCCGTATCGCAGGCCACGCATCCGGAGATCATGGCGCGCGCCTTTGCGCAGGGCGTCGAGGCCGGCCGCGCCGCGTATCTCGCCGGGCCGATGGACGCGCGCGAGACCGCGCACGCGAGCACGCCGGTCGTCGGGATGCCGTTCTGGCACCAGGACGGGGGCGGCGCATGAGCGCGCGCTTCGCCGATACGTTCTGGCCGCCGGCCGACGAACTGGCCGAAGCGGCCGAGCGGATTCGCGCACGGCTCGGCGACTGGCCGGGCGGCGCGGCGCCGTGGCGGCTCTGCGTGGCGGCGCCCGACGCGCCGGCCGACGGCGACGTGCTGATCGTCTCGGCCGGCGACCGTACCGCGCTGGCGCGCGCGTCGGCCGCGTCGCGGCCGGCTTCGCCGGACGCGGTCGCGATCGAATTCGACGAGCAGGGCGCGGTGCTGCATGCGGCGGGCGCGCGCTACGCGCTCGAAGCCGCGCATCCGCTCGCGGACGACTGGATCGCGGCGCTCGCCGCCTTCCTCGATTGCGGTTTCGCGCCGGTCGACGCGCTGGTGCTCGCGCTGGCATGGTGCGACGGCGACGAGACGCGCGCGGACGACGCATGGCCGGTCGATGCCACGCGGTTTCCGCGCGTCGCCGGGCTGCCGGCCGCGCCCGAGCCCGCGTTCGCGCCATGCCCCGCGCAGCTCGGCCTCTACCCGGTCGTGCCGGATGCCGAATGGGTCGAGCGCGTGCTCGATTGCGGCGTGCGGACCGTACAACTGCGCGTGAAAGGCGCGACGCCGGACGCGTTGCGCCGGGAAATCGCGCGTGCGGTCGCGGCCGGGCGCCGCTATCCCGATGCGCGCGTGTTCATCAACGATCACTGGCAAATCGCTGCAGATGAAGGCGCGTACGGCGTTCATCTGGGCCAGGAGGATCTCGAAACGGCCGATCTGGCCGCGATCGCGCGCGCGGGCCTGCGGCTCGGGCTGTCGAGCCATGGGTATTACGAAATGTTGCGGGCGCTGCACGAGCGCCCGAGCTATCTCGCGCTCGGCCCCGTGTACGCGACCGCGACCAAGGCCGTCGCTGCGCCGCCGCAGGGCCTCGCACGGATCGCCCGCTACGCGCGCTTCGCGGGCGCGCGGGCGCCGCTCGTCGCGATCGGCGGGGTCGGGCTCGACGCGCTGCCGGACGTACTGGCGACGGGGGTTGGCAGCGTCGCGGTGGTCAGTGCGGTCACGGCCGCGGCCGACTATCGGGCTGCGCTTATTGCGCTGCAGCAATGTTTTCCCGGGCAATTTGACAATCATTGACCGCAAGGCCCGGAAAGGCGTCACGACATCATTCCAATGCAGGCCCTATAATTCGGCGTTCTGCGTATAAGGACTGCCAGCTCCGTGAGCCCCACTCCTACCGAGACCCTGCTGGAACTTCGCGACGTCGACTTTGGCTACGGCGACCGCCTCGTCCTGTCCAACCTGAACCTGCGCTTCGGGCGCGGGCAGGTCGTCGCGGTCATGGGCGGGTCGGGTTGCGGCAAGACGACCGTGCTGCGCCTGATCGGCGGCCTCGTGCGTGCGCGCCGCGGCCAGGTGCTGTTCGACGGCGCCGATGTCGGCGCGCAAACGCGTGACGGCCTGTATGCGCTGCGCCGCAAGATGGGCATGCTGTTCCAGTTCGGCGCGTTGTTCACCGACATGTCGGTGTTCGAGAACGTCGCGTTCGCGCTGCGCGAGCACACCGACCTGCCCGAAGACCTGATCCGCGACCTCGTGCTGATGAAGCTCAACGCGGTCGGCCTGCGCGGCGCGCGCGACCTGATGCCGTCCGAGGTGTCGGGCGGGATGGCGCGCCGCATCGCGCTGGCGCGCGCGATCGCGCTCGATCCGCAGCTCATCATGTACGACGAGCCGTTCGCGGGCCTCGATCCGATCTCGCTCGGCATCACCGCGAACCTGATCCGCACGCTGAACCAGGCGCTCGGCGCGACGTCGATCCTCGTCACGCACGACGTGCCGGAATCGTTCGCGATCGCCGACTACGTGTATTTTCTGGCCAATGGCGGCGTGCTCGCGCAGGGCACGCCCGACGAGCTGCGCGCGTCGACCGACCCGAGCGTGCGGCAGTTCATCGACGGCGCGCCGGACGGCCCGTTCAAATTTCATTACACGAGCCCGCCGCTCGCAGCGGATTTCGGGCTCGGCGGAGGGCGCGCATGATCAGCGCGATCGGACGTTACGTCATCGGCGGCCTCGTGCGCGCGGGCTACGGCACGCGCCTGTTCGTGCGCCTCGTGCTGGAATTCTTCCCGCTGCTGCGCCGGCCGCGGCTTGTCACGAAGCAGATCCACTTCCTCGGCAACTATTCGTTCGTGATCATTGCCGTGTCGGGGCTGTTCGTCGGCTTCGTGCTCGGCCTGCAGGGGTATTACACGCTGAACCGCTACGGTTCCGAGCAGGCGCTCGGCCTGCTGGTCGCGCTGTCGCTCGTGCGCGAGCTTGGGCCCGTCGTCACCGCGCTGCTGTTCGCGGGGCGCGCGGGCACGTCGCTCACGGCCGAGATCGGCCTGATGAAGGCCGGCGAGCAGCTCACCGCGCTCGAGATGATGGCGGTCGACCCGATCAAGACGGTGATCGCGCCGCGCATGTGGGCCGGGATCATCACGATGCCGCTGCTGGCCGCGATTTTCAGTGCGGTCGGCGTGCTCGGCGGCTATATCGTGGGCGTCGTGCTGATCGGCGTCGATCCGGGCGCGTTCTGGTCGCAGATGCAGGGCGGGGTCCAGGTCTGGGCCGACGTCGGCAACGGCGTGCTGAAGAGCATCGTGTTCGGGTTCGCCGTGACCTTCATTGCGCTGTTTCAGGGGTATGAAGCGAAGCCCACGCCCGAAGGCGTGTCGCGCGCGACCACCAAGACGGTCGTGTTCGCGTCGCTCGCCGTACTCGGCCTCGATTTCCTGCTGACCGCGCTGATGTTCAGCTAAGCCTCAGCCAAGCCATATTTTGGGATGACGATGAAAAAGACTGCTCTCGACTTCTGGGTCGGCCTGTTCGTGGTGGTGGGCTTCCTTGCGGTGCTGTTCCTGGCGCTGAAGGTCGGCAACATGAGCTCGCTGTCGTTTCAGCCGACCTATGCGGTGAAGATGAAATTCGACAATATCGGCGGGTTGAAGCCGCGCGCGGCCGTGAAGAGTGCCGGCGTCGTGGTCGGCCGCGTGAAGTCGATCGGCTTCGATACGAACACCTACCAGGCGCTCGTGACGATCGATGTCGACGGCCAGTACCCGTTCCCGAAGGATTCGTCGGCGAAGATCCTGACGTCGGGCCTGCTGGGCGAGCAATATATCGGTCTCGATCCGGGCGGCGACACGGAAATGCTGAAGGCGGGCGATACGATCACGATGACGCAGTCGGCGATCGTGCTCGAGAACCTGATCGGCCAGTTCCTGTACAGCAAGGCCGCCGATGCGGGCGGCGCGAAGCCGGCATCCGGCGCGTCGGCCGCGCCCGCAGCGGTGGCGGCGCCGGCGTCCGCCGTGGCCGCCGCGTCCGGTTCGGCAGCCCAATAACCACACGAGAGCATACAAGAGGGTAATGACCATGCAGACGATCCGCATCAGGCACGCCGCGCTCGCGGTGGCGGCAGTCGCCGCGTTGAGCGGCTGCGCGACCGTGCAGACGCCGACCAAGGGCGATCCGCTCGAAGGCTTCAACCGGACGATGTACAAGTTCAACGACACCGTCGACACGTACGCGCTGAAGCCGGTCGCGCAGGGCTACCAGTACGTGGTGCCGCAGCCGGTGCGCGACAGCGTGACGAACTTCTTCTCGAACATCGGCGACGTCTACATCGCGGCGAACAACATCGTGCAGTTGCGGATCGCGGACGGCGTCGGCGACCTGATGCGCGTCGTGATCAACACGGTGTTCGGCGTCGGCGGCCTGTTCGACGTCGCGACGATCGCGAAGCTGCCGAAGCACACGGCCGACTTCGGGATCACGATGGGCCGCTACGGCATGCCGTCGGGCCCGTATCTCGTGCTGCCGCTGCTCGGCCCGAGCACGCTGCGCGACACGGCCGGCCTCGGCGTCGACTACGTCGGCAATCCTCTGACCTATGTGAAGCCGGACGGCGTGGGCTATGGCCTGTTCGGCGTGAACCTCGTCAATACGCGCGCGAACCTGCTCGGCGCGGGCGACGTGCTGAATGCCGCGGCGCTCGACAAGTATTCGTTCGTGCGCAACGCGTACCTGCAGCGCCGCCAGATGCTGATCGACAACGCGCGCGGCGAAGCCGGCTCGACGGCGAGCAACGACGCGCTGCCGAAGTACGACCTGCCGGACGACGGCGCGGCACCGGCGGCAGCCGGTACGGCGGGTGCATCGGGCGCGGCGGTTGCCGCGCCGGCGTCGGGCACGGCCGTTTCGCCGAACCCGGCCAGCGAAACGAGCGTGCCGCCGATGCAGGTGGCGCCGCCGTCGCCGGGCGGGTTCCGCTTCCCGAGCATCCGGCTGCACTGACGGAATTACATTCGTTACAGCCAGAAACGATTCAGTCGGTAGCGTAGGCGAACTTGCGCGTAAGCTACCTGCTCCAACCTCCGCATCGACTCATTCATGCAGGCCACTATGATGAAAAAACTGTTCCTGATCCCGGTTTTCGCGGCGCTGTTCTCGTTCGGCAGCGCAGCTCACGCGCAAGTCGACCAGTCGAACCCGCAGGCGCTGATCAAGACGGCGACGCAGCAGGTGCTCGACGAAGTCAAGGCGCAGACGATCAAGCAGGGCGACACCAACCGCATCATTACGATCGTCAACAAGGACATCCTGCCGTACACCGATTTCCGCCGCACCACGCAGCTCGCGATGGGCCGCAACTGGCGCACGGCGACGGCCGAGCAGCAGCAGCAGGTTCAGGAGCAGTTCAAGCTGCTGCTGATCCGCACGTATTCGGGTGCGCTCGCGCAACTGAAGCCGGACCAGCAGATCCAGTACCCGCCGTTCCGTGCGGATCCGGCCGATACCGATGTCGTGGTCAAGACGGTCGCGATGAACAACGGCCAGCCGGTCCAGATCGATTACCGCCTGTACAAGTCGGCGAACGGCTGGAGGGTGTATGACCTGAACGTGCTCGGTGCGTGGCTGATCCAGACGTACCAGCAGCAGTTCAACGAGAAGATCCAGCAAAGCGGCGTGGACGGCCTGATCCAGTTCCTGACGCAGCGCAACCAGCAACTTGCCGCCGGCAAGCAGGCGTCGTGAGCGGCTTCGAAGCCGGCTCCTCGCTGACCGTCGCGAGCGCGAAGTCCGCGCTCGCGGACGGTCTTGCGCGCGTCGACGCGGGGGCGACCGCCGTCGATTGCGCGGCGCTGACGCAGTTCGACTCGTCCGCGCTCGCCGTGCTGCTCGCATGGCAACGCGCCGCCAAATCGCGCGGCGCGACCCTCGACATCCTCAATCTTCCTCCGAAGCTTGCCAGCCTCGCGCGCGCCTACGGCGTCGACGCGCTCATCGACGGCACCGGGCGACATTGACCCTGTCCGACCGGAGCCTGCCGCGCCAGCCAGCGTGCGCAAGCTTCAGGCCGCGCGCCTTCTGCGTCGGCTCCACCAGCCGGTTTGCCCTATAATCAAGCGTTTTGCGGGGCAGCCAATCGGCGTGCGGCCCCCATTTTCTTTCGCAGCAAGCACAGAATAGGCGTCGCGGCCATTGCGTCGCGCACAGTCATGTCAGCCATAGAAATCCGTCACGTCAAGAAGCGCTACAAGTCGCTTCAGGCGCTCAAGGGCGTCAGCCTGTCGGTCGAGGAAGGCGAGTTTTTCGGTCTGCTCGGCCCCAACGGCGCAGGCAAGACCACGCTCATCAGTATCCTCGCCGGGCTCGCCCGGGCCGACGAAGGCAGTATCTCGGTGCGCGGCCACGACGTCGTCAAGGACTTCCGTGGTGCGCGTCGCGCACTCGGCGTCGTGCCGCAGGAACTCGTTTTCGACCCGTTCTTCACCGTTCGCGAGACGCTGCGGATCCAGTCCGGCTATTTCGGGCTGCGGCGCAACGACGACTGGATCGATGAAGTGATGGCCAATCTCGACCTCACCGAGAAGGCCGACGCGAACATGCGCGCGCTGTCGGGCGGGATGAAGCGCCGCGTGCTGGTTGCGCAGGCGCTCGTGCACCGGCCGCCCGTGATCGTGCTCGACGAGCCGACCGCCGGCGTCGACGTCGAGTTGCGCCAGACGCTGTGGAAATTCATCTCGCGCCTGAATCGCGAGGGTCACACGATCGTGCTGACCACCCATTACCTCGAGGAAGCCGAGTCGCTGTGCGACCGCATCGCGATGCTGCGTCGTGGCGAAGTGGTCGCGCTCGACCGCACCGACGCGCTGCTGCGCCGCTTCGCCGGGCTGCAGCTTTATCTGCGCCTGGCGACCGGCGCGCTGCCGGCCGAGCTGCGCGGGCTGGAGACCGATCCGGCCGCACGCGCGCCGGGCGAGCACCTGCTGCGCCTTACGAGCTACGACGATGTCGAACGCATCCTCGCGCAGTGCCGCGCCGCGGGCTGCACGTTCGACGAGATCGAGGTCCGCAAGGCCGACCTCGAGGATGTGTTCGTCCAGGTGATGAACGGGGCCGAGGTGATCGAGGGTTTGGCATGAAACAAGAACTCCCACGCTCTCTGCGTTCGCTGCCCCCCGAGGGGGCGCCCGGCACTCTTGGGGCGGCCCGGCGAGTGCCGGGAAGCGGTTTTCAAACGCTGCTCTACAAGGAACTGCTGCGCTTCTGGAAGGTGTCGTTCCAGACGGTGCTCGCGCCCGTCGTGACGGCGCTGCTGTATCTGACGATCTTCGGCCACGCGCTGTCGGGCCGCGTCGAGGTGTATCCGGGCGTCGAGTACGTGAGCTTTCTCGTGCCGGGCCTCGTGATGATGAGCGTGCTGCAGAACGCGTTCGCGAACAGCTCGTCGTCGCTGATCCAGTCGAAGATCACCGGCAACCTCGTGTTCATGCTGCTGCCGCCGCTGTCGTACCGCGACATCTTCGGCGCGTACGTGCTCGCGTCCGTCGTGCGCGGGCTCGCGGTCGGCACGGGCGTGTTCGTCGTGACGATCTGGTTTATCCCGATGCACTTCGCGGCGCCGCTGTTCATCATTGCGTTCGCGCTGCTCGGTTCGGCGATCCTCGGCACGCTCGGCCTGATCGCCGGAATCTGGGCCGAGAAGTTCGACCAGCTAGCCGCGTTCCAGAACTTCCTGATCATGCCGCTGACGTTCCTGTCCGGTGTGTTCTATTCGACGCACTCGCTGCCGCCCGTGTGGCGCGAGATCTCGCGTCTCAATCCGTTTTTCTACATGATCGACGGCTTCCGTTTCGGGTTCTTCGGCGCGTCCGACATCAACCCGTTCGCGAGCCTCGCGATCGTTGCCGGTTTCTTCGTGCTGCTCGCGATGATCGCGATGCGGCTGCTCGCGACCGGCTACAAACTGCGTCATTGATATCGACAGGCAGCGGCCGCCCCGGGGCGGCGCGCGCCGACAGGAGCCTTACACCATGTTGCCGACTCCCGAACAGGTCAAGCAATACATCGCCGGCGGTCTCGCCTGCACGCATCTGGAAGTCGAAGGCGACGGCCAGCATTTCTTCGCGACGATCGTGTCGGCGGCCTTCGAAGGCAAGCGGCCGATCCAGCGGCACCAGCTCGTCTATGCGGCGCTCGGCGATCGCATGAAGCAGGAAATTCACGCGCTCAGCATGAAGACGCTGACGCCCGCCGAATGGCAGAACGCATAACCGGAAATCACTGAGTGCAAGTCACCGTCAACGAGCGCGACGCCGTCCAGAGCGTCGCCACGGCACACCCGGCCGCCAACGGGGAATCGCACGGACATGGGATGGACAAGCTCGCGATCGAAGGCGGCCGCCGCCTGTCCGGCGAGATCGTCGTGTCGGGCGCGAAGAACGCCGCGCTGCCGATCCTGTGCGCGGGGCTGCTCACCGCCGATCCGGTCGATCTCGACAACGTGCCGAACCTCAAGGACGTACGCACCACGCTGAAGGTGCTGAACCAGATGGGCGTGAAGAGCGAGACCGACGGCTGCCGCGTGCAGCTCGACGCGTCGCGCGTCGACAACCTCGTGGCGCCGTACGAGCTCGTGAAGACGATGCGCGCGTCGATCCTCGTGCTCGGGCCGCTGCTCGCACGCTTCGGCGAGGCGAAGGTGTCGCTGCCGGGCGGCTGCGCGATTGGCGCGCGTCCGGTCGACCAGCACATCAAGGGCCTGCAGGCGATGGGCGCCGAGATCAGCATCGAGCACGGCTTCATCGAAGCGCGCGCGAAGCGCCTGAAGGGCGCGCGCATCGTGACCGACATGATCACGGTGACGGGGACGGAAAACCTGCTGATGGCCGCGACGCTCGCGGACGGCGAGACGGTGATCGAGAACGCGGCCCGCGAACCGGAAGTGAGCGATCTCGCGCACTTGCTGGTCGAGATGGGCGCGAAAATCGACGGCATCGGCACCGATCGCCTCGTGATCCAGGGCGTCGAGCGGCTGCACGGCGCGCGCCATTCGGTCATCCCCGACCGCATCGAGGCCGGCACGTTCCTGTGCGCGGTCGCGGCGGCGGGCGGCGACGTGATGCTGACGGGCGTGCGCCCGCACATCCTCGACGCGGTGATCGACAAGCTGCGCGAAGCCGGCGTGTCGATCGAGGAAGGCGATAGCTGGCTGCGCGTGAAGATGGACCGCCGGCCGTCGGCGGTAACGATCCGCACGTCGGAATACCCGGCGTTCCCGACCGACATGCAGGCGCAGTTCATGGCCCTCAATACGGTCGCGACGGGCACCGCGCAGGTCGTCGAAACGATTTTCGAAAACCGCTTCATGCACGTGCAGGAGCTGAACCGGCTCGGCGCGAACATCACGATCGACGGCAACACGGCGCTCGTGACGGGCGTCGAGAAGCTGTCGGGCGCGAACGTGATGGCAACGGATCTGCGTGCGTCGGCGAGCCTCGTGATCGCCGGGCTGCGTGCCGACGGCGAAACACTCGTCGACCGCATCTATCACCTGGACCGCGGCTACGACCGCATGGAAGCCAAACTGACCGCCGTCGGCGCGAACGTGCGCCGCCTCTCCGGGAGCCAAGCATGAGCGCGCAGCTGACCCTCGCCCTGTCGAAGGGCCGGATTTTCGAGGAAACCCTGCCGTTGCTCGCCGCAGCCGGCGTGCAGGTGGCCGAGGATCCGGAAACGTCGCGCAAGCTGATCCTGCCGACGACCGACCCGAACCTGCGGGTGATCATCGTGCGCGCGAGCGACGTGCCGACCTATGTCGAATACGGCGCGGCCGATTTCGGCGTGGCCGGCAAGGACGTGCTGGTCGAGCACGGCGGCTCGGGCCTGTACCAGCCGATCGATCTGAACATTGCGCGCTGCCGGATGTCGGTGGCCGTGCCGGCCGGCTTCGACTACGCGAACGCGGTGCGCCAGGGCGCGCGCCTGCGGGTCGCGACGAAGTACGTCGAAACCGCGCGCGAGCACTTTGCCGCGAAGGGCGTGCACGTCGACCTGATCAAGCTGTACGGCTCGATGGAACTCGCGCCGCTGGTCGGCCTGGCCGACGCGATCGTCGACCTCGTCAGCTCGGGCGGCACGCTGAAGGCGAACAATCTGGTCGAGGTCGAGGAGATCATGGCGATCTCGTCGCGCCTCGTCGTGAACCAGGCTGCGCTGAAGTTGAAGCGCGCGGCGCTCAAGCCGATCCTCGACGCGTTCGAACGCGCGTCGCAGAATGGCGGTTGAGCGCATCACCGTAACGGAACTCCCATGGCCATCACCATCCGCAAGCTGGATTCGACGAACGAAGGCTTCGGCGCCGCACTGCGCGCGGTGCTCGCGTTCGAGGCGAGCGAAGACGAAGCGATCGAGCAATCGGTCGCGCAGATCCTCGCCGACGTGAAGTCGCGCGGCGACGCCGCGGTGCTCGAGTACACGAACCGTTTCGACCGGCTGAGCGCGGACAGCGTCGCCGCGCTGGAACTGCCGCAGGAAGCGCTGCAGACGGCGCTCGACGGCCTCGCGCCGAAGGCGCGCGCGGCGCTGGAAGCGGCCGCGGCGCGCGTGCGCGCGTACCACGAGAAGCAGAAGATCGAGTGCGGCACGCATAGCTGGCAGTACACGGAAAGCGACGGCACGGTGCTCGGCCAGAAGGTCACGCCGCTCGACCGCGTCGGCCTGTACGTGCCGGGCGGCAAGGCCGCATATCCGTCGTCGGTGCTGATGAACTCGATTCCCGCGCGCGTCGCGGGTGTCGGCGAGATCGTGATGGTCGTGCCGACGCCGGACGGCGTGAAGAACGACCTCGTGCTCGCCGCGGCGCTGCTCGGCGGCGTCGATCGCGTGTTCACGATCGGCGGCGCGCAGGCGGTCGGCGCACTTGCGTACGGCACGGCGACGGTGCCGCCCGTCGACAAGATTTGCGGGCCCGGCAATGCGTACGTCGCGTCGGCGAAGCGCCGCGTCTTCGGCACGGTCGGCATCGACATGATCGCAGGGCCGTCGGAGATCCTCGTGCTGTGCGACGGCACGACCGATCCGAACTGGGTCGCGATGGACCTGTTCTCGCAGGCGGAGCACGACGAACTCGCGCAGTCGATCCTGCTGTGCCCGGACGCCGCGTTCCTCGAGCGCGTCGAGAAGGCGATCAACGAGCTGCTGCCGTCGATGCCGCGCCAGGACGTGATCCGCGCGTCGCTCGAAGGCCGCGGTGCGCTGATCAAGGTGCGCGACATGGCCGAGGCATGCCGGATCGCGAACGACATCGCGCCCGAGCACCTCGAAATCTCGGCGCTGGAGCCGCAGCAATGGGGCAAGCAGATCCGCCACGCGGGCGCGATCTTCCTCGGCCGCTACACGAGCGAGAGCCTCGGCGACTACTGCGCGGGCCCGAACCACGTGCTGCCGACGTCGCGCACCGCGCGTTTCTCGTCGCCGCTCGGCGTGTACGACTTCATCAAGCGCTCGAGCCTGATCGAAGTCAGCGCCGAAGGCGCACAGACGCTCGGCGAGATCGCATCCGAGCTCGCGTACGGCGAGGGGCTGCATGCGCACGCGAAGAGCGCCGAGTTCCGGATGAAGGGGTGACCCGCGCGTTCTGCGCGGGGCCGGGGCGGGCGCTGCGGCGGCCGGCACCGGGCCCCGGCCGAGGAGACGCAGCGCAGGGCGGCAGCCGCCGCCTTGCCGACCATTTGATGCCGGCGCGACGCACGCCGGCTTGAGACCATGACAACGCCACAAGACATCATTCGCCGCGACGTGCTCGCGATGACGAGCTACCCGGTGCCGGACGCGAGCGGGTTCGTGAAGCTCGATGCGATGGAGAACCCGTATCCGCTGCCCGAACCGCTCGCCGCGGCGCTCGGCGAGCGGCTCGCGCAGGTCGCGCTGAACCGCTACCCGGCGCCGCGCCCGGCCGCGCTGCTCGACAAGATACGCCATGCGATGGGCGTGCCGGCCGCATGCGACGTGCTGCTCGGCAACGGGTCGGACGAAATCATCAGCATGATCTCGATCGCATGCGCGCAACCTGGCGCGAAGGTGCTCGCGCCGGTGCCGGGCTTCGTGATGTATGAACTGTCCGCGAAGCTCGCGCAGCTCGAATTCGTCGGCGTGCCGCTGAAGGCCGACCTGACGCTCGACGTCGACGCGATGCTCGCGGCGATCGCCGAGCACCGGCCGGCGATCGTCTATCTCGCCTACCCGAACAACCCGACCGGCACGCTGTACGACGATGCCGACGTCGAGCGGATCGTCGCGGCCGCGCGGCACAGCCTGATCGTGATCGACGAGGCGTACCAGCCGTTCGCGGAGCGCTCGTGGCTGCCGCGCGCCGCCGAGTTCGACAACGTCGTCGTGATGCGCACGGTGTCGAAGCTCGGCCTCGCGGGCATCCGTCTCGGCTATCTCGTCGGGCGGCACGCGTGGCTGACCGAATTCGACAAGGTGCGCCCGCCGTACAACATCAACGTGCTGACCCAGGCGACCGCCGATTTCCTGCTCGACCACCTCGACGTGCTCGACGCGCAGGCGGCCGAACTGCGCGCGGAACGCGCGCGCCTCGCGCAGGCCGTGGCCGCGCTGCCGGGCGCGACGGTGTTCCCGAGCGCCGGCAATTTCCTGCTGGTGCGGGTGCCGGATGCGGCTGCCGTGTTCGACGCGCTGCTCACCGAGCGGGTGCTGGTCAAAAACGTGAGTAAAATGCATCCGTTACTGGCCGAATGCGTGCGGCTGACCGTCGGTTCTCCCGACGAAAACGCCCGCCTGCTGGCCGCTTTGAAACTCGCGCTGCCCGGTTGAGCCCAGGGCGCGGCGGCGCGCGACGATCAATCCCCATTTACATCAGACTCGATCAAGGAATTGCCATGCGTGTGGCGGAAGTCGTTCGCAATACCAGCGAAACGCAGATCCGTGTGAAGCTCGATCTCGACGGCACCGGCCGGCAGAAGCTGGCCACCGGCGTGCCGTTTCTCGACCATATGCTCGACCAGATCGCGCGACACGGTCTGGTCGATCTCGAGGTCGAAGCGCACGGCGACACGCATATCGACGACCACCACACGGTCGAGGATGTCGGCATCACGCTCGGGCAGGCCGTCGCGAAGGCGATCGGCGACCGCAAGGGCATCCGCCGCTACGGCCATTCGTACGTGCCGCTCGACGAGGCGCTGTCGCGCGTCGTGATCGACTTCTCGGGCCGGCCGGGCCTCGAATTCCACGTGCCGTTCACGCGTGCGCGGATCGGCACGTTCGATGTCGACCTGTCGATCGAATTCTTCCGCGGTTTCGTGAACCACGCGGGCGTCACGCTGCACATCGACAACCTGCGCGGGATCAACGCGCACCATCAGCTCGAGACGGTGTTCAAGGCGTTCGGCCGTGCGCTGCGCGCGGCGGTGGAGCTGGACGAGCGTGCGGCGGGGCAGATTCCGTCGACGAAAGGCAGCCTCTGAACTTCCGAACGGACGGACGCTAAGGACAACCTCACGGCTTCGGTGCGCGGCGCCGGCTTGCGATGGACCTGCTCAAATCGTTCATTTCGCTGCTTGCGCTGATCAACCCGATCGGCGCGGTGCCGTTTTTCCTGAGCCTGACGGCGCAGCAGACGGACATCGAGCGGCGCCGCACGATCCGGATCGCGTCGGTGTCGGTGTTCTGCGTGATGACGGTGACGACGCTGCTCGGGCAGCAGATCATCGACTTCTTCGGCATTTCGGTCGGCTCGCTCGAAGTGGGCGGCGGGATCATCATGCTGCTGATGGCGATCAACATGCTGAACGCGCAGATCGGCAACACGCGATCGACGCCGGAGGAGCGCCACGAGGCCGAGTTGAAGGACAACATCGCGGTCGTGCCGCTGGCGATTCCGCTGCTCACGGGCCCCGGCTCGATCAGCACGGTGATCATCTATGCGGCGAACTCGCGTCACTGGTATGAGCGGGCCGGGCTGGTCGCGATCGGCGCGGTCCTGGCTTTGCTGTGTTTCGTCGCGATGCGGCTCGCCGAGCCGATCGCGAACTGGATCGGCCGCACGGGCATCAACATCGCCACGCGGCTGATGGGTCTGATGCTGTCGGCGCTGGCGGTGGAATTCATCGTCAATGGACTGAGGGCGCTACTGCCTGCACTGAGATGAAAACTTCGATTGCGATTGTGGATTATGGGATGGGCAACCTGCGCTCGGTCGCGCAGGCGCTCAAGAAGGCCGAACCGGACGCCGACGTGGCGATCGTCGACACGCCGGCCGCGATTCGCGCGGCCGACCGCGTCGTGCTGCCCGGCCAGGGTGCGATGCCCGACTGCATGCGCTGCCTCGGCGAATCGGGCCTCCAGGAGGCCGTGATCGAGGCGTCGCGCACGAAGCCGCTGCTCGGCGTGTGCGTCGGCGAGCAGATGCTGTTCGACTGGAGCGCCGAAGGCGACACGAAGGGCCTCGGCCTGTTGCCCGGCAAGGTCGTGCGTTTCGAGCTCGACGGCCGGCTGCAGGACGACGGCTCGCGCTTCAAGGTGCCGCAGATGGGCTGGAACCGCGTGCGCCAGTCGCAGCCGCACCCGCTGTGGGACGGCGTGCCCGACGACGCGTATTTCTACTTCGTGCACAGCTATTACGTGATGCCGGACAACCCGGCGCATACGGTCGGGGAAACGGCATACGGCGCGCCGTTTACGTCCGCGGTCGCGCGGGATAACCTCTTCGCGACCCAATTCCACCCCGAGAAAAGCGCGGAGGTCGGGTTGCGTCTGTATCGCAACTTCGTACACTGGAAACCGTGAACGTCGCATACGTGCCACAATCGGCGGGCCGGAGAGGCCCGTCTTGCGGGGCTCGCGCGCCAAAGCGCCGAAAGAGTTGTACTAAACTAGCGAGACGGCGCGGTACCGGATTGGCCGGTACGCGCCGGATTCTTTTCTTCTTCCACGACGATACCCGATTGCTATGTTGCTGATTCCGGCCATCGATCTCAAAGACGGTCAGTGTGTGCGCCTCAAACAGGGCGATATGGACCAGGCCACGATTTTCTCCGAGGACCCGGCGGCGATGGCCCGCAAGTGGGTCGATCTCGGCGCCCGGCGGCTCCATCTGGTCGACCTGAACGGCGCGTTCGCCGGCAAGCCGAAGAATCTCGAGGCGATCGAAGCGATCCTCGACGAAGTCGGCGACGAAATCCCCGTACAGCTCGGCGGCGGCATCCGCAGCCTCGAGACGATCGAGAAGTACCTCGACGCCGGCCTGTCCTACGTGATCATCGGCACGGCGGCCGTGAAGGACCCGGGCTTCCTGCAGGACGCGTGCACCGCGTTTGCCGGCAGCATCATCGTCGGGCTGGACGCGAAGGACGGCAAGGTCGCGACCGACGGCTGGAGCAAGCTGACGGGCCACGAAGTGATCGATCTCGCGCAGAAGTTCGAGGACTACGGCGTCGAATCGATCGTCTACACGGACATCGGCCGCGACGGGATGCTGCAGGGCATCAACATCGAGGCGACCGTGAAGCTTGCGCAGGCGGTCGGCATCCCGGTGATCGCGAGCGGCGGCCTGTCGAACCTCACGGACATCGAGAATCTGTGCGAAGTGGAAGAGCACGGCGTCGAAGGCGTGATCTGCGGCCGTGCGATCTACTCCGGCGATCTCGATTTCGCGGCCGCGCAAAAGCGCGCGGACGAACTGAACGGCGAACTCGACAACGCGTAAGCGCGGTTGTCCCGTTCGCCGGGGGCCGCCCGCAGGCGGCCCCGACCGGAAGCCTCGCGCGAGGCTTCCGCAACCGGCCGTCCCAGCGCGGCATTTGGCGCAACATCATGGCTCTAGCTAAACGCATCATCCCCTGCCTGGACGTGACCGCCGGGCGTGTCGTCAAGGGCGTCAACTTCGTCGAGCTGCGCGACGCGGGCGACCCCGTCGAAATCGCCCGTCGCTACGACGACCAGGGCGCCGACGAACTGACGTTCCTCGACATCACCGCGACGTCCGACCAGCGCGACCTGATCCTGCCGATCATCGAAGCGGTCGCGTCGCAGGTCTTCATTCCGCTGACCGTCGGCGGCGGCGTGCGCGCCGTCGAGGACGTGCGGCGCCTGCTGAACGCGGGCGCGGACAAGGTCAGCATGAATTCGTCGGCGGTCGCGAACCCGCAACTGGTGCGCGACGCGGCCGACAAGTACGGCTCGCAGTGCATCGTCGTCGCGATCGACGCGAAGCGCGTGTCGGCCGACGGCGAGACGCCGCGCTGGGAAGTGTTCACGCACGGCGGCCGCAAGGGCACGGGCCTCGACGCGATCGAGTGGGCGCGCAAGATGGCCGAGCTCGGCGCGGGCGAGATCCTGCTCACGAGCATGGACCGCGACGGCACGAAGTCGGGCTTCGACCTCGCGCTGACGCGCGGCGTATCGGACGCGGTGCCGGTGCCGGTGATCGCGTCGGGCGGCGTCGGCTCGCTGCAGCACCTCGCGGACGGAATCAAGGACGGCCGCGCCGACGCGGTACTGGCCGCGAGCATTTTCCACTACGGCGAGCACACGGTTGGCGAGGCGAAGCGCTTCATGGCCGATCAGGGTATCCCGGTGAGGCTGTGATGAATACGGAAACGAAATCCCTGCCCGCGTGGCTCGACAAGGTCCGCTGGGACGACAACGGCCTCGTGCCGGTGATCGCGCAGGAAGCATCGACGAACGACGTGCTGATGTTCGCGTGGATGAACCGCGAGGCACTGGCGAAGACGATCGAGACGCAGCGCGCGGTCTACTATTCGCGCTCGCGCAAGCGCCTGTGGTTCAAGGGCGAGGAGTCGGGCCACGTGCAGCACGTACACGAGGTGCGGCTCGACTGCGACGAGGACGTCGTGCTCCTGAAGGTCGAGCAGGTGTCGGGCATCGCGTGCCACACCGGCCGGCATTCGTGCTTCTTCCAGAAATTCGAGGGCACCGTCGACAACGGCGACTGGGTCGCGGTCGAACCGGTGCTGAAAGATCCCGAACACATCTACAAATGACGCAATCGACCGAAGACACGCTGCTGCGCCTCGCGGCCGTGATCGATAGCCGCAAGGGCGGCGATCCCGATCAATCGTACGTATCGCGCCTGTTCCACAAGGGCGACGACGCGGTGCTGAAGAAAATCGGCGAAGAGGCGACGGAAGTCGTGCTGGCCGCGAAGGACGTGCGTCAGGGCGGCGCGCCGACCGCGCTCGTCGGCGAGGTGGCCGACCTGTGGTTCCACTGCCTCGTGATGCTGTCGCACTTCGACCTGAGCCCGGCCGACGTGATCGCCGAGCTCGAGCGCCGTGAAGGATTGTCGGGCATCGAGGAGAAGGCGCTGCGCAAGCGTCGCGAGCGCGAGGAAAACGGCGGGTGACAGGCATTGTCGCGGGACGGCCACAGTGCGGTAAGCTGTAAGAATTGTCATCTAACGGGGGTAGCATCATGACCGATACGCCAAGCCAGTTTCCGCCGCCGTCGGTGCCGGGGGCCGCGGACGCCGAACGCCTGAACGGGTTGCGCACGCTGACTCACGTGCTTTATGGCCTTTACGCGTTTCATTGGCTGACGGGCGGCGTCACGGGCATCATCGCGATCATCATCAACTACGTGAAGCGCGGCGACGTGGCCGGTACGCCGTACGCCGATCACTTCGAGTGGCAGATCCGAACGTTCTGGCGCGCGCTGATCGCCTACGTGATCGGGTTCGCGCTGATGTTCGTCGTGGTCGGATTTGCAGTGATGTTTGTCACATGGATCTGGACGCTGTACCGTATCATCAAGGGTTGGCTGTACCTGAACGACAACAAGACGCTCGATCCGCAGGCGTGGTTCTGACCGGCCGCGCGCGGGCGTTTGCAGGAGCAACATGAGTCACGATCCGAATTGCCTGTTCTGCAAGATCGCGGCGGGCGAGATCCCGAGCACGAAGGTGCACGAGGACGACGAATTCGTCGCGTTCCGCGACATCCGCCCGGCGGCCGAGACGCACGTGCTCGTGATTCCGCGCCGGCACTTGCCGACGCTGTCGGCGGTGAGCGACGGCGATGCGCCGATGCTCGGCCGGCTGATGCTGCTCGTCGCGCGTCTCGCCGATCAACTCGGCGTCGCGTACACGGGCGGCGAAAGCGGTTTTCGCACGGTGATCAACACGGGCCCCGGCGGCGGGCAGGAGGTCTACCACCTGCACGCGCATATCCTGGCCGGCCCGCGCCCCTGGCACCGGATGGGTTGACGGCGCGGGGCGTTTCCCCGCATCGATAGTCGAAGCCGGCGCGTCGCCGGCGATTTGCGCCGCGCAGCGGCGTGGTTGAGGAGAGGTTTCATCATGGGTGGATTGAGCATTTGGCACTGGCTGATCGTGCTGCTGATCGTCGCGCTGGTTTTCGGTACGAAGAAGCTGCGCAACATCGGCAACGATCTCGGCAGCGCCGTGAAGGGTTTCAAGGACGGCATGAAGGAAGGCGAAACGCCGGCGGACGCGCAGCAACTGCCGCGCTCGGGCTCGGTCGACGTCGACGCGAAGGAAACGACGCGTTCCGATTCGAACAAGGCGTAACGCCGGCACGCTGACAGGCACTCGCGATGCTGGATCTCGGTCTTTCGAAGATGGCGCTGATCGGCGTCGTCGCGCTCGTGGTGCTCGGCCCCGAGCGCCTGCCGCGCGTCGCGCGTACGGCAGGCGCACTGTTCGGCCGCGCGCAGCGGTACATCAACGACGTGAAGGCCGAGGTCTCGCGCGAAATCGAACTCGACGCGCTGCGGACGATGAAGACCGATTTCGAATCGGCCGCGCGTAATGTCGAGACGACGATTCACGACAACCTGCGCGAGCACGAGAAGGAACTGAACGACACGTGGCATTCCGCGGTCGTCGGTGTTGACGGCGCTTCCGGCGACGCCGGGTCTTACGGCTCCGACACGCCCGCGGCGCCGTCGTGGCGCGGCAGTACCGCCGCGCTCGCGCAGAAGCGCCGCAACTGGCGTGTCAAGCAGGCGGCGACGCCTGTCTGGTACAAGCGCGCGACGACCCGCCGCACGCACGTGCAGTCGGGTGCCGCGCGTGTCGCGCGCCACCAGCCGGCCAGCCTGCGCCGGCCGACGCGCTTCTTCTGAGTCGAGCGCATGCTCGCTCGTCAATCCTACCGAGGGCCGGTGTGAGCGACCCCCAGCAGAACCCGGGCGACGCCCCGGAAGAAACCTTCATTTCCCATCTCGTCGAGCTTCGCGATCGCATCATTCGCGCGGGGCTGGCCGTGATCGTCGTGTTCCTCGGGCTCGTCTACTGGGCGCCCGACATCTTCAAGCTGCTCGCGCGGCCGCTGATGCAGAACCTGCCGAAGGACGGCAAGATGATCGTCACCGACGTCACGGGCTCGTTCTTCGTGCCGATGAAGGTCACGATGCTCGTCGCGCTCGTGATCGCGCTGCCGATCGTGCTGTACCAGATCTGGGCGTTCGTCGCGCCGGGGCTGTACCAGCACGAGAAGAAGCTCGTCGTGCCGCTTGTCGGCAGCAGCTACGTCCTGTTCCTGTGCGGGATGGCGTTCGCATACTTCCTCGTGTTCCCGACGATCTTCCGCGTGATGGCGCACTACAACGCGCCGCTCGGCGCCGAGATGACGACCGACATCGACAACTACCTGAGCTTCGTGCTCGGGATGTTCATCGCGTTCGGGGTCACGTTCGAGGTGCCGATCGTCGTCGTGCTGCTCGTCCGGATGGGCGTGCTGACGGTGAAGAAGCTGAAGGAGATCCGGCCGTACGTGATTGTCGGCGCGTTCGTCGTCGCCGCGGTCGTCACGCCGCCGGACGTGTTCTCGCAACTGATGCTCGCGTTGCCGCTGATCGTGCTGTACGAGGCCGGGATCCTGGCCGCGCGGTTCTTCGTACCGAAGAAGCCGGCCGAAGAGGGCGAGGCGGAGAACGGCGAAGCCGCGAGTTGACGAGGGTGCGGCGGGCGGCGCTGTGGGTCGTCTTCTTCTCCGTCCATGCCTGATGTGGCCGGATGGCGTCGGGAGCCGGAAAGCGGGCGTTGAGGCCGCGTCCTCGGCAACAGGATCTTCGATGCAATGCAAAAGGGCAGCCGCTGGCTGCCCTTTTGCATTGCCGTTCGCGGCCGGCGCGTAGTGGCGCGCCGACCGCCGAGCGTCATTCGGTATCGCTGTCCTGTTCGTCGAGCGTCTGCTTCGGCGGCGGCGGGCGCTTGCCGATCACGACGCTCACGTCGAACTCCTTGCTCTTGCGTACGACGTGCACCTTGGTCGGCGTGCCCGGCTTGATCTGCGCGACGACGTTCAGCAGCTTCGTCGTGTCGGTGATGTCCTCGCCGTTGACCGTGACCAGGATGTCGCCCGGCTTGATGCCGGCCTTGTCGGCGGGGCCGCCCTGCAGCACGCCCGCGACGATCGCGCCCGATTTCTGCTGGAGCCCGAACGATTCGGCGATCTCCGGCGTGACGTCCTGCGGCTCGACGCCGATCCAGCCGCGCGTGACCGAGCCCGTCGTGATGATGCTTTCGAGCACGGTGCGCGCGGTCGATACCGGAATCGCGAAGCCGATGCCGAGCGAGCCGCCCGAGCGCGAGTAGATCGCCGTGTTGATGCCGAGCAGGTTGCCGTTCACGTCGACCAGCGCGCCGCCCGAGTTGCCGGGGTTGATCGGCGCATCGGTCTGGATGAAGTTCTCGAACGTGTTGATGCCGAGGTGGTTGCGGCCGAGCGCGCTGATGATCCCCATCGTGACCGTCTGGCCGACGCCGAACGGGTTGCCGATCGCGAGCACGACGTCGCCGACCCGCGACTGGTCGGAGCGGCCGAGCGTGATCGTCGGCAGGTTCGTCATGTTGATCTTCAGCACGGCGAGATCGGTCTCGGGATCGCTGCCGATCACCTTCGCGGTGGCCGTGCGCCCGTCGGCGAGCGCGACCTCGATCTGGTCGGCGCCGTCCACGACGTGCTGGTTCGTTAGAATGTAACCTTCAGGGCTCACGATAACGCCCGAGCCAAGGTTGGCTGCCGGTTCGTCCTGCCGCTTGCGGGCGTTGCGGTCGCCGAAGAAGTAGCGGAACAGCGGATCTTTCGCGCGCGGGTCGGGCGGCAGCGAGCCGTCCTTGCTGGAGAATACGTTGACGACGGCCGGCATCGCCTTCTGCGCGGCTTCGGCGTACGACGTGGTCGCCGGTGCGCCGCCGATGCCCGGCGCGACTTCCCGCAGCGCAACGATCGGCGTGGCGAGCTGCTTGCCGAGCTGTCCTTGCCGTTGCAGCCATTGCGGCTTGAGCGTCACGACAATGAACATCAGCGCGAGCAGCACGGTAACCGCCTGCGCGAAGAACAGCCAGAAGCGTCTAAGCATCTGAATAGATTAGAGGTTTATATGGATCGGATCGAACTTGAATTGTACTTGAACAATACCCTTGAAACCGCTCGCTTCAAGGACTATTGCCCGAACGGCCTCCAGGTCGAGGGGCGCCGCAAGATCGAGAAGATCGCCACCGGCGTGACGGCGTCGCTCGCGTTCCTCGAAGCCGCGCTCGAATGGGGGGCAGATGCCGTGCTCGTTCATCATGGCTATTTCTGGCGCAACGAGGCGCCGCAGATCACGGGCCGCAAGTACCAGCGACTGAAGCTGCTGCTCGCGAACGACCTGAACCTGTTCGCGTTTCACCTGCCGCTCGATGCGCATCCCGAATTCGGCAACAACGCGCAGCTCGGCGAGAAGCTCGGGCTGATCGGCGAGCAGCGTTTCGGCGACGGCGACCTCGGCTGGATGGCGACGCTGCCGATGCCCGTCACGCTCGAGCACTTCGTCGCGAAGGTCGAGCGCACGCTCGGCCGCACGCCGCTCGTACTCGGCGATCCGGACATGCAGTTGCGCCGCATCGCGTGGTGCACGGGCGCCGCGCAGAGCTATTTCGACGCGGCGATCGACGCCGGCGCGGACGTGTACCTGACGGGCGAGGTGTCCGAATACGTGACGCACACGGCCGCCGAGAGCGGTGTCGCGTTCGTTGCGGCAGGGCACCATGCGACCGAACGTTACGGAATCCAGGCGCTTGGCGCCCACTTGTCCGAAGAATTCGATCTCGAACACCTTTTTATCGATATTCATAATCCGGTCTGAACGCCGGATTTGCGGCAGCGCATCGAAATTCCGAAATGTAGCGAACGCTTAAAAGAACAATGATTTAATCGCTCCGATAGTGGGGGATAACCCTTAACTATCAATCACTTCGAAGGGATTTTCATCTCCGGGCCTTGTAAATGGCGACTCCATTCGAGCAAACTAGCGGCGGAATGGAAAGTCGTGACGGAAAATCCAACTCAGAAGTGGGGCGTGTGATGCGAGACAAGGAAGAGAAACGCGTCGACAGCGGCCGCCGTACCTGGCTGATTGCGACATCCGTAGCAGGTGGCGTGGGAGGCGTAGCCACCGTCATACCTTTCGCGGCGTCGCTTGCGCCGTCCGCGAAAGCGAAAGCGGCCGGTGCACCTGTCGAAGTCGACATCAGCAGCCTGAAGCCCGGCGAGATGGTCACCGTGCCGTGGCGCGGCAAACCCGTCTGGATCCTGAATCGCACGGATTCGATGCTGGCCGACGTGGTCAAGGCCGACAAGGAAGTGGCCGATCCGACCACGACGTCCCCGTATTCGATGCCGTTGCCCGCGTATTGCGCCAACGAATATCGCTCGCGGACCGATCGCAAGAACATTCTCGTCGTGATGGCCGTGTGTACGCACCTCGGCTGCACGCCTAGCCAACGCTTCACGCCGGGTCCGCAGCCGAACCTGCCGGACGACTGGCCGGGCGGTTTCCTGTGCCCGTGCCACGGTTCGACCTACGACCTCGCCGGCCGTGTGTTCAAGAACAAGCCGGCGCCTCAGAATCTCGACATCCCGCCCTACATGTTCACGTCGGCGACGACCCTCGTGATCGGCAAGGACGAGAAAGGAGAAGCGTGATGGCTGCCGACAACAAAGAAGTCTCCACGACAGGTGTCTCCGGCTGGATCGACCAGCGCTTCCCGCTCACGTCCACGTGGAAGAAGCACGTTTCCGAGTACTACGCGCCGAAGAACTTCAACTTCTGGTACTTCTTCGGCTCCCTCGCGCTGCTCGTGCTCGTCAACCAGATCGTCACGGGCATCTTCCTGACGATGAACTACAAGCCCGACTCGACGCTCGCGTTCGCGTCGGTCGAGTACATCATGCGCGAGGTGCCGTGGGGCTGGCTGATCCGCTACCTGCACTCGACCGGTGCATCGATGTTCTTCGTGGTCGTCTACCTGCACATGTTCCGCGGGCTGCTGTACGGGTCGTACCGCAAGCCGCGCGAGCTCGTGTGGATCTTCGGCTGCGCGATCTTCCTGTGCCTGATGGCCGAGGCGTTCTTCGGCTACCTGCTGCCGTGGGGCCAGATGTCGTTCTGGGGCGCGCAGGTGATCGTGAACCTGTTCTCGGCGATCCCGTTCGTCGGTCCGGACCTGTCGCTGTGGATTCGCGGCGACTACGTCGTGTCCGACGTCACGCTGAACCGCTTCTTCGCGTTCCACGTGATCGCGATTCCGCTCGTGCTGATCGGCCTCGTGATCGCGCACCTCGTCGCGCTGCACGAAGTGGGGTCAAATAACCCGGACGGTATCGAGATCAAGGCGAAGAAGGACGAGAACGGCATTCCGCTCGACGGCATCCCGTTCCATCCGTACTACTCGGTGCACGATTTCTTCGGCGTGTGCGTGTTCCTGATGGTGTTCGCGCTGATCGTGTTCTTCTCGCCGGAGATGGGCGGCTACTTCCTCGAGGCGAACAACTTCGTTCCGGCGAACCCGTTGCAGACGCCGCCCGAGATTGCGCCAGTCTGGTACTTCACCGCGTTCTACGCGATGCTGCGTGCGACCACCGACCCGTTCAAGATCGTGCTGATGATCGTGATCGCACTGCTCGGCGTGCTCGCGCTGATCCGCGCTCGCGGCAAGTGGAAAGCCGGGCTGCCGGTGCTGGCCGCGGCGATCGTCGTGTTCATGTACCTGACGGAGTCGAAGTTCTGGGGGGTCGTCGTGATGGGCTCGGCGGTGATCACGCTGTTCTTCCTGCCGTGGCTCGACCGTAGCCCGGTGAAGTCGATCCGCTACCGGCCGCTGTTCCACAAGGTGTTCCTCGGGATCTTCGTAGCGGCGTTCCTGACCCTCGCGTTCCTCGGCACGCGGCCGCCATCGCCGGTTGCGACGCTGATCGCGCAGGCCTGTGCGCTGATCTACTTCGCGTTCTTCCTCGGCATGCCCGTCTGGACGCAGCTTGGCACGTTCAAGCAGCCGCCGGAGCGGGTGCGCTTCAAGCCCCATTAACGTGAGCGAGGAGAGAACGACATGAAGAAACTGCTTTCGACACTCGCGCTGATCGGGGCGACCGCGTGTGCGCTGCTGGTGGCGCCGGCCGTGCGGGCGGAAGGTAATTTTCCGCTCGACCGGGCGCCCGATAACACGGAAAATCTGGTTTCGCTTCAGCACGGCGCGCAATTGTTTGTAAACTATTGCCTGAACTGCCACAGCGCGGACCTGATGCGCTACAACCGTCTGACGGATCTGGGCATATCCCAGAAGGAGATCGAAACGAATCTCCTGTTCACGACCGACAAGGTCGGGAGCACGATGTCCGTCGCGATGCGGCCCGAGGACGCGAAGAACTGGCTCGGCACCTCGCCGCCCGACCTGTCGGTCGAGGAGCGCGCGCGCGGCCGCGACTGGCTGTATACGTATCTGCGGAGTTTCTACCGCGACGATACGCGGCCGTCCGGCTGGAACAACGCGGTGTTCGAGAACGTCGGCATGCCCCATGTGTTGTGGCAGCTGCAGGGGCAGCGCATCGCCAAATTCGAAGACAAGACGGACGAGGAGACGGGCGAGAAGGCCCACACGCTCGTCGGCTTCCAGCAGGTCACGCCGGGGACGTTGTCGTCACCGGACTATGATGCTGCGGTTGCCGACTTGGTGGCCTATATGACATGGATGTCCGAGCCGGCCCAGCATACCCGCAAGCGCCTCGGCGTGTGGGTGCTGATCTTTCTCGGTGTCCTGACTTTCCTGGCCTGGCGGCTCAATGCCGCGTACTGGAAAGATATCAAGTAAACACGCCTGACCGGCGTGGGGCCGGCGCAAGGCGGAACCCGTGAAAGGGGTTTCGCCGCGTGCCGGCCCTCGGCTTTTTTGAGGAAACGCAAATATGATGGTTCTGTATTCCGGCACAACTTGCCCGTTCTCCCAGCGTTGCCGGCTGGTGCTGTTCGAGAAGGGCATGGACTTCGAAATCCGTGACGTCGACCTGTTCAACAAGCCGGAAGACATTTCGGTGATGAACCCGTACGGTCAGGTGCCGATCCTGGTCGAGCGCGACCTGATCCTGTACGAATCGAACATCATCAACGAGTACATCGACGAGCGCTTCCCGCATCCGCAACTGATGCCGGCCGACCCCGTGCAGCGCGCACGTGCGCGCCTGTTCCTGCTCAACTTCGAGAAGGAACTGTTCGTTCACGTCAGCACGCTCGAGAACGAGAAGGGCAAGGCAGCGGAGAAGAATCACGAGAAGGCACGCCTCGCGATCCGCGATCGCCTGACGCAGCTCGCGCCGATCTTCGTGAAGAACAAGTACATGCTCGGCGAGGAGTTCTCGATGCTCGACGTCGCGATCGCGCCGCTGCTGTGGCGTCTGGATCACTACGGCATCGAGCTGTCGAAGAATGCTGCGCCGCTGATGAAGTACGCCGAACGGATCTTCAGCCGTCCGGCCTATATCGAAGCACTGACGCCGTCCGAAAAGGTCATGCGTCGTTGATGATGCAATGAAGGCAAGACGGAGAGGGCGGCGCGGCGTGCCGCGCGCCCGCTCCGGGTTCGAGGATTGTGATGCAAGAGATTTCAACGAAGCCTTATCTGCTGCGCGCGTTGTACGAGTGGTGCACCGATAACGGTTACACGCCGCATATCGCGGTGAGGGTCGACAACTCGACGCGCGTGCCGCGTCAGTTCGTGCGTGACGGCGAGATCGTGCTCAACATCAGCTTCGAGGCGACGAGCCAGTTGCAGATGGGCAACGAGTGGATCGAGTTCACTGCCCGGTTCTCCGGCAAGGCGCACAAGATCGAGATTCCGGTTGCCAACGTGCTTGCGATCTATGCGCGCGAGAACGGGCAGGGGATGGCGTTCCAGGTCGATGCGGTCGCGGGCGAAGGCGAGGATTCGGGCGCGTTCGACGATGAAGCTGCGCAGGCGGATGATGTGCAGCGCGACGAGTCTCCGGCCACGCTGGCGCCGGTCGCCGGCAGCGGCGCGAACGAGGAACCGTCCGAAGGCGCCGACGAACCGCCGAAAACCGACGGCGACGGCTCGAAAGGCGGCAGCAGACCTCGCCTCAAGATCGTGAAATGAGGTAGAATCTCGCGCTTACGCCGGCTTAGCTCATCTGGTAGAGCAGTTGATTTGTAATCATCAGGTGGCGGGTTCGAGTCCTGCAGCCGGCACCAAATACCCATCCGAGGGAATCCTCGGAAATCCAGAAACCCGTGATAGCATAAGGCTTCACGGGTTTTTTTATTCCAGCGTTGTCCAGCGATGCCCGTCTGAATCCGGGGGCATGTGGGGGCACCTCCGGGGGAATCTTGGCGTTTGATAAGTGCCCCCGAGAAAAATGCCCCCTCGGGTTGTAAGGTGCCCCATGCCATTGACCGACATCGCAGTCCGTAAAGCGACGCCCCGTGAAAAGCCGTACCGCCTTGCTGATGGGGGCGGCATGTACTTGGAGGTCGCGCCCTCGGGCGGGAAATACTGGCGGCTCAAATATCGCTTCGCCGGCAAGGAAAAGCGGCTCGCGCTGGGCGTCTATCCGGATGTTTCGTTGGCCGCTGCGCGCGAGAAGCGCGACGACGCGCGGAAGAAGCTTGCGGCAGACATTGATCCAGGCGAAGCCAAGAAAGCCGATAAGCGGGCGGTACGTCTGGCAGCGACCAATTCCTTCGAGGCAGTTGCGCTTGGCTGGATGGATGAACTCAAGCCGTACGTTACGGCTGGGTCGATGGCGAAGACCAAGGCCCGCTTCGAGAAGGATGTTTTCCCTTGGATCGGCAAGCGGCCGGTAGCGGAAATCGATGCCCCTGAAGTTCTGACTGTCCTTAAGCGGATCGACAGCCGTGGTGCTCGTTTCACGGCTCACAAGGTCCGTGGCGAGATCAGTCGCGCATTCCGCTATGGAATCAAGGAAGGCTACTGTAAGTTTGACCCGGCTCGTGATTTGGTCAATGCCATTCCACCGGCGCAGACCACGCACTTCGCTTCGATTACCGAGCCCGCTAAGGTCGGCGCCATGCTTCGGGCATTCGACGGGTTTTCCGGCACGTTTCCTGTTCTATGCGCGCTCAAGCTTGCGCCCATGTTGTTCACTCGACCCGGCGAACTGCGCAAGGCCGAATGGGCTCAGTTCGATCTTGATAAGGGCGAATGGCGATACCTTGTCACGAAGACGAAGACCGAGCATCTGGTTCCGCTCGCAACACAAGCCGTTCAGATTCTGCGGGACCTTCATGCGCTGACCGGAAACGGCCGTTACGTCTTTCCGGGGGCGCGTTCGGCTCAGCGCCCGATGAGCGATGCCGCAGTCAATGCGGCTCTGCGCCGTTTGGGCTACGACACGCGGACCGAAATCACCGGCCACGGCTTTCGGGCGATGGCGCGGACGATTCTTCACGAGGAACTGGAACAAAAGCCCGAAGTCATCGAGCATCAGCTTGCTCATGCCGTGCCCGACACGCTCGGCAAGGCATATAACCGCACGAAGTTCATCAAGGAGCGGAGGGCGATGATGCAGAAGTGGGCTGACTATCTGGACAAACTCAAGGTAGGGGCAGAAATCGTCCAGACGGGTGCTGCATAGTGCCGGTGGCTTACCGCCGAATTTCTGCGAATAGATGAACGAAGAGTAATGTACTGGTGCCGCGCTCAACGTGGCTTGATCAAAATGAGGACAATATGCCTTTGCAAGTGGACTTGCCTGATGGCGAGCTCATCGAATGCACCCGCTTGGCACGTGCGATCACGTTGGCGAGATTGACGAAACAAGGGCTGACCGGGATTGCTTGCATTGTCGGCAAAGTCATGAAAATCCAATTAACGCCGAAGGCGGTGGTTGGGCAGACAGGATCGATCACGGTCGATAGCGAGGCAGAGTCCGTCTCGGTTAAGTTCCGGCAGAGGTATACGCCAGTGGGCCAATCGGGCGTTGATCCTCGCCTAATTCAATCTGGTAGACCATCGGGGTTACTGATTATCGATGAGCTGTCCAATGCCGTTGATTTGTTCGCGGAGGCTGGGGTTGACCAAGGGGCGATGTCGTTACCCTACAAGCTGACGGACGAAGACCGGGCACTTCTTGTCCGGCTGTTGCCTGATCTGCCGCAATTGCAGGCTCCCGTGACCCTCGAAGCTCGTGAGGCATTTTTGAATGCCTATCGTGCTCATCCAGATCGAGCCGGCTGGGAGCCGGAATTACTCTCTGTATTCGATCCTGACGCGGAGCGGGGGCGGCTTGAAGATTTGTCGCTGAAATGCCAGCAGGAACTGCGCGACGATTTCATCGAGCAGCGTTTCGCGGCGTTCAACTCCGACCATAGTCGGGCAAAGCTGCTGGTTGCGGGGACGTTCATCCCGCGTCAGATGGTGCTCGACTATCTAAAGCAGTGGCACGACATGGTGCCGATTCGGAGCCGACCCGACGAAGGTGCTTCAACGCAGACAGCAGTTCTTGCTAGCCCTCGATCAGATGTGCCGAGCGCCATTCCTGAAAAGGTGCCGTCGCAAGATAGCCGATCCTCCAAGGATAAGGCGAGGGAGGAGGGCCTTGATCCTACGGATGTATATGAATACCGCGAGCAACTTGTGGGCAAGGCTCGCACCAAGCGTACGGCTGAACACTTCGGAGTAAGCGACGGTCTCGTTCGCAGGAAAATTCGTCAATACCACAAGGAAAGGGGGCAGCCTGCGAGTCCATTTCCTGTTCCGGCCAAGAAGAAGTAGTTCCGCTTCGGACGTTGCTGTTCCGCTTCGGACTCCGGCAGACGTTGCTGGACAATGCTCTTCAACAGACCTTTGACCGGAACAGGTGTTCCGGCCGTGAAATCTCCGTCCCCGCGGCGCAAGCCGTAATTCGGTGGGCGACGACCAATGCGTCGTTCGCCACCTCTCGACGGAGATTTTTCATGCAGTTCAAGACCCAGATCGGCAGTTTGCCGCAGCCGCTTTCGGCGTATCGCAGTACGTGTGCCGAAACGGTCGATTCGACTCGCTCGCCGGACACGGTCCGTCGGATCATCCGTGTGAAGGAACTGGTCGAGCGCATCGGCCTCTCGCGCTCGACCGTGTATATGCTCATCGCAACCGACCCGAGCTTCCCCAAGAAAATCAAGCTGACCGAGCGTACGACGGGCTTCGATTCGGTGACCGTCGATGCCTGGATCGCGTCGCGCGCGTGCAAGTAAGGGGGCCGGTCATGCTGCATTTCCCTAACCCCGGCATGTCCGCGCAGCCCGCCGTGTTGGCTCAGGCCTCGTTGAGCGACACGACGGGGCTCAACGTTCTCGGTCCGGAGCTGAGCGACGTTGTGCTCGCGCAGTGCAACAAGTACCAGCTGACCGTGGCTCAGGCCATTGCGCAGATGTTCTTCAAGCTCAGCGTCGCGAACCAGGGCGCCCGCCATGTCGAAGACGAGGGCGGTAACCGCATTCCGCTCACGCTGAACTGCGTGCTGATCGGGCCGGCCGCCACCGGGCCGATCACCATGCAGGCGCTGGCTGCGGATCTGACAGCGATCGAGATCGAAACCGCTCCCGCCGCAATCGAAAAGCAGGCGATGTTCAAGGCGGCAGGTCAGTTGCGTCTCGAACAGCGCAGGCAGATCGACGCCGCGATCAAGGTCGCGGCGCGCAAGATGGTTCGTCTGCACGCGCTGCTCGCGCAACGCCGCGAACTCGAAGCCCGCGAGCCGAAAGCGGACGACTACCCGGATCACCAGACCGAATTGATCGCGTGGAACCAGCGCAAGGAGTCGCTGCAAATCTCAGTCGTGCAGGCCGAGCTGGAAGATGATCCCGACACGGCAAAGGCCTTGTGCAAAGCGCTGAACGCGCTGGTGGCGACGCCGCCGTCGAGCTTCGAGGCCGATTACCGTGTCTGGTCGCTCAAGGTCGCGGCAGTCGAAAGCCAGATCGTGCTGCTTCAGGGAGCCGACGACGAAGTGGCGCACCTGAGCGCTGAAAGCCAGGTACTGCTGGAAGAGGACGCTCGCGCAGTGCAACCTGCCAAGCCGAAGCTCGTTTTCCTGAACGTCGCCGTGTCCACCGTGCATAAGGCGATCACGACGCAGTGGCCGGTCGCCAGCGCACTTTACTCCGGTGCGTCGGTGATCAAGGCGCTGATCAGGCATGGGGAAGCGATGACCGCGGCAGGCAGCGGCCGGTTGCTGTCCCCGCATGCGCCCGGCCGGGTGCAGCTCGGCATCTTCGCCGCGACGACCCCCGGAGTGTTTGTACGCGACGTGGCCGCAGCGGGCGCTGACGGTGCGGCGGCGCTGGGCAATTTCCTGATCTTGGGCGATCTGCCGCAGCATGATCGCGGTGTGCGGCAGAAGCCGTCCGACCCGGACTGCCTGGCGGCGTTCGACGCCCAGGTTCGGGCGATGGGCGCGGCATCGGTGCGCGAACTGTTGTCCGGCGATTTCGTGCCGCCGCCGATCACGGTGTCGCCGGATGCCGTGGCGATCATGGAGGCCGCGTGCAGCGAATGGTGCAACCAGCGCTTCGCCCGGAATCAGCTTCTGGTCATGGATGCGTTCCTCATGATGCGGGTGCGTCAGACGTTCTACGTGATTGCTGGCCTGTTGCACCTGTGGCGCGGTGAGGTGTGGTCGCTGTCGGTCGGCACCATGCAGGACGCGATCACGGTCGGCCGATTCCTGATCGACCAGATGGGGCACACCGTGGCGATGGCGCGCGAGGTGCCCGCTGAAGAGATTGATGCCAAAGCATTGTTCCACGCGCTGTGCGGCTACGTTGACCAGCAGATGGAGAAGGGCGAGGCCAAGCCCTTCGAAATCAAGCTCAGCACGCTGCATTCCAAGGCGAAGAATTTCGGGCTGAGCCGAGCACGCGTCAACGGCGCCCTGAAGGTGCTGGTGGCGTGGGGCTGGGTCACGGTTCGTCAGGAGGGCCTTGACACTGTGCTCGATCTCGACCAGCACCGCTTCAGCTCGATGAACCGTCCCTCCTGAATCAGCCAAGCGCCCACGGGGTAGCCCGTGGGCAATATGCCCCGGTTCTTCTCTTTACCCGCGAACCTGCTGCGCATGCCGATCTTTGGTATGCGCGAGGCAGGGTGCGCCGTGAATATTCCGTAATCGTGCGGTTTGCGCACGAAAGGATCGACAAATGAAATTCCAGTTCTTCAATTCGCCGGCTCGCATGCCGGCCTTCATCTCTGCCAGGGGCACCGTTGCCACCAACCCGTCGCCCATGCAGTGGTACCTCATGTTGGCGTTCGCCGTCGGCTCGACGTTCCTGGGCGTCTTCATTGCCGCCTGCGCCGGCTGGGAAAGCGGTCGCGGCGTGCGTGATCGACTCGTGATGGCGGCGACGGGCGTCCTGATCGTTTCGAGTTCGCACGTGCTGCCCGCGCTTGGCGTCCGTTTCGATGGCATGCGCCGCGCCGCAATTCTGGGAGCGTGGATCGGATGTCTCTCGTATGCGCTACTCGGGCAGGCGACTTTTTTCGCGCTTGCGCAGCAAGACGCTGGTGATGCTCGCGCGATGGCAGTCAACGTGCCGGGCGCGACGGAGCGCGTGGACGCCTCGCCGGGACGCAGTCTCACGGTCATTGCACAGGACGAAGCCGCCGTGACCGCAAAACTCGAAAGCGCGAAGGTCGCACGCTGTTCGCCCGGTGTATGCCGGTGGCGCGATGCTCGCCAGCACGCACTAGAGGCTCAGCTGACAGCGCTCGAGGTCGAGGCCGATGAAGCCAAGCGCCGCGAAGCGCGAGAAGATCGCGCGGCAAGGCAGGCTGACGACGCGCGGGCGCTGCGCGAGGTGCGTCGTGCCGATCCGGTCGGGTTACAGGCTGCGGCGCTGTTCGGTTGGAGCGCGGCGAGCATTGGCCTGTTTCGGGCACATCTGCCGGCGGTGATGCTCGAATTGCTGCCCGGGCTGTTCTGGGCACTGGTGTTCGCGGGCGAAAGGCGCGTGGCTCCCAGCGCCCCTGATGCACGCAGTGACCATTCTGTTACCGCCGCTCCCGCCGTTGCAGCAGATCCGCTGCCTTCGGGAGCGCGCGCCGGCGCAGGCACGAGGGCAAAAACAGGGTGTGAGATGCCTCTCAACGAAGATCTGGCCACAGCTCTGAAGATGGCCGCGCGCGCGTGGGAAGTTGGCAAGTCCGTTGCGTTCCTCATCGGGCGTCGTTACGCGGTCCGGCCTGGCGTCGACAACAAGTGACGGGGGCGGACATGGGCAATAGATTCGAGACGGCTATTCCGGCGCAACAGTTCCCGGGCGTCGCACCAGATGCGAAGTATGTGACGCACGGGAACGTTCGGTTCCGTCTTCCACGGAGAGCGTCCATGGCTTTGGCCGCTGCACGCCATTTTCTGACACGTGTCGTTCATGACCAGTACGACGTTGCTGGGAGCGCCGGGAGCGAGCGGTTGCATAAGGCGAGCCGCGTCGCTCATCGGTTGGGCGAGATCGAAACGGCCGTGACGGAAGTCCTGCTGCTCAACGAGTCGGGCTTCACGAGCAAGTTGGACAGCTATGGCCGCATCGTCGAACTGATCGAAAACGGCGTGGGGCGCTTCTTCAACGACGAAAACTTCCAGATGGGCAAGGTCATCGGCGGTGATCGTGGAGAGATACTTGATCGCTATCGCGTTCGCCCGAAGGTTCAGCTTTTCTTCGATGTGTGCGCGCGACACCCAGTCGGCCAGTACGGCGCGCAGTATTTCGCCGCGCATCCCGCCAGCCGCACGCCGGACGGCAAGCAGTTCCTATGGGAGTCGTACAACGAGCTGATCGAGATGATGCGGGCCGAGGCCGAAGCGCGCAGGCTCGACAAGCTGGACATCGCGAACACCTTCCGGTCGACGCGGGCTTTCAACAGCATGATGGCGGTTGTGAAACGCTGCTTCGCGAAACGCTCCCGGATCTTCGTCGTGTGCATGGATGTCTTCTATCACGCCGACTGGGCAGACAAGGTGACCGCCGACCTGGCGAGGGATCACCACGCCACGTTCATGAATCGCCTGCGAGGGAGAGCGGCGATCAGGAAAAATCTGATCGGCGCGATCTGGAAGCTCGATTGGAGCGAGACCAGAGGACATTATTTCCGCTGGGTTTTCATGTTCGATGGCGAGAGCGTGTACGGGACGTGGGAATGCGAGGAACTCGTTGACGATCTCTGGAAATCGATTGTGCCCAGGAATGCAGGCCTTACGAATTTGCTTAATGAGGCCAGATTCTTCAAGCTTGGTACGGGCATGATCGACTTGAAAGAGAACCGAAAAAAGTTAGATGCCTTCGTTGAATCGGTCATCCGTTACTTCGCATATAAGGATCAATATTTGTGCATCAAACGCAACCGGGGGACGCGAACGTCGGATTCGTTGATCCTCGGCGGTAAATGCGCTGGGATGACCAAAGCGGATCTGGTCGACGATCTGCAAGCCACTTCCGATTTGACCTCGTAGCTTCAATCTCGGTCACCAGGCTGGCCACACCAGGCGGGACATGATGCTCAGGCGTCGTGTCCCGCTTTCCATTTGTGGGCTGCGTTTGGACGTTCGATCGCCGCGCCCAGTCCATATGTACCTCGCGTAAAAATTCCCCAGACTACCTTCTCCATGTGCCCGCTTCACGAACGACACGTGCAGGCGCGGGTCCTTCGGGCTCCACAAATCGGCTCGCTTTTTGTGGGCAGTGCTGGCAATTTCGCCAAGATCTGGTGTTTCACGAACCCCCTGTCCGGTAAGGAGATCGCACATTTCGTAGGGGCTTTTTTTTCGCGTTTGTCGTGCTCTGACTAGCCCGCACACACGGGCTCATCGGGCGTTGCGGCCCGGCGCCGAGCTTCCATGTATCTACCGGCCCGAGAGATTGTCAAGATCTACCGAGTCGGACTATCAACGGCAGCATGTTCAGGGGGCGAGGGCGTTCGGTTGCGTTCTGGCGCTTGGCAAACTGGCGCGAACGGCCTTCGCGTCGGTGATGTGTTCGCCGACGTGATGACGTGCTCACACGCGCGTTAGTGGACTGTCGGAAACTCGGCGGCCGAGAGCGTCCGTTCCGCTAACTTGACCTGCCATCTGGGAGAAAGAATCACCGCTCTCTGGGGAGCGAGGCATTCGGCTATCGCGTGAATGCTGTGCACGACTGACACCCGGAATTCCGGATCAGACGTTGTTATGTATTTGCTATGTATTTGATTTGTATTCTTGTAGTTATGTATTTCTAGATAATCATCTACGAGATTACAGAGGAAGAAGGTACACATTCGGATTGGTCATGTAGTCTGTCCGGTGATGGTCATGCTATCGATTGCTCGATAGAGATCGATGCAGCAAGGGCATCGATTCTCGTGATCGAATGTCCGTCCGTTCAGTCTCGGTAACTTCTTACCTCTGTTCCGAATGATAGGGAAGGCGTGCTCACGGAAGCACGCTCGTTGAACGGATCGACGCAGTAGATAGCTCGATCATGAACCTTGATTTCGATTGGATCAGAACCGTGACTCAAACGATCAATGACGGCTTCGATGCGAAGCTGGAAGAACTAGCGAGAGGAGAAGCCTCGCGGGCGTTGCAATGCAGGACGATCCGATTCGAGCTGCAGGACAACAACATAGTGCCAGTGCTTGATACGAGCGACAGCGTCGCCGGTGACGCAGCTCGTATTACGGACTGTGTGAAGGAGATCATCGAATCCAACGACGTGCTGTTCGAGCTGGTCCCGAGGCGATATGTGCTGGGGATCGCGGAATATCTGCCGCAGGTGATGGTCAAGGCGACGAAGCTGGGGGAAGCGTTTCTTAGCTGTCTCCGAATGGACGTTGACCGCATCACCGACCTGTACCCGATCGAGGACTTCAACCCGTACTTCCGATTGTTCCGTCAGGCAGCCATGCGTGACGTTGTTGATCGAGACGCGGTGTACGTCGACCCACGGTCGGACCGAGTGCTGAGCGACTATGCGCGCCGGCAGACGCTGCTGGTGGATGGGGAGCCGGAAGACTTTTTCGATCGTCTGGGTAATGCTGTCGAGATGATCCGGAGGGTGGGGCGCAACTCGTCGTTCAAGCAGGCGATCTGGTCCTTCGAGAAGCCGGCGAAAGAGAACTACGATTCGCTCGTCTCGCTGATTCGGGCTAACTTTGCTGCCTGCCATCACTTGCTGGTGCTTCGGATCGATCTGGGTTATGCCCGGTACTATTGCGATCCCGCGCTATCGGGCGAGCAGGCTGTCTCGTACGCGGACGTCCGGCGTCATCGCGTTGCGCTTATCCGCTTTCTCAAGCGTCGGCTGCCGAAAGGAGCCTACCGGGGCTACGCGCTGAAGCTCGAGTACGGTCTGGACAAGACCTACCACTATCACGTTATGGTTTTGCTGAACGGCGATGTGGTGCGTGAGGCGTCGACGATCTCGAAGCTCATCGGCGAATACTGGAAGAAGCACATCACGGAAGGCAAGGGCGGCGCGTATAACTGCAACGCGGCGACGTACAAGGAGTCGGGCATCGGCTCAGTCAAGTACTACGACTCGGAGAAGCGGGCAGTCTTGGAGACGGTCGTGGCTGCGTATCTGACGAAGGTCGACTTCTACGTCCGGATGACGAAGCCTGACGGTCATCACGCGTTCTGGAAGAGTCAGCCGCCGAAGATCGCCTCTACGCGGAGTGGGCGCAAGCGCACCAAACCAGAGCGGCCGCTGTCGCTACGGCCTTAGATGCAGGGACCGGAACACGACGGCGTGGCTTGACCCGCCTGATGGGAACGGTCTGTGAGCATGGTGCCTCTCAGCGTATCGCACCGAAACGAGGTCGCTTCTGGTAGCGCATGATGCGCGATGTAGACGGCGGTGCTTGCTAGAATGGATAGCAGTTGCGTCAAAATGCCATTCACAATACTGGAACGATTCCGCCTATGAGCATGAATACCTATCTCAGGGGTAGGTTGCGTAACACGCCTTTGCCTCGCAGCCATGGCCTGTTGCCACTGTTCGAGGCCGTGGTCAATTCCATTCAGGGGATAGCCGCACTAGGCAAAGAGCCCTCGCTCGGTGAGATCACTGTCGAAATTGTGCGCCTGCCTCAGGCCTCGTTGAACCTGGAGAGCGGTAAGGGAAAACGCGGAGCGCCGCCACTCGAATACATCACCGGATTTCGGGTGATTGACAATGGGGTGGGATTTGACGACCGGAATCTGGAATCGTTCGAAACGCTGGATTCCGACTACAAGGCCAGTGACGGTTGCCGGGGTGTTGGACGTCTCCTGTGGTTAAAGGCATTTGAGACGGTACACGTTTCGAGCGACTTCCGGGACGCCGATGGTGCGTTCAAACGTCGGGCTTTCACTTTCACCGCGGCGCAGGGAGTCGACAAGCTGACGCTGTCGGACAGCCCGAAGCGAGAACAGTATAGAACGTCGGTGCACCTGGATGGATTCAGGCAGATGTATCGCGAACGCTCGGCGAAGAACTGCCGGACGATAGCAAACGCACTTTTCGAGCATTGTCTTTGGTACTTCGTTCGCGACGGCGGCGCTCCAAAGATAAAGGTGAAGGATGACCAGGAGACCATTGACCTCGACGATGTTTACGAAGAGTGCATGTACTCCTCTGCAAGGCGGCAGACTGTCACCGTGAAGGGGCAACCGCTTGAGCTTACACATCTGAAGCTCAAGGCCACCTCCCCCAAACAGCCCTTCATTGCGTGGTGCGCCGCTGGGCGTGTCGTTGAAGATGAAAGCATTGTCGGGAAGATTCCGGGTCTCCATGGACGGGTCAAGGATGACGACGGCGATTTCGTCTACGCGTGCTATGTGACCGCGCCATTTCTTGACCAGAACGTTCGTCCCGAACGCTTTGGATTCGACATAGAAGAGATTAGCGACGATCTGTTCTCGGACACCGAACTCAGCCTTGCCGACATTCGCAGCGCGGTGCTCGCTTCATCCCAGGACTTTCTGTGCGAATACTTGCATGAGAGCCGGAAGGCGGGGCGAGAGCGCGTTGAAAAATTTGTTTCGCTTAGAGCTCCGCGTTACCGGCCCATTCTCGGTCGCATTGCCGCGGACAAGCTTACCGTCGACCCCGAGATTTCAGATAAGGACCTGGATCTTCTGCTGCACCGGCAACTGTCCGAGATTGAGGGCAGTCTGCTCGCGGAGGGTCACGCAATGATGAACTTCAGCAAGGAGGAGTCGGTCGCCGACTACTTCGAGAGGCTCACCGCGTATCTCGAAAAGGCCGACGACATCAAAAAATCCGATCTTGCGAATTACGTGTTCCACAGGAAGGTGATCCTGGACATTCTTGAAAAGGCGATTGAGCGCGGGGCGGACGGCAAATACTCGAAGGAGGAACTGATTCACGAGCTCATCATGCCGATGAGAAAGACATCAAACGAGGTGCAGCTGGATAGTTGCAACCTCTGGCTGATTGATGAGAGGTTGGCGTTTCATGATTTTCTCGCATCCGACAAACCGCTGTCTTCAATGCCGATAACCGGCTCTGCATCGGGCAAGGAGCCAGATCTCTGCCTGCTGAATGTGTTCGATCAGCCGATCCTTGTGTCCGACGGCAACAGGTTGCCCTTAGCCTCTATTGTCATCGTCGAGATCAAGCGACCCATGCGCAACGATGCTGCTGCCGGTGATGAAAAGGACCCGGTCGAGCAGGCCCTAGGCTATCTTGACCGCATTCGAACGGGGGGCGCCATGACTGCAAGCGGTCGGCCCATCCCCGGGTCTGATGAGATTCCAGGGTTTTGCTACGCGATCTGCGATCTCACGCCGTCGGTTGAGCGTCGTTGCAAGCTCCTGGGGCTTCGGGTTACGAGCGACAGGCAGGGCTACTTCGGCTATAACGACAACTTCAAGGCCTACATCGAGGTCATTTCCTTTGACCGCCTTCTCAATGCGGCGCGAGAGCGCAACCGTGCGTTTTTCGACAAACTTGGGTTGCCGACGAGCTGACGTTAGCGACGTGTATCGGCAGGGCGCCGAGAGCGGTTGAGGCTGGCAGTTCTGGACGACGCGGCGACCTGCATGCACCACGAATCGACTGGACCGACGCAGATTCTAGGCTTATTCGAACGACCGGCAAGGGTTGCGCCTGTCGCTTTGCGTGTGATCGGTCATCCTCCTCGAGGTGCATTCGGCGACTTGCCCGGAAATCGAACTGCATCACTAACGGAAATTAGCCACACAAGCTGTCTTTTGGAATGCAGTTACCGCAATTTCGCTTTGCCGCGCCGGGCCGTGTAGCGGTCGGTGACAGATTTATTGAGCCCTACGTCACCTGAAGCGCCGCCCCCCTCGTGCGCAGCAGCAACGCCCGGTTCGCCGCGACGACTACGGTTAGCAGGACAACCCGGGGAACCAGCTTCATCGTTGTTGTGGTCCCTCGTTAAATGAATCGTGATCGATCGGCCAGCGCCGCTGGACCCGTATAGCGCAACTGACTTTCGTATGCGAAAACGCGAAACGCCGCGATCGGCCGAACTTGCACACACAATGCTTGTCGTTCAGATTGCTAGATCAGCACGGTTCTCCCAGGCAACCTGCGTGACAAGCGCCCCGGCGCGATGCTCGCTTACGTATGCGTCGACTTCGCGCTTGGTGGCCCGAAGCGGGAGACCTACCCACGTGCGAACGCGCTTGCCAGGTGGGACAATCACCGCGACCGCCTCGGCAGACCAGTCTTCGTTACGGAACCCATTGGGACCCTCAAGCTGCCAGACATGCTCCCGGGTCGTCTTGACGTGCATGTCCCCGTGCTTCCACGTTGTCTCTGGACCAATGACGAGGCCCTGCGTCCCCATGTTCTGAAACTGCAGATAGAGTTTGCGCTTGTAATGGATCTGCTCACGATCGTCTGCCACGAAATCGTGACTCATCAGCGTCAGTGCACTCAACGGTGTCGGGAGCGATTGCGCGGCGGCCGCCGCCGTTGCCCGCCGCGTCGCCAGAAGTGCCACACCCGCGCCTACTGCCACACCGACGAGCCCTGCCGTCAACCACACTGGCGATTTCGCGTAACCCGTGCCGAGCGCTCCCAGTAGCGGCATGGCGGCCGACGCCGTCTGGATCATCTGGCCTCTGTTTGCAAACCACTGCGTTGGTAATGCCATCCCCGATACTCCCCGTATTAGATTGGCCGAAAGTTTATAACGCCTCTGCCGGTTGGGGAGGGCGAGTTACGCGACACTAGATTCGGGCAGACGGATACTGCGCGACTGGTCGACCGGTGGGGTCACTGGATGGCTCGATGAGGGCTTCAGTCTCCCTGCCAGCGAAATCGAGCAGTTGCGTTGAGGGTGTCAAATGGAGTTGCCTTGAAATGCGTGGGCCGCTCCTGGTTCGACACCCGCCGATGCCGATGTGCGGCATCGTTGGACCGCTTCGGGTCGATTTCTGCCGTGGCTGTGGGACGAATGTACGCTGGCATCGAACAACCCTTAACGATCTTCGCCTCTCGGACGCCGGGCTGGAGCCGGAGCGTGGCCCGGCACGCCGGGGCGGGCGTGGCGGTCAACGGTCGTTCGGTGCGATGGAACGGGCGACCAGTCTTAGACTGGCGGCTGTCCTTCCAATGAAGCTCGCGAGCACTAGCAAAGAAGGTCGCATTCGCCGCCCGAGAGTGACTTCAGTTCACGGGCGCGCAGGGTGGCCGCTTCCGTGAACTAAGCTCGCCGTCCCGTGAACGACTAGTGGTAATCGTAAGCCATTGTTGTATAAGAGATTTGCAGATATTCTAGCCCACAGCCGACGCACCGATTTCTAGATATGACGCTCAAGAATCAATAAATTCTGGTCCATCGGCTCAACGTCAGAAAGGACGGACCAGATGAACAATGAGTTGCTGCTCTTCTGCCTGGATTGGTTGTCGGCGAATACGCCGTCGTTGGTTCAGCTCTTCACCGCGCTAGTGCCTGTCATGGCGCTTGGGGTCGCCGGGTACGCGCTTTACGTGACGTCGAAGAAGGGAGGCCGGAAGTGATCCGATCCTCGCAATGGCACCGGCTGCCCTCCGCACCGGTGCTGGCGGCGCTGCCGCAGATGAAATGGAGCACCGCTGACGGTGCGAAGCCTGCAGGCGAAACGGCGGCGTTGATGCTGCTTGTCGCGCTCAACTTCATGGCGACGGCATGGCTCGACGAGCAGGGGCGGTACGTGGCGATCGCCGAAGGGACGTACGTTGATCTCCGCGAAGCGACCGGCTTGTCGCGCGCGCTGATCTCAGCGGGGCTGCAGCGTCTGGTCGCGCTCGGCCTGATTGCACCCGAGGGATCGCATCAGAAGCGCCGCTACAAGATCAATTGGCCGGAGGAGCACCGCTTCTTCAAGCTGCCTTGCCACGCGATCGTGGCGGGCAACGTGATCAAGCCGTTCGCGCATTTCACGATGCGCTCGAAGCACGAACTGCACGCGATGAAGCTTTACCTGTACTTCGCGGCGATCCGCAGCAACCACAACTATTTCTCGATGGCGTCGTATGAGACCATCTTCGAGCGGACCGGCATCTCTGAGCGGGACATCCGCAAGGCGATCAGTCTGCTAATCGGCACAGGGCTGCTGGTCGGCATCAACCGTGACCACAACCACATCTTGACGAAGAACGAGCCGAACAAGTACTACCTGACGGGCTATCCGGCGCTGGTGCAGCAGAAGAGCGGCACCCTGGACGGCGCGGTCGCCGCCACGGCGGTATTACCGGTCGCCGCTGCCACCTAGCGGCAGCGTCAGCAACGAGAAGGGTTCCTGCGGGAGCTTCGTTTCGCCGAAAGGCGAAGGAAATACGGTGCGCACGGCAGGCAGGACGGAGTATGGGATGCAGGTAAGACAACTGAAGATCAGCAACTTTCGCGGGATCGGCGCTCTTGACTGGAAACCGCAGTCGCCGCTGTGCTGCCTCATCGGCGTGGGCGATACCGGCAAATCTACGGTCCTCGATGCTATCGAGGCGGCCCTGTCCTCGCGCTGGCTCGCCTTCAGCGAAGTCGATTTCCTCGATGGAGATACGGCGACGCCAATCTGTGTCGAGGTCACGGTCGGAGAGCTCTCGAAGGCGCTGAAGTCCGACGAGCGCTTCGGCCTGTATATCAGCGGCTGGTCGGCAACGGGAACGCTGAACGACGAGCCGGAAGACGGAGATGAACCTGTGCTCACCGTGCGCCTGACGGTGGATGCCACGATGGAACCAGTGTGGGAGCTAGTGCGCGACTCTGCCACCAACCCGCGCACGCTCTCGAACAGGGACCGTGCCCTGTTCGGCCTGGTGCGACTGGCAGGCGACGACGCCCGGCACCTAACCTGGGGCCAGGGCTCAGTGCTCGCCAAACTGACGGGTGACGCGGACGACGCCGCTCGCAACTTGGCCGATGCCTACCGCACGGCGCGCAGCAGCGCGAAGCTCGACAAGGTGACGGCACTCGCGGATGCCGCGAAAGCGGCGCAGACGCAGGCCTCTGCCCTCGGCGCTTACGTGCAGGACAAGTACGGCCCCGGTCTGGAACTGCTGCGGGGCGGGTTCTCAACCAGTTCGATCGCACTCCATGACGGCGGCGTCCCCTTGCGCCTCGCAGGCTTGGGAACCCGGCGTCTGGCGACGCTGGCAATCCAGCGCTCGGCCATCACGGAAGGTGCCGTCGTCCTGATCGACGAGATCGAGCACGGCCTTGAACCGCACCGTGTGATCGGGGCGATTGCACGCTTAAAGGAGGCGCAGGCGACCGCTGCGACGGAGAAGAAGCCGGTGGGGCAGCTTCTCATGACCACGCACTCCGATGTCGCCATCGGCGAGATCGAGGCGCGCAACCTCTATGTCGGGCGTCGCGACAGGGCCAGCAAGCGGACCGAGTTCCAGGCACCTTCGATCCTCTCTGCCTTCGCGAAGTTGATGAAGAAGACGCCGCGCGCCCTGTTCGCGCGCCGCATCCTCATCTGCGAGGGCGTGACGGAGGTGGGTCTGCTGCTTGGCTTCCGCGCCCCTTTCTGCGCGCGCAACGGGGGCGTCCCCGTCGAACAGCGCGGCGTCGCTTTTGCAGATGGCGAAGGAACGCAAGCTCCGCAACTGGCGGTAGCGCTTGCGACGCTAGGCTACCCCGTCGCTCTGTATCGGGACTCCGACCGTCCGCTGACGCCAGACGAGACGCGCGATATTGCCGCCGCCGGCGTCGTGGTCTTCCAGTACGACGGCACGACGGATACGGAGACGGCGCTGTTCACGGCCGCCAGCGACGCGCAGGTGCAGGCGCTGCTCGACTACGCGCGCGCGGAGAAGTCCGAAGAGTCGGTCGCGGCAACCCTGATGGCCAGGGATGCGGAGCTGACGCCTGAGACGACGAGCCTTGCCTTTAACTCGTGGGAACTGCTTGTCACCGCTAATGGGGCTGCCCTTCGTGCAACCCTGGCGGGGATCGCGTCGAAGAAAAACTGGTTCAAGGAGCTGCACTCGGGCCGCGCCATCGCGCCCATCGCATGGGAGATTGTCGAGCAAGCGCCCGCGTCGGCTTTCTCGAAGTGCGTACGAGCGCTGGAGGCGTGGCTCTATGCCTGAGGCTCGCATCCTCGCCGGGCTTACCGTCGGCTCACTGATCGCACCGGCGGGCCACGGAAAGACCGAGGCCATCGCGAAGACGGCGGCGCTGGGCATACGCACTCTGATCCTCACGCATACGCATGCTGGCGTAAATGCGTTGCGCGGCAGGCTGAAGCGACTCAACATACCGGCAGGCGCGGCAAACGTAGACACCATCGACGGATGGTGCATGCGCTATGTGCGCGCCTTCCCCAAGCGCGGCCACCCGCCCGCGGGGATGCCCACCGGGGCCGAATGGAGCGCGCTGCGGCAGAACGCCCTAAACGTGCTGAAGGTCTCGGCGGTCCGCGACGTGGTGCGGTCCTCGTATGACCGCATCCTGATTGATGAGTATCAGGACTGCGATCCCGGCCAGCATGCGCTAGCCATCGCGCTCTCAGAGATCGTTCCTACGATCGTATTCGGCGATCCGATGCAGGGCATCTTCGAATTCGCGAACGCCCGGCTTCGCTGGCAGCGCGATGTTTATCCGACCTTCCCGCTCGCGCTCGAACTGGAGGAGCCGCGCCGCTGGCAGAAGAAGAACCCCGCCCTTGGTGCATGGATCGCGGAGACGCGCCGACGCCTCATCCTTGGCGAGCGCATCGATCTGGACTCCGGCCCGGTCACGTTTCGGCACGCTGACGAAGCCTTCGACATGGGCGCGTTCTTCGACGGCATCGAGGATCGCGAGGGAACAACCGCTGCGATCCACTGCCGTCGGGGCATGTGTGACAACCTGGCCCGCGCCACGCGCGGCATGTACCAGTCCATCGAGGAGGTCGCCGCCAGGCGGCTGACGAGCTTCGCTTCCGGCTGGGATGGCAGCGCAGGCGCACAACAACGTCTAGACACCGTCCTGGCCTTGAGCACAGATTGCTTCCACAAGCGCGAGAAGCAGGCCAACGAGGAGTTGCCGCCCGAGCAGGCGCAGGTCATCGACGACATGAAAGCCGCCGCCCGACAACTGGGAGGCGCTGACTGTGCCGAAGCGGCTCGCGAGTTCATGCGGCTCGCGCGTCGCCACCCGCGCTGGCGGTTGTTCCGGGGCGAGCTGTGGCGCGATGCCGAGCGCGCGCTGGGCGAGCTGGCTGCCGATCGGGCGGCCACTCTCGCCGAAGCGGTGCTGAAGATCCGACAGCGCGTGAGTGCAGCAGGCCGCTCCCTGCAGCGGCGGACAATTTCGACGCCCCTGCTGCTCAAGGGCCTGGAATTCGATCACGTGCTGATCCCCGACGCCTCGCACTTCGGCAACGAGGACTACGCGCAGGCGAAGCTCTTCTACGTCGCAATCTCGCGAGCGACGCAGAGCCTGACTATCACCGCACGGGATCGGTATGTTCAATTC